>CAZWVG010000086.1:0-20197 GCA_964637355.1 uncultured Gemmatimonadaceae bacterium
GCCGGCTTCTGCGACGAGATCTCGGTCATCATCCACGCCGACGACTCGATCACGGTCGAGGACAACGGGCGCGGCATCCCGGTCGACATGCATCCCACGGAGAAGATGCCGGGGCTCGAGCTGGCGATGACGGTGCTCCACGCCGGCGGCAAGTTCGACAAGAACTCGTACAAGGTCTCCGGCGGACTGCACGGCGTCGGCGTGTCGGTCGTGAACGCGCTCTCCGAAACGCTCAAGGTCTGGGTCAAGCGTGGCGGGAAGGAGCACTACATGGACTTCCGCCGCGGCACGACCACGACCCCGCTCAAGCTCCTTGGCAAGGTGAAGGAGAAGGAGACGGGGACGAAGATCTTCTTCAAGCCCGACGCCGAGATCTTTACCGAGCTGCATTACGACTACGCGACGTTGGCCAACCGCCTCCGCGAATTGTCGTTCCTCAACAAGGGCGTGACCATCAACCTGCGCGATGAGCGCGGCGACGAGCCGAAGGAAGAGACGTTCCACGCCAAGGGCGGATTGCAGGAGATGGTGAAGCACCTCAACGCCAACAAGAAGGCGTTGCATCCCGAGGTCATCTACGTCGACACCGAGAAGGACGACATCGGGATCGAGATCGCGCTCCAGTACAACGACGGCTACAACGAGAACGTCTTCACCTTCGTCAACAACATCAACACGCACGAAGGGGGAGCGCACCTCACCGGCTTCAAGGCCGCGCTCACGCGCACCGTCAACGCCTTCGCCCAGAAGGGAAACTTCCTCAAGAAGGCAGACTTCTCCCTCTCCGGCGACGACGCGCGCGAAGGGCTCACGGCGGTCATCTCGGTCAAGGTGCGCGAACCGCAGTTCGAGGGGCAGACCAAGACCAAACTCGGGAATTCAGAAGCCGAGTCGGCGGTGAAGACGGTCGTGAACGACTGGCTCGCCGCGTACCTGGACGAGCATCCGCGCACCGCCAACATCATCCTCGAGAAGGCCGTGTCGGCGGCGCGGGCACGCGAGGCGGCGCGCAAGGCGCGCGACCTCACGCGCAAGAAGTCGGCGCTCGATGTCGGCACCCTTCCCGGCAAGCTCGCTGACTGCTCGCTCTCCGATCCGGCGCTGTGCGAACTTTTCCTCGTCGAGGGCGACTCGGCGGGCGGCTCTGCCAAGCAGGGGCGCAACCGCGAGTTCCAGGCGATCCTTCCGCTCCGCGGCAAGATCATCAACGTGGAGAAGGCACGCATCGACAAGGTCCTCTCCAACGAGGAAATCCGCACGATCATCACCGCGATCGGGAGCGGGATCAAGGAAGAGTTCGAGATCGAGAAGGCGCGCTACCACAAGATCATCATCATGACCGACGCCGACGTGGACGGCGCACACATCCGCACGCTCCTGCTCACCTTCTTCTTCCGGCAGATGCGCGAGCTGATCGAGGCGGGCTTCATGTACATCGCCCAGCCGCCGCTCTATCGCGTCGCGAAGGGGAAGCAGGAGTTCTACGCGTACGATGAGAAGGAGCGCGAGACCTACACCGAGCGACTCGGCGGGTCGGAGCGCAATTCGGTGAACATCCAGCGCTACAAGGGGCTGGGCGAGATGAACAAGGAGCAGCTCTGGGACACGACGATGGATCCCGAGCGCCGCACGCTCATGCGCGTCAGCGTCGATGACGCGGTGCAGGCAGACCAGATCTTCCAGGAGCTCATGGGCGACGAGGTCGAACCCCGAAAGGTCTTCATCGAGAAGAACGCGCGTTTCGTGAGCAATCTCGACGTGTAGATCTTGACTGGCGGGGCATCGGCGCATGAACGTCGATGCCCCGACTCTCATACGGCGCATACCGGGCGCCTCGCTCCGGACAGATCAACATGTCGACCGAGCCCCTCCCCGCCGACGACGCCGCGCAGAACTACGCGCCGCCGACTCCCGCAACGCCGGCCACGAATGCCGAGCCGACGCTCGGCACGCTGGTGACATCGCTCGTACGAGGAACGCCCGACACGGTCCTCGCTCTCTGCGTCATCGTCGGGTTGGTGGGAGCCGGCGTACTCGTGCTGGCGGTCTCGTTATGGTCGCGCGCCATCCCGCCCCTCATCCTGCTCTCGGCGTTTGGGGCGTGGGGGATGGTGGATCGGGTGGACAATACGAGCGGCGCGGGTCGCATCGGCGTCGCCGTCGCGCGCGCGACCATCATCCTCGTGAGCTTCGCTGCCGTCGGTGCGATGATTCTCACCTTCCTCGGCGTCGCGATCGGGACCTGGATCTCCTGATCGGTTGAGGCGAAGCAGGACGAGAGCCTTCGCGCTGGCGACGCGGGCAGAGGACGCGTGAAGAGGACGCGTGAAGAGGACGCGCGAAGAGGACGCGCGAAGAGGACGCACGTACGCGACGCACGTAGGGGACGCGCCGATCCTGATCCGCGCCAGCGCGCTTTGCGCGACTGCCTGACGAGACATCGGTGACGAAGCGCACACCGTACCCCTCATGGACGATGCCGAGCTGTACCTAATGGTGCCTTGCGACGCCGAGCGCATCCGGACTATCTACCCCTCACGTCCGGCCGCGTTGGCCGTGTGGATTCGACATCAACCGCGAAGCAGGAGATTGCTCGCATGCATCGCCATTTGATCACGGGCCTCGTGGCCGCTGCCCTCATTCCCGTCGCCGGCGCGTCGGCGCAGTCCTGTCTCGGTCTGCAGTCGCTGACGACCCATCCGACCAACATCACCGTCACGGCGCAATTCGCCGATCACGTGAAGAGCTATGACGGTCGCTTCGGATTCGGCTCCTCGATCGCCTTTGCCGGCATCGCCGGTCAGCTCACCTCCGTGGACGGTATCGATGGCACCGGGAAGGGCATCTACGGCGACGTCGGACTTTCGTACGACGTCGGCGAGAGCCACAACGTCTCGGTGTGCCCAGTGGGTACGCTCGGATACACGTCGAATCCCGACGGCGGTACGGCGCTCAAGTCGCACACCACGTTAGGGCAGGCCGGCCTGGCGATCGGCGCGAACCTCGGCTCGTCGACCTCGATGCGCCTGATTCCGTTCGGCTCGCTGCAGGTGCGCTATAGCCGCTTCTCGAGCGACTACAACGGTGTGTCGGCGTCGAGCAACGACACCATCGGCTTGCTCGGCGGCGGACTCGGGATCGTCCTCACCGACGCTGTCTCAGTGCGTCCAACGATTACGATCCCGCTCAAGGACGGCTACAAGACGACGTTCGGGATCGGTCTCTCGTTCGCGCTCGGCGGGCAGTAGGCACCAGGGGGCGGCGTCTGCAGCGATCCGCGACGCCGCCCTCGGTCGTTGCCTACGTGTTGTCCTTGACGTACGCGGAGAGGATGCGCGCGTACGCCACGTGCACGGCGAGTATTGCACCGATCGGAATCGCCGCGCCGATGTAGGCGATCGTCGCATGCACGCGGTCAATGCCGCCGGTCGGCGTCGGCGTCGAGCCCCAGGCAATGAGCGCGTAGAGCGCGACGCATCCTGCGGCCACCCCCAGCGCGCCGAGCGACGCGAGCTTCCCGTACTTCTTCATGTCGATGTCCATGGCGTCCTCGGAACGAAGTCAGCGAAGTCCACGTGCGCCTGCATCTGCGTCTGCACGTGCGCGAGCCCGTCGGAAACATGGCGAGTGACGCGCTGTGGGTGAAGCCCGCGCGACGCGACGCCGCGCCGCGCGACCCGGTCAGGGCCTCGTTACCGTGGCTCGACGAAAACCGGGAACTCCGACGTACGAACCCAAGGTTCACCTTCGTAAGGCTCCACGCCGGCGCGGGAGACGCGATGCGACACCAGCGGGAGCGGAGGCTCGGCCTCGTCGCTGATCACGAACGCTTCGGCCAACGACGCCATGCCGGCGGCAATTCCCGCCTCGTCGCGGGCGAAGATCGTCGCCAGCGGCTCGCCCACGCGCACCACGTCGCCGGGGCGCGCGCGGATCACGAAGCCTACGCTGTGATCGATCTCGTCGTCGATGTGCGTGCGCCCGCCCCCGAGCGCGATCACGCCGCGCCCAACGGCGCGCGGTTCGACGCGCGACACGACCCCCGCGCGCCGCGCCGAGAAGATTTCCACCTCGCTCGCCTGCGGGAGGCGTGATGGATCCTCGACGACGCGCGGATCTCCCCCCTGCGCGGCCACGATGCGCTGGAACGCCTCGGCGGCGTGCCCGCTCGAGATCGCGACCTCCATCTTTCGGCGCGCGACGTCGGGGTTGGGGGCCGCGCCGCCGAGCACGAGCATCTCGGCGCCTAACGCGTAGGTTACCTGCATCAGGTCGGGGGGGCCATCGCCATGCAGCGCATGGATAGCCTCCTCCATTTCCAGGGCGTTGCCGCAGGCGCGGCCGAGCGGTCGGTCCATCGCGGTCACCAGCGCGGTGACTGGGCACCCCGCCTCCGCCCCCAGGTCGATCATGAGGCGCGCGAGCTCGAGGCCCCGCTCCAACTCCGGAATGAAGGAACCGGAACCGCGCTTGATGTCGAGCACGAGCCCGGTGAGCCCTTCCGCGAGCTTCTTGCTCATGATCGACGCGGCGATGAGCGGGATGCTCTCGACCGTGCACGTCGCGTCGCGCAGCGCATAGAGGCGACGGTCGAGCGGGGCGATCTCTTCGCTCTGTCCGATGAGCGCGCAGCCGAGATCCTCGAGTTGCCGTCGCGCCTGTTCGAGCGGGAGTCGCGTGCGGAAGCCCTCGATCGACTCGAGCTTGTCGAGCGTTCCCCCCGTGTGTCCGAGCCCGCGTCCCGACATCATCGGGACGACCACGCCTTGCGACGCGACGAGCGGCGCAAGGACGAGCGACACCTTGTCGCCGACGCCACCGGTGGAGTGTTTGTCCACGCGCCCTGCCGCGAGGTGCGAGAGGTCGAGCGATGCCCCACTCGCCTGCATCGTGCGCATGAGGTCACCGACTTCCTTTCGATCCAGTCCGCGTATGAACGCCGCCATGAGGAAGGCGCCCATCTGGTAGTCGGTCATTTCGCCGGACGCGTATGCGCGCGCGAGGGCGTCCCACTCCACCGATGACAGCCGCCCCCCGTCCCGCTTTCGTTCGATCAATCGCTGGGCAAGCATACCTGGCGTGTTTCGGGTATTATCACAAACCCCCACGACCTCAACCGCGACGCGCGGAGGCGCGTCCAATTTCGGAGACGTGGCGATCTCTCATGTGGTATTCACGAACCCTTTACCGACTGGCCTTCGCCAGCATGATCTTGCTTCCCGTTCTCGCGATAGGCCAGAGTGTCGCGCAAGACATCTCGCTCGGCGACCAGGAAGAACGGAATTTCAATCCCGCTGCCGCGCTCGTCCATTATGAGGCGGCGATCGCCGCCGACTCGACGAGTGGCGAGGCACTCGGCAAGGCATCGAAGGCGGCAGTCGACGTAGGCGAACAGACCGCCGACGCCGATGCGCGCAACGCGCTGTACCGCAAGGGGGAGCAATACGCCCGCCGGGCGATTGCGGCAACCCCTAACGATCCAGAGGCACACTTCCACCTTGCGCGCGCGCTTGGCCGGCGCGCCCTGACGCTCGGGGTGCGCGACCGGGTCAAGTTCGCCAACGAGATCCGCGCGCAGGCGCTGCGGGCACTCGAGCTGGATCCCAATCACCCCGGCGCGTTGCACGTGCTCGGCGTGTGGAACGCCGAGGTGATGCGCTTGAATGGCTTCGAGCGTTTCTTCGCGCGCAATGTGTTAGGCGGAAAGACGTTCGGCGAGGCAAACTGGAAGGATGCCGTGTCATACATGGAGAAGGCGGTGGAGGTGGATCCGGGACGGCTCACGCACCACCTCGACCTCGGCCGCATCTACGCCGACGTCGGCGAGAAGGAGAAGGCACGCACGCAGTTCCAGCTCGTGATCGATGGCAAGCGCACCGACGTGAACGATCCGCAGTACAAGCGCGAAGCCGAAGCGGCGCTGCGGAAACTCAAGTGACAGCGGAGGTGGGGCGATGAATTCGCGTGACCGCACGGTCCTGATCGTCGAGGACAACGAGGACAATCGGATCGTGTATTCGACCATCCTCCGCCATCACGGATTTCGCGTGACCGAGGCGTTGGATGGCGAGGAAGGAATCGCGAAGGCCCGGCGTGACCTTCCCGACATCATCCTGATGGACATCTCGATCCCGCTCATCGACGGGTGGGAAGTGACGCAAACGCTCAAACGAGACGGAGCGACGAGCCACATCCCGGTCATCGCGCTCACCGCCCACGCGATGCCGGGCGACAGGGAGCGCGCGATGGAAGTGGGGTGCGACGGCTACCTCGCGAAACCATGCGAGCCCCGCGCGGTCCTTGCCGAGGTGAATCGCCTCCTCAGCCGCCCGCGCGCCGACGTCTGACCGCCGTACGTTCGCTGGCCCACACGCGCCGCGTGACACTCGTCACGCGGCGCGCGCGCGTTGTGCAATCGCCATTACCGGAGCGCGCCTGACGCGTCACTACAGGAGAGCTCGCTACGCCACCCCGTTCCAACGCGCGCACGTCGCGCCCGCGCAATGTCCGTCACGATCGACGACCACACCGCCCCCGAAGCGTCTGCCGACGCGCACTCCGCCGAAGAGAGCGCGCTCGACGTCGTGCAGCTGCAAGCCCGACTCGAGGCGGTCACGCGCGAGCGCGACCAGCTGTTGGCGGTCGTCGATCTCCAGCGCGAGGTGGGGAGTTCGTTGCAGGTGGCGGACATCCTGCAGCGAATCGCGCGACGACTCGGCGAGCTGTTCGGGCTCGATCGCGCATCGATCTACCTCGCGGGCGAAGGGCGGCGTGAGGCGCGCCTCGTGGCGACCTACGAGGATCCCACGCTCGGCGACCTCGTGGTGGACCTCACCCGCTATCCCGAGTTGGCGCACGCCTTCGAGTCCGGGGAGACAGTCTTCATTCCCGATGCTCGCACCGACGCGCGACTGGTCAGCGTGCGCAACGCACTCGACACGCGAAAGGTCGGATCAATCGTCGTGGCGCCCATGCGATGGCGCACCGCGGTGATCGGCGCGATCGTCCTCCGCAGCGAGCGCGGCGCGCCGTCGTTCAGCGAACGCGACATCGCCTTCTGCGAGGTGATCGCCGGCCTCACGGCGCGCGCACTCCGCAATGCGCACCGCTTCGAGCGCGTGCAGCGCGCATCGGACGCCGAGGCGGAGTGGCGCCGCCGCGCGGAGCTCGAACGCATCGCGCTCGTCGCCTTCCTGCGTCGCCTCCTCGACCGCTATGCCCACGGCGACGACCAGCGCTGGTCCGAGACGCTCCTCCCGCGCGAGTCCGACGAGGAACTCGACCGGCTCGTCTCGGTCACCATGCAGGTCCTTGGCGAGGAGGCCAAGGGATAGCGAGCACGCACGTCCCTGCGTGACGCATCAGGGAGGGCGGCGCTTGTCGGCGCGCCCTCTTTTGCGTTCATTCCGGCGACGTCACCGCGTCGCTCGCGATACGCGTGCGCCGCCTCGCCGTCCCAGGCTGTCGCGTTCCCCTCCCCTCTTCGTTCCCGGATGCCCGCCTACGCCAAGCGCGCCGCCGAACTGCGCACCATCCTCGAGCGCGCGTCGTACGAATACTACGTCCTCGATCGCCCCAAGCTGAGCGATGCCGAGTACGACAAGCTGTTTCGCGAGCTGCAAGCGCTGGAGGGCGAACATCCCGAACTGCAGACGCCCGACTCGCCGACGCAGCGCGTCGGCGCGCCTCCGGTCAGCGCACTCCCCAAGCACGCGCACAGCGTCCCGATGCTCTCGCTGGCCAACGCCTTCAACGATGAAGAGCTGGAAGAGTGGGAAGCGCGCATCGTGCGGCTGGCGGGTGAGGAGGCACGCGCCTCGGGCTACTCGGCCGAACTCAAGATCGATGGCTCGGCGGTGAGCCTCGTGTACGAGGAGGGAGTCCTGGTCACCGGCGCCACGCGCGGGAACGGGACGGTCGGCGAGGACGTGACGCCCAACATCCGCACCGTGCGCGACGTCCCGCTGCGCCTGCACGGCAAGAAGCACCCGAAGCGCATCGAAGTGCGCGGGGAGATCTACTATCCGTTCGACCTCTTCGAGCGCATGAACGAGGCGCGCGTGCGCGATGGCGAGCCGGTCTTCGCCAACCCGCGCAATGCGTCGGCGGGGTCGCTGCGGCAGCTCGATCCGTCGATCACCGCGACGCGGCCGCTGCGCTTCTTTGGCTATACGATGATCCCCGCTCCGGGCGAGACGCTCCCGGTGGCGACGCAGTCCGAGGTGCTCGACCAGCTTGCCGAGTGGGGCGTCCCCGTCGCCCCGCACCACCAGAAGTGCGCGACGCTCGCCGAGGTGAAGACGTGGGCGCATCGCCTCGAACATACGGTTCGCGCGACGCTCAACTTCGCGATCGATGGGGGCGTGGTGAAGGTCGATCGCCTCGCGCTGCAGGATGACCTGGGCGTGGTTGGCGGACGCGAGCCGCGGTGGGCCGTCGCGCGGAAGTTCGCCCCCGACATCGCCGAGACGAAGCTGCTGGAGATACGGGTGAACGTCGGGCGCACCGGGGCGCTCAATCCGTACGCCGTCCTCGAGCCGGTGGAGATCGGCGGTACAACGGTGACGTACGCCACGCTGCATAACGAGGACCTGATCCTCGCGAAGGACCTGCGCATCGGCGACACGGTGCAGGTCAAGCGCGCCGGGGAGGTCATCCCGCAGGTGATCGGTCCTGTCCCGGAGAAGCGCACCGGACACGAGAAGAAGTGGCGCATGCCGACCAAATGCCCGGTCTGCGGGACGCCGGTCGTGCGCGACGACGAGGAGGTCGCGATCTACTGCCCGAACGTCGCCTGCCCCGGGCGCCGGCTCGAGGGGCTGGTCCATTTCGCGTCGCGCGGGGCGATGGACATCCGCGGGCTCTCCTACGCACGGATCGAGCAGCTGGTGGAGGCGGGGATGGTGGCCGACGCCGCCGACCTGTATTCCCTCACCACCGAGCAGGTCACCTCCCTCGAGCGATTCGCCGACCGGAGCGCGCAGCTCCTGGTGGAGGCGATTGCCGCCTCGAAGGCGCAGCCCCTCTCCCGACTGCTCTTCGGGCTCGGCATCCGGCACGTCGGCGAAGGGGCCGCCGAGCTCCTCGCGCGCCACTTCGGGACGATGGAGGCGCTCCTCGCCGCCACGGAGGACGAAGTCGCGGCGGTGCACGGGATCGGCCCGATCATCGCCAAGTCGGTGGTCGAGTACGCGGCGAATCCGGCGGCCGTCACCCTCATCTCCCGGCTGGCCGAGGCCGGGGTTACGATGACCGAACCGCAGCCGGTGGCGGTCGATGGTGCCCTCAAGGGGCTCACGGTCGTCATCACTGGCACGCTCCCGACCCTGAGCCGGACCGAAGCGTCCGAGATGCTCGAACGCGCCGGCGCCCGGGTCACGGACTCCGTGTCGAAGAAGACCAGTTTTCTCGTGGCCGGCGATGCCGCCGGGAGCAAGCTGGAGAAGGCGAAGACGCTCGGCGTCGAGGTGATCGACGAGGCCGAGTTGCTTCGGCGAGTTGGTCGCTAAACGTCATCGCACGAACAGTCGCCGGTCGCGCCGGCGCGCCGCGCCGGCCGGAGGCCGTCGACTCTCCGTGAGATGACCTCTAACAACACGGAACTACTTATGCCCCAGCCGCTCGACCTCATCGGACATGGCATGCTCGCGCTGACGCGCGCCTCGCTCGCCACGCTGCGCACCGCCCTCCTGCGCGACGGCGGTCCCGACGCCGCGGTCTACCTGCAGGAAGCCGGATACGCCGGCGGCGACGCGATGTGGGAAGCGTTCAAGCGCTGGCTCGCCGAGCGCAGCGACATTCCCGCCGAGTCGCTCGATGTCGAAGCCTTCGAGGCGCGCGCCAGCGAGTTCTTCCGCGATGCCGGGTGGGGAGGGATCACCGTCGGGTCGATCGGCGACGTCGTCGCCACGCTCGACTCGCAGGACTGGGGAGAGTCGGACCCCGAGGCGGGCATGGAGCACCCCTCCTGTCACCTCACGACCGGGATGTTCGCCGACCTGTTCGGACGCGTGGCAGGCGCGCCGGTGGCGGTGCTCGAGGTGGAGTGCCGGTCGACGGGCGCGTCGCGCTGCCGTTTCCTGGTGGGAAGCCCCGCGGTGATGGAACAGATCTACGACGACATGGGCCACGGCCTCCCCTACGAGGACGCGATCACCGCCTGCGCCTGACGAGTGGCAGCGGGATGAACGCGGCGCGCGCACCTAACGAGGAGCGCGCGCCGTGTCGTTTTCCGGGGGATGTGCCGTTACTCGTCGATTCCGTGGTACTTGGGATTCGGCACCAGCTCCCCGTCGATCAGCACTTCCCGGTCCCAGGGGAGCACGATCGTGCTCTCGGTAGCGAGCGCATGGAAGTCGGGCTCGTAGCTCCCGGTGCGGAACGAGACCGCGGTGCGCACCTCGGCGGCGCCGGCATTGACGATCGCCGCGACCGCCAGCCGCAGCGTGTCGCCACTGTCGCAGGTCTCGTCGACGATGAGGACTCGGCGTCCGCGCACCTCCTGCGGGGCGGCGCCAAGGACTGAAGGCGTCGCGCGCACCTGTTCGTGATCCCGCCGCGTGATCAGGATCGAGCGGAATTCGCACTCCAGGATCGCGGCGACGACCGCACCGGGAATGACGCCGGCCGTCGCGACCCCGACCACGATCTCGGGGTCGTACTCGCGCGCGACCTTGAGCGCGAGGGCGCGCGACAGTTCCCCGAACAGGGGCCACTCCACATCGAACCGCCCCTTCGTGGGATCGACCTCATAGCGTCGCGGCGACATCACTCCGTCCTCGAGTAGTTCGTAGGCGCGCCCGCGTTCCGCGCACGCGCTCCTGCAACCTAGCGGAGCACGCCAAGCTGGGGGAGTTGGTGATGCCCCGGGCGATTCCGCTGGTGCTGCCGGCATTGCACTCGGCGTTGCGCAAGACGACGCAACTGGTGATGCCGCTCTTACTGCTGCTCGTGCTGCTGCCCGTGTTGCTGCCCGTGTTGCTTCCGGTGTTGCTTCCGGTGTTGCTTCCGGTGTTGCTTCCGGTGTTGCTGCTCGCGATGCGGTTGGTGATGCGCGACGCAGAGGCGAAGACCCGCGGGCGTATGATGTTGCGGTTGCTCAGGCTCTGGACGCACGATAGCTTTGCGCCCGAAGCGCCAAAGGACGCGCGGGCACCGGGGCCGACGCTGGTCAGCGCACACCCACCGGATTCCCCTCAGCCAAGCCTCGATCGCATGTCATGGTGGAGCCGCCTTACCGGCGGCGGCAGCGACAAGAACTCGAGGCGCCTCGACTACCTCAGTGAGGCGCTCACCCTCGAGAAGTCGGGGGATATCGAAGCTGCCCTCACGTCGTATCGCCTCGCCCTGCGCGAAAAACCCGAGGATCACAAGATCCTGATCAACATGGCGATCGCCTATTCGCGCAGTTCGCGAATGGACGAGGCCATCCGGTGCTACCGGCGCGCACTCGAGATTGAACCCGGACTCTCGGCGGCGCACTACGGTCTCGCCTTTCTCCTCATGAAGCGCAACGACCGCGACGAGGCGATCCAGCACCTCGAGGCGTTCCTCGCCTCTCCCCCCTCGTCGGCCGATCCCAAGAACATCGCGCACGCGACGCGCACCCTCGAGGCGCTGCGCAACCCGACGGACGAGGCGACGGCTCCCGAGTTCCCTGAAATCGAGCGCTGACGTGGGGCGAGTCCTCGCGGTCGTCAGTCAGAAGGGGGGGGTTGGGAAGACCACGACGTCGGTGAACCTCGCGGCCGCCTTCGCTCGTCGCGGCCTCAAGACGCTCGTAATCGATGTCGACCCGCAGGGAGCGGTCCGCTACGGGATCGGGCTCCGAAAGGGGCACCCGTCCTACGGCTTCGCCGACTACCTGAACGGGGAGCGCAACCTGCGGGAGATCATCCTCCCCACCGCCCTCCCCTGGCTTCGGGTGGTGCTGGCGGGATCGGTCTCGGAGTCGTCGGATCACTCGTTCTATCAGCAGCTCATTGCCGAGACGTCGGTCCTTCGCGACCTCCTCCACACCGCGCGCGAGCGCTGCGACGTGGTGGTCGTCGACACCCCGCCGGGGCTGGGGCCGATCGTCCACCGCGTGCTCGAGGCGAGCCAGCACGTCATCGTCCCGCTACAGTGCGAACCGCTCGCGCTGCAGACGACCCCCCAGATTCTGCGGGGTATTCAGGAGATCGTGGAGAGCAACCGCGAACTCACCCTGGATGGAATCCTCCTGACGATGTACGAAGCCGGACATGCCTCCTCGCAGCGGGTCGCCGACTATGTGCGCGAGCACCTCCCGCGCAACATGGTCTTCGACGTGATGGTCCCCCGCACCGAGGCGGCACTCGAGGCCTTTGCGGCGGGACAGCCGGTGGTGCTGCGCACACCGGCTGATGCGGCATCGCAGGCCTACGTGAACCTCGCAACTCTGCTGGCGGAGCGATTCCTGTGAGGGGGCGCTGGGCCAGGCTCGCGTCCCTCTGCGTCGCAGCCGGGACGGCGGCCTGCATCGAACTGAGCGTCGACCCGACGGCGATAGGATCGATCCAGTTCGACGCTCCTCCCGCCCCCTCCATCGTGAAGGGCGACACGCTGCGCGACACGACCGGTGCCGTCACGCGCCTCCACGCGCGGGTCTTCGCCGCCAACGGCGATGAAATCACCGACGCCGAAGTCCTGTTTACGAACACCGATTCACTGGTGTCGATCAAGGATGGGAGCCTGGTCGTCTCGACGCGCGACACGACGGGGACCGCGAAGCTCTACGCCTCGATCGGCGGGCTTCAGAGCAGTGCCCGTAGCCTCCCGGTGATTCCGCGCCCCGACTCCATCGCCCCGCGCGTCACCCTCGACACGATCGCCTACCGGTCGGTGACCACGGGGACGTCGCTCGACACGGCCTCGATCGGCTTCACCGTGCGTTCGGGGACGAGCACCGTCGGTCCGGTGCGGGTCACCTTTCAGCTCTATCGCGGGGGTACGCTGCTGGCGCCCGACGATACCGCGACGTACGCTCTGGTCACGACGGTGGGGCGCGTCTCGACGGTCGACACGACCGACGGGTCCGGGCTCGCGCTTCGAGTGCTTCGGGTGCGCATACCGGCCGGGAGCACGCCGACCGACACCCTTGTCGTGCGCGCCCGTACCGCCCTGGGGGGCGCGCCGCTCAAGGGAGACACGATAGCCGCCACCATCCTGGTTCGACCGCAGCAGTAGGCGTCGCAGGATCCAGTCCAGGGCACGAAGGAGTCTGCGATGTACGCACGCGGAGGCCCCCGCCCCCCCGAGGGGACGCTCACTCGGCTGTTCTTCGAATCGTTGGAGCGATTCGATCGCCCCGACGCCATGCAGGTGCGCGTCGCGCCTAACAGCTGGCAGCCGATCTCGCACCGCACGATTCGTGACCGCGTGCGGCGCATCGCCCTCGGGCTGCGCGACCTGGGGCTGGCGCGCGGCGATCGCGTGGCCATCCTCTCGGAGAACCGCCCCGAGTGGGCGCTCGCCGACTGGGGATGCCTGACAGGCGGGCTGACCGATGTCCCGATCTACCCCACGCTCCCCGCCGAGCAGCTTCCCTACATCCTGAACGACTCGGGCGCGACGGCGGTCTTCGTGTCGAACGCGACGCAAGCGGAGAAACTGGCGTCGGTCCGCGCGCAGGTTCCGGGGTTGCGCCACGTCATCGCCTTCGACGAGGGGGCGCGCAGCACATCCGACCTCACGCTCGCCGACGTGGAAGCGCGCGGCGCGGCGGTCGATAGTGCGCAGCAGGCGGCCGACTGGGAGCGGGAGGCGCGCGCCGTGCAGCCGGGCGACCTCGCCACGATCATCTACACATCGGGAACGACCGGCGCCCCCAAAGGGGTGATGCTGACGCACGACAACTTCTGGTCGAACGTGCGCGGGACGAGCGATGTCATCCCGATGGGATCGGGGGAAGTCGCGCTCTCCTTTCTCCCGCTCTCGCACATCTTCGAGCGCACCGGCGACTACTGGTTCTTCGCGACCGGGACGTCGATCGCCTATGTGGATTCGTTCGACCTCGTCCCGATCTGCATGCAGGAGGTGCGCCCGACGATCGCGATGTCGGTTCCGCGCCTGTACGAGAAGATGTACGCCCGCGTGCTGGAGAACGCGCTCTCCGGGAGTGGGCTCAAGAAGCGGATCTTCTTCTGGGCGCGTGCTGTTGCCGAGCGTTGGGCCGACGAGCGCCTCGCGGGGCGCACGCCTGCCGGGATGCTGGCGATGCAGTACGCGATCGCGCAGAAGCTGGTCTTTTCGAAGCTCAAGGAGCGCACCGGCGGACGCCTTCGCTACTTCGTCTCGGGCGGGGCGCCGCTCGCGACCGAGATCAACAAGTTCTTCTATGCCGCCGGGCTCACGATCCTCGAGGGGTACGGCCTGACCGAGACGTCGCCGGTGATCGGGGTCAACACCCCCGACCACTTCCGCATCGGGACGATCGGGAAGCCGGTGAACGGCGTGGAGGTGCAGATTGCACCTGACGGAGAGATCCTCACGCGCGGCCCGCACGTGATGAAAGGGTACTGGAACAAGCTCGAGGCCACCGCCGAGGCGATCGACACCGAAGGGTGGTTCCACACCGGCGATATCGGGGTGATCGAGGACGGCTACATCCGCATCACCGATCGCAAGAAGGACATCATCGTCACGGCCGGCGGGAAGAACATTGCCCCGCAACCGATCGAGAACCTGATCAAGACGAACAAGTACGTGAGCCAGGCGGTGATGATCGGCGACCGCCGCAAGTTCCCCATCCTCCTCGTCGTCCCCAACTACGACAACCTGGAGAAGTGGGCCGGGCTCAAGGGGATCATCTGGACCGACCGTGCCCAGCTCCTCCAGATGCCGACGATCCAGGCGAAGATGGAGAAGGAAGTGAACGGGCAGCTGACGGGGCTCGCGCACTTCGAGACGCCGAAGAAGATCGCGCTCCTCGAGCACGACTTCTCGATCGAGTCGGGAGAGATGACGCCGACGCTCAAGGTAAAGCGGCGCGTGATCGACCAACGCTACAAGTCGGTGATCGACGCGCTCTACGAGGACGCTGCGTAAAGGGGACGGCGGCCCCATCCACTCCGCCGAGACGCGGCGGTATCGAGAGTCGTCGCCGGCGAGGCGGCAGGCGATCCGGCGGCTGCCTAACGCCGCCGCAGCGGCACCGGTGCCGAGGGCGCAGCGGTCGCTTCGGCCACCCACTGCTCGGCGTCGCCCGCGAGCCGACCAGCTCCCGCCGGAAGCTGCGCTGTCGCCGGGGCCATCAGGCGACCGCCGGGGCGGAGCGCGCGCGCGGCCCCGGCGAGCAACTCTGGCGTCGCTGTGTCGTCGTCGAACCAAACGGCGCGCAGTACGCCTCCGGCGACTGGAATGGCGTTGCGCGAGCGAATCGCCGACGGGACACCGCCCTCGCGCCACAACCACTCGGGCGCGTTGAGAACGATCGTCGCGACCTGAACCTCGTCGGCCAGACGCTGGGCGAAGCGGGCGAGCGAGCCGCCGAGCAGGACGATCCCCCCAGGCTCGTCGAGGGCGAGCAGTGCGCGGGCGCGCAGCACGTCCTCGTCGGTCGGCGCTGACGGCGCGGCTCCGGCGCCCGTCAGCCGCACGCCTCTGTCGGTCTCGGATTCAGCTGCGGCGGCCGATTGCGTCTGACGGACCGGCGCAGCGTCGCTCCCCTCCCCTCCGGAAAAATCGACCTCGCCGCGCCGGACCTCGTAGTGTCGCCGGCAGCTCGGACACCCCAGCACCCCCTCGACGATGTCGCGCCCGTCGAAGCGCGTCACCGACGCCACCAGCCAGGTGTCCTCGTGCGGCACGGGACAGCGCAGGGAGTCGACGAGTTCTATGTGCATGCGGGAGATTCTGGTCGGTGCGCGGCCGCGCGACGGTCGTGCCTGCACCGGGAAGATCGACACGCGCACCTCTACTGTCCACGCAGCGCGTTGCGATCGCCTCGCGCTCGACGTGCGTCACGCGCGAGCGAGGCGCAACTCGTCGATGTTCACCTGCGGCGGGCGCGTCGCGACCCAGTGCACCGCGTCGGCCACTGCGTCGGCGCCGAGCATCTGCGCGCGCGGAGTGAAGCCGGGGCGATTGTCGGGATCGATCGCGTCCCAGAGCGGCGTGTCCACCGGCCCGGGGGAGATGAGCGAGACGCGCACCCCAGTCCCGCGCAGCTCCTGCCGCAGCACCTCGTGCATCGCGCGCGCCCCGTACTTCGCCGCCGCGTAGCCCGCGTTCTCCGGAAAGACCGCGCGGTCGGCGACCGACCCGATGGTGATCACGTGCCCGCTTCCCCGCGCGCGCATCGCCGGAACGAGCGCGTGCAGCAGGCGATATGGCGCGAGCAGGTTGAGCGAGAGCAACCGATCGACGTCGGCGGGAGGCATCACCCCCACCGCACCGATGGCGAAGTGGCCGGCGTTGTTGACCAGGATCTCCGGCACCCCAAGCGTGGCCTGCAGCTCGGCAAGGGCATGTTCGACTTCATCCTCGCGGGTGAGGTCGCAGGGAATCGCCCGGGCACTCGGGCCGCAGGCCGCGACGGCCGACGCGAGCGCGGCACGCCCGCGGGCGATGAGCGCCAGTTCCGCACCGTCAGCCGCAAGCGCACGAGCGGTGGCCAGTCCGATCCCCCGCGAGGCACCGGTAACGAGCGCCGTGACGCCTGCGAGTGCGGTCACCTAGCGCCCGTTCCCCGCCGTGTGGGCGAGGCGCAGGAATTCGTCGCGCGTACGCGCGTCGTCGCGGAAGACACCGAGAAGCGCCGAGGTGATCGTCTTGGAGTTCTGCTTCTCCACCCCGCGCATCATCATGCACAGGTGATACGCCTCAATCACCACGCCGACGCCGTGCGGGGCGAGGACGTCGCGAATGGCCTCGGCGATCTCGCTCGTCAGGCGCTCCTGCACTTGCAGCCGGCGGGCGAACATGTCGACGATGCGCGGGAGCTTGCTGAGCCCGACGATCTTGCCGTTGGGGATGTAGGCGATGTGCGCCTTGCCGAAGAACGGCAGCATGTGATGCTCGCACATCGAGTAGAGCTCGATGTCGCGCACCATCACCATGTTTTCGTGGCTCTCGGCGAAGACTCCCTCGCCCACGACGTCCTCGACCTTCTGGCCGTAGCCGCGGGTGAGGAAGGCCATCGAGCGCGCCACGCGCGAGGGGGTGCGCTCCAGTCCCTCGCGCGTCGGATCCTCGCCAAGGAGTTCCAGCTGTCGACGCACCACGTTCTCGAACTCGAGCACCCGCGCATCGTCGCCCCGCGCCTCCTCGGCACGATCCTCGTCGGACAGCGCCGCATCCAGCGCGCGCGCCGCATCGACGCGCACGACCAACGGCTTGCTCCGGCGCGCCGAGTCAGCGCCCTTCATACTCGACATAGTTGTTCTCCGTCTCCCAAAGTCGAATCTTCGTTAGGCGTCCCGGCGTCACGTGCGGCTCGAGCACCCCCCAGATCGCCACGACGAGATTTTCCGACGTCGGGTTGATCCCCCGCAGGAAGTCCACGTCGAGGTTGAGGTTGCGATGGTCGAGCTTCTCGATGACCTCGCGCTCCACGATCCCGCGCACGATCCCCAGATCCACCACATAGCCCGAGACCGGATCGATCTCACCCTCGACCGAGACCTCGAGCGCGTAGTTGTGCCCGTGCCAGTTGGGGTTGTTGCACTTGCCGAAGAGTGCGGCGTTTTCCGCGTCGCTCAGGGCAGGATTGTGAACGCGATGCGCCGCGTTGAAGCGCAGGCGCCGCGTGACGGTCACGATCGGCATGCAGTAAGGTCCGGGGTGTGGGGAGCCTCGCCAGCGGCACGTCGCCGCCGAAGCCGGCTGGGCACCTGGGCGCGAGCACAGCGCCGTGGCGGGCGCATTCGCGCGACAGGGGCGTCGCGCTCCCCCTCTCCGCTTGGGTGAAGCCGCCGGGCGCTGCGGTTGTTCCCGACGTTCGCCTATCTTTCAGTCGCGATAAGGGGGAAAGCAAGGCGAGGCTCCATCGGGTGATGGAGCCTCGCCAAGCGGGAACGAAGAGGGTTTTTTGAAGCCCAAGCGACAGGTATAAGATTCGCACCGCGCTTTCCGCCTTCCCCGCACTGGGGCATGACGTCGACCCGTTTGTTGAACCCCTTCGATGAGCTTATCGGCTCAAAAAGTCTGTCTCTCCGCCCCGAATTCCTGAAATCCGCCCGGAATGTACCGGGCGTCCTCTGACCGGTCAATTCGTCCATGGACCTCGGCATCATCGCCGCGATCGTCATGCTCATCATCTGGGCCTTTGCCACGATCACGACCGAAGCATCAGGCTACGTGCACGCCCTCCTCACGGCGGGCGTCTTCCTCCTCATCTGGCGCGTCGTGGTGCGCGGCACATCGCAGTCCAAGAAGACATCGCGCAAAGAGTGACGAACTCGTCATTGCCGTGTCACACACCGGGGTTACGTGGCGTAACGGAATTCCCCCTGAGATATCGGTGTGCTGCGTACCCTGACGATCGTTTGCAGGGAGGCGGGTGTCTCACGGCAAGTTGCACGGCGAGCTGAGCGATCAAGTCCCTTGATGACTTGTGGCGCGCTCTCAGCGCAGACCGATAGGGCGCGTTGCTGGATCGCCGAACTCGCACCGCTCGATCGCACCGCTCGATCGCACCGCTCGATCGCACCGCTTCCATCGCGCGCGCAGATCTCGCGTCAGATCTCCCAGTTGCTGAGCACGAGCCCGCTCGTCGCGCGCTGCTCCTCGAGCCCGGCGATGGTCATGCGCAGGTCGGTCCAGCGCACGCGACCTCCCATCGCCACGAGCGCCCTGAAGGCGCCGAGATACTCCCCCTGCACGCGGATTGCCACGCGACGCGTCCCTGCCTGACGAGCGGCGCCCGTCAGCAGCGTCGCCATCCCGGTGGTGTCGTCCTCGCGGGCGAGCACCATCTTGAGTACGCGCAGCTCTTCGCGCGATCTCCCTTCGACGAGCGGCGCCGCATGAAAGAGGGCGAAGCCGGTGAGCGTCCCGCGCTCGACGCGCAGCACGACGTCGCCGAGTCCGAGCTCGAGCGTGAGGAGGAGTTCGCGCGTGAAGTCGTAGCCGGGGAGCTGATGGCGCGTGAGCGCAAGGCACTGCGCCACCATGTCGGCACGATCGCGCGGCGGGAGCGCGCCGAGCAACGGGACCGGGAGGTCGGCCCCCGACGCCTCGAGCGTCACCGTGATCGTTAGGCGGCCGGGCACGAAGCCGAGCCGCGAGTAGAAGCCGATGTTGTCCATGGTGCGCGGCATCGTCTCGAGCCCGACCACTTCGGCATTCTGCCGTTGGAGCCAGTCGATGCCCGCCTGCACGATCACCTTCCCCACTCCGCTCCCCTGCCACTCCGGGCGCACGGCGAGCGGTCCCATCCACCCCTCCACCCCGGAATGGTGCGCGACATTGAAGGCGACGATCTCGTCGCGCTCGTCGCGCCAGAGCATCGCCCCGCCGTCCGCATCCTCGATGGCATAGCGCCAGATCGACGGGTTGAGGTACGGCACGCGAACGCCCACCATCCCGTCGCGGCGATAGCGCTCGGTGAAGGCGTCGCTGAAGACGCGGTTGAGCGGGTCGATGTCGGTGAGGCGCGCCGGTTGCGGGCCGCTGATGTTGCGCAGGGAGCGCCACGGAGCAGTCGTCATCCCTCGCCCCCCACCGCGTCGAACGAAAGCGCGCCGTCTCCGTCTCCGGCCACGCTTCCCACGAGCTCGGGTTCGGGCTGGCGCACGCGCGCGCTTCCGCGCTCCTCGTCGTACTCCACGGTGATCACGCGATCGAGTCCCTCGCGCACCGAGTCGATGTGCGTAATGAGGATGACCTGCTCGAAGCGATCCTGCAGCCCGCGCAGGAGGGCGACGACGTTCTGGCGACGCGCCTCGTCGAGCGAGCCGAAGACCTCGTCGAGGACGAGGAGCGAGAAGGCCTGCCCTGCGCGCTCGGCGATCATCTGCGAGATCGCCAGGCGCAACACGAGGTTGGCCAGGTCTTCCTCGCCCCCTGAGATCACGGGCTTGGGCTGCCCGTCTTCCAGGACGATGATGTTGTACTGATCGTCGAGCTCCAACTCCGAATAGCGGTGATCGGTGAGCTCGCCGAGGAAGGCGCTCGCCAGCTCCGACAGCTCGGGGCGCAGCTCGTGATTGAGGTCGGTGCGCAGGTCGGAGAAGGC
>CAZWVG010000087.1:0-20183 GCA_964637355.1 uncultured Gemmatimonadaceae bacterium
TATCCCCAGTTGGCGATCTTCCCGCCGTTGAACACCTGCGTGGAGAAGCCCGACGACGGTTCCGGTACACGGTTGAGGAGGAGATTCGTGGTGTTGCGGTTGAAGTAGGTGAACTCGTAGGTGAAGCGCTCGTTCATCAGCGAGCCGTCGGCCCCGGCCTCGATCTCCTTGAGGCGCTCCGGCTCTACACCGGGAAAGCCGGCGACGGTCGATACGGCCAGCCCCTGTGTTCCGCCGAGCGTCGGCGTGAGGAGGTTGCTGAACTTCTGCCCGAAGAGCGGCTGGTTCCCCGTTTCGCCGTAGGCGGCGCGGAGCTTGAGCGAGTTGCCGGCGCCGAAGAGGTCCTCGAAGCGATACGACGTCGAGACGTTCGGGAAGACGTAGTACTTCTCGATGTCGCCCATCACGCTGCTCCGCTCCGCGCGCAGCCCGCCGCGGAGGAGGAGACGGTCGCTCAGGAGATGCAGCTCCTCGCTGGCGTACAGCGCGATGGTGCGCTCGGCGGTGAGGTTGTTGTTCGCGGTGATGTTCGTCCCCTGGTTCACGTTGCGCTGCCCGGGGAGGAGGTTCTGCGTGCGGATGAGGAACGTCTCGAGCTGCCGGTCCTCGTACTGGAAGCCGGCCGACGTCGTCGCCGATATCGAGCCGATCGGCATCGAGTGCACGGCATTCAGGTTGTAGTTGAAGAAGCGGCTGCGCCCGCCGCTCTCGATCGCCTCACCCGGGAGCGACTGGATGCGCTCGAAGAAGAGGTCGTTCGGCGACCAGACGTTGTTCTTCTGGTCAAAGACGTCGAGCCCTCCGCCCATGACGAGGCGAAGCGTCTGACCGCCGCCAACGTGGGGCGTCCATCCCATGGTGGCGCCGCCGGTGAAGCGGTTCGTCTCTTCGTCGTTCACCCCGAGCTCGGTGAGCTGGATCGGGTTCGACTGCACACCGACGGTAGGATCGGGAAAGGTCCCGTCGGCATTGCGCTTGGTGATGTCCACGAAGCTCGGGATGTACGAGAGCGCGTAGCCGTGGCAGCCATAGTTGTTGCAGTTGTTGCTCCAGCCACGGTCGTTCTGGTTGCGGGCGTACACGCTCGAGATGCGCAGGTCGACGGTGGAGCCAAGCGTCTGGTCCACGTTCACCCGCAATCCCTGCTTTGTCGCACCGGTTGCGCGCTCGATCCCCTCATCGTGCTTCCAGTTGCCGGAGACGAAGTAGCGCGTGCCGTTGTTCCCGCCGCTCACGTCGGCCACGGTCTCGTACGACGGACTGCGATTGTCGTAGATCGCCGCCGCGTTGTCATGGAACGCCGAGGTGTTTCCCTCGAAGAACGGGCGCGCAGCCTCGCCGTACTCGGCCAACGCGTCGTCGAGCGACCAGCGGCGCGAGTCCATGAGGCGAAGCGGCGAGAAGACGCCGGCGCGCTGCGTGAGGCTGAAGCGCGGTGTCCCGGACTGCCCGCGCGTGGTGGTGATGACCACGACGCCGTTCGCCGCCTTCGAACCATAGATCGACGACGCCGAGGCTCCCTTGAGCACCTCGATGCTGGCGATGTCGTTGGGATTGAGGTCGGCGAGACGATTGACCGCGTCGGCCTCCTGCGTCACGCTCGCCGCGGCGTTGGCGTAACCACGTCCGCTCGGGATCGAGGCGTTCGAGTAGATCACGCCGTCGACGACGAAGAGCGGATCGTATCCGCCGAGGATCGTGTTGTTGCCGCGGATCTGCATCTGGATGCCGCCACCGGGTGCCCCCGAGTTCGTCTGGAGGTTGACGCCGGTGATCTTCCCGGTGAGCGCCGCCTCGACGGTGGGGACCGGGACTTTCTGCAGCTCATCGCCGGTCACGAGGCTGACCGAGGTGGTGGCGCTGCGGCGTTCGATGGTGGTCGCCTGTCCGGAGACGACGACTTCGCTGAGGTTGAAGACGTCCTGTGCGAGTCGGAAGTCCGCGGTGTTCTGTCCCGCGGGAAGGGTGAACTCCACACGCCGAAAGCCGATGGCGCGGACCTGGAGCCGGATTTCCCCCGGCTCGGCGGCGAGTGAGTAGCGGCCATCGGCGCCGGAGCGTGCCGAGGCGCCGCGGGTCGGCGCGACGACCGAGATCTCCGCTCCTTCGAGCGGGGTCCCGGTGTCCTGCCGGGTGATGAACCCCGTCACGCGGCGTTCCTGTGCCGACGCGACGGGTGGTGCCGCGAGCAGCGCGAGCGCTGCCAGCAGCAGGAACCTACCTTGCCTGTGCATCTTGTTCTCCCGTGAACGAGTGGGGGGGGTGTGTCACGCCCATCATCGGTCGAGCGAGCGATTTGGCGAACGTGGCGAGCGTTCCTTGGATATGCAAGTACATAACGCACGGGGAGATACGCGATCCTAAGCGAGGTGAGCAGCAGAGACTCACTCGGCCTTTAGTCCGTGGCGGCCCCGGCAGGGGCTCACGGCAGGGGCGCGCTCGGGCCTGATGGCGATGCGGCCAAGCCGAGACGTGCATCACGCGGATGGCGCCCACTCGACGCGTGAGCGCGGAGCTTCTTGCGCGAGGGACGCGTTCTCGCCGCGGCGGGAGTCGCCGCGAGATGCGCGCGGGGGGCGCTGAGATGCGCGCGCGGGAGGCGCTGAGATGCGCGCGGGAGGAGCTGCGATGCGTGCGGGGACGCTGAGTTGCGCGCGCGGGGGCGCTGGGATGCCCTCGGGAGGCACGGAGATGCGCGCGGGAGGCGCTGCGATGCGCGCCGGGGGCGCTGGGATGCGCGCGGGAGGCGCAGAGATGGGCGCGGGAGGCACGGAGATGCGCGCCGCAGGCACGGAGATGCGCGCCGCAGGCACGGAGATGCGCGCCGGAGGCGCTCGGACTCGCGCGGGAGGCGGCGCGAGGAGAGGAGCGCGGGGCGAGGCACGGGGGCGCTCGCCGCACAGTGCTATCCCGACACTCCTCGCACGTCACATCTCCAACGCGACCTGCGGGGACCGGATTCTCCCCTCGTGCCGCGCCAACTTTCTCCTGAACTTTGAACGCAGAGGCGCGTAGGATCGACTAGACCGCGCGCTCCCGCGCACACCTGGTGACCGAACCATGCGCCATTCATTCCCGCGACTCCTCACGTACCTCCCCCTCGCAGCGCTCCTCGCCTGTGGCAGCGGGAGCGCCTCGACGCCGCTCGGCGTCACAGGTTACACGCTCCAGCAGGCCGCCGACTCGATCCCGCTTCCCTACCGAACAGATGTGCGCGTCGGAGAGGTGTGGATGAACCTCGGCGATGTGCCGAGCGACTCACGCTGCGCGCAGGGGGTCGTGTGCGTGTGGGCCGGTGACGCGGCCGTCTCGCTCGCCGTGCACCCGGGGTGCTACAAGGAGGGGTGTGCAGCCCCCTCGGCAGGGATCACGCTGCACACCACGCTCGAGCCAAAGAGCGGCGATGCGCTCGGCTACCACATCCAGCTCCTCGCCGTTCGACCGGAGCCGGTCAAGGACACGCCCATCGATCCGACGAAGTACGTGGCGTGGGTGCGAGTGACGCCGTAGCGCGAAGCGCCGCGCGAGCGCGAGGCACCGCCGCTCGAGGGAGCACCGGGCGCGCGCGCTTGACGCGAATCTCCGTTTTCGTGGAGCTGGAAGCCCCTCCGGATGCAACGCGTCCGGCGGGGCTTCGCGCTTTCACTCGTCAGGCAGGGGGGCGGAAGGGGGCCGTCAGGCGCAACGGCACGATCACCTCGCCCCAATGCAGGCGTAGTGTCGCGGTGTCGCGCAGGACCGCGGGGAAGTAGTAGGCGAGCGACTCCATGTGAGGACCGGCCTCCACCTGCACCTCGACGCGCATCACGTCGCTCGCTTCGCCAGGGTACGGCGTATGGAAGACGTGCGCCGCCCGCGAGACGATCACCGTCCACCGCCCGTTTTGCCGCGGAATGGTCCAGAGCGTGTACTCGCCGGCCGGAAGCTTAGTCCCTTCGAGGACGACGTCGTGATCGAAGGCGATGCGTGAGGCGGAGTCGGCGCCGGGGTGCCAGATGCGATCCCACTTCACGATCCCCGAGTCGCCGAAGATCTGGCGCCCTCGCGCGGTGGGGCGCCCGTACTCGATCGTGACCTGCGTAAAGGCAATCGTTTGACCGACGCTCGCGCGCTGACTGAAGGGAATCCCCTGCGCGGCGCCGGGGAGCGGCGCGAGGAGCAGGAGCGCGGCCGGACTTAGCCAGCGAGTGCGTGAGAGCGGCATCGAAGTTGGGGAGAGAGTCGCCGAACGCGCGTAGGCGCACGCTCCCTATCGCCGCGAGGGGTGTGAGGTTCCCCGCCACGCCGGGTTCGTTCGAGCGCCTGGCTTTTCGATGCGCCTGGCTTCCCGACGCGCCTGACTCCTCGGTGCGCTGGCTCCCTGCGTTGCCGGATTCCTTGGTTCGGTTGCCTCGCAGGTGCGCCTGACTCCGTGGAATGCGTGGTCCGCGCCATGACGGGCCCCGCCGCCCGCGCCTGCCGACTGACGGCTCGCCCCTCGGGCGCACGCGTGGCACATTGCGCGCGACTCCCCACTCCGACTCACATGCCTCGCCGTACAGACGCACGCTCCGCATCGCTGCGCTCCGCCGCACGCCTCGTCGCCGCACTGCTGGGACTCGCTCCGGCCATCCTCACTGCGCAGCAACGCAGCGCCACGCGGGAGATCCCCGCGGCGATGGCCGCCATTCGCCAGGGAGATCTCGAGCGCGACCTGCACGCGATGGCATCGGACGCGATGCGCGGGCGCGAAGGGGGGACGCTCGACGAGCTGCGTGCCTCGCTCTGGGTGGCCGACATGTACAAGCAGATCGGCCTCGCCCCGATGGGGAACGAGGGGACGTACTTCCAGTGGTTCAACATGACGCGCACGCGGGTCTCGACGACGGCGTCGCGTATCGCCATCGGCGGTGCACCACTCATCCCGTTCCGCGACATCGTCCCGTTAGGCGTGGTCCCTGCGGAGGCGACCGGGGCGGTGCAGTGGCTCGAGGATACGCGCGACACGACGATCGATGTGCGCGGCCGGATCGTGGCGGCGCGCGTCCTTGTTCCCGATCCGTCGACGATCCGCCCGACGAGTTATCCGGCATCGGTGCGCTACGTCGATGCGGCGGTGGCGGGGATGACGCGGGCGCTGGCGCGCCGCGGGGCGGCGGCGATCCTGCTCGTGGCCGACCCCAGGAGCGACGCAGCCTTCGACGACTTCGCCACCATGCGCGTGCGCGGGAGCTACGACGTGGACGATGCCGCGCCCCGCTTCGCCGGGCAGCCGCGCCACGTGCCGCCTCCCCCCGCGTTAGGCGAAGGGGCGACGCCGGCATTCCTGGTGCGCGCCTCGATGGGTGCGACGCTCATGCGCGCCCCCGAGGCCGCATTCTCGGTGCGGCTCGAGCGGTTCGAATCGCCGTCGGTGAACGTCATCGCTGTGCTGCGCGGGAGCGATCCGGCGCTGCGTGACGAGTACGTCCTCTACAGTTCGCACCAGGACGCGAACGGCGTGCGCTTCGTGGTCGATGGCGATTCGGTCTGGGCCGGCGCCGACGACAACGGGTCGGTGAGCGTGGCGCAGTTCGCGGCGGCGCGCGCCTTCGTGCGGCAGCGCCCGCGACGTTCGATCCTCTTCATCCATCACGGTTCCGAAGAGCGTGGGCTCCTCGGCTCGCGCTACCACGCGGCGCACCCTGTCGTCCCGCTCACCCAGATCGTCGCCGTGCTCAATGGCGACATGATCGGGCGCAACAACCCCGACTCGGCGTCGCTCCTCGGCGCTCAGCCACCGCACCGAAACTCCGCCGACCTGGTAGCGATGGCGCTCAAGGCCAACGCCCTCACCGGGAAATTCACGCTCGACTCGCTCTGGGATCGCCCCACGCACCCCGAAGGGTGGTACTTCCGGAGCGACCACGTCCCCTACGCGCGACTCGGCATTCCGTCGTTGATGTACTCCACCAACCTCCACGACGACTATCACACCACGCGCGACACCCCCGATCGCATCGACTACCCCAAGCTCACGCGCATGGCCCAGTGGATGTATCTCACCGGGTGGTTCGCCGCCAACGCGCCCAAGCGCCCGGCGCTCGACGCGGGCTTCAAGCTCGAGCGGTGATGCGGCCAGGCGGAGGACGGCGCCTTTGCACCGGTCTGCACGCTTGCCGTCACTCGGCGAGCTCGCCACTGCTCGGCGCTACTCGGGGCGTTAGGTGCGCCCGGCGGCGCTAGCGCGGGAAGATCGTGAGGACGCCGGTGGCCGGGATCGCCGTGGAGAGCACCCCGCCAGATGCAACGGTCACGTCGGGGAGCGGCTGCATGTATTCCGCTGCCGTGGTGTAGTCGATCCCGTAGGTACCGGGGGGGAGCCCGACGGTGAAGCTTCCGCCCGCCGATGCCTTGACCACCACCACGAAGCGACCGTCGGGACGGCGGAAGGCCACCGGCTCCCACTGTGCCTGCGTCGACGTCGCGGCGATGCGCACCGACCCTAACGGGACGTAGCGGAAGTACTGCCGCAGGTACTTGGTCATCGCCCCGGTGCGCACGTCGGGGGCGTTGTGCCCCAACGACGCGCCGTAGATGGGGAAGTAGTTTCCCCCGATGTCGCGATCGCCGCAGAAGGCGAGCCCGAACTGCTCCCACGCCGAGACGTTGGCCCGCGTGAGGTCCTCGTGCAGGTCCTCATACCCGCTCCCGCCGTGCTCCAGCATCGCGGTGCGGATCCCGTACTGCGCGGCGCGCTGGGCAATGTTGCGCAGCTGGTTGGCGGTCGGCGCCGAGTTGTAGCGGTGGTAGCTGAACTCGTTCAGTGCCTGCGACGCTCCCGGCACCCGCATCATGTCGTCGAAATAGGTGAAGCTCGGCGTCACCTGGCTGGCGGTCGGGCCGACAAACTGCGGGAAGAAGCCGGCGGCGTTGAGGCGTGCCTTGGCCGCGACCATCGCCTGCCCCACCTGCGTCCCGTTCCACGTCCCGAGATTCGGCTCGTTGACGATCTCGAGTGAATTCGGGATCCAGCCGTAGCGCTGCTGCAGGTGCTGGAACGCCGCCAGCGCCAGCTCCGCGTACTCGTCGGGCGAGTCGCGGTGCAGGTCGCCCGAGTTGGCACCCACGTACACGAGGTTGAGCCAGAATCCCTCGCCGCGGGCGGCAAGGCGCTGTTTGAGCGGGACGACCAGCTCGTCGATCGTGTAGTCGAGGTACCCCCAGTTGAACCCCGCGGGATTCATCACGAAGGGATCGCTGTTGTCGTTCACCACCTGGAACCAGAAGACCTTCCACTGATTGAAGGTCAGCTGCCCCGCCTGGAAGCTGGTGAAGTAGTCGATCGGATTCTCATAGCCGTTGCGCAGCGCGATGCGGATGCGGTTGATCCCGAGCTCGTTCGCCGCACGGTCCAGGACTCCGTTCTTGTAGCTCGCGTACGCGCGCGGGTCGCACTCCGACTGCCCGATCTCGGCGAGCGCCTCCCACCCGGTCATCGTCTGGTATTGCAGCGCGTTGTTGAGCGTGATGATCGATGGCGCGGTGACGACCGGTGTGACGGTTGCCGACGCACTCCCCTGTCGCCCCTCCGACGTCGCGGTGATCGCCACCGGCACGCCGGCGCCGACCGCGGTGACCAGTCCCGCCGACGACACGGTCGCGACGGCGGTGTTCCCGCTCGACCAGGTGAGCGCGCGCCCGGTGAGGACGTTCCCCGCCGAGTCGCGAAGCGTGGCCGACAGCTGCAACGCGCTCCCGACCGAGAGCGACAGTGTGGGCGGCGTCACCGTGACCGTCGCGACCGATGCGACCGGTGGGGGCGCGACGACCGTGACCTGCGCGGTCGCCGACTGCCCCTCGCTGGTGGCGACGATGCTCACCGGCCCTCCGGCCGAGACGCCGCTCACCATTCCGGTCGACGTCACCGTGGCGATCGCCGGATTGGTACTCGACCAGGTGACGGTGCGTCCCGTGAGCGCAGCACCTGCGGCGTCGCGCGGCGTGGCGGTGAGCTGGACGGTGCCCCCCGGCGCGAGTTGCGCAGTTGTCGGCGTGAGCTGGACCGATGCCACGGGAACGGGGACAACGGTCACCTGCGCGCTGCCGCTCAACCCATCGATCGTCGCGTACACCGCGACTGGGCCACCGGGCGACACCGCAGTGACCAACCCGCCATTGGAGACCGACGCGATCGCCGGGCTAGCCGAACTCCAACTGATGTTTCTGCCGGTGATCACAGCGCCGGCCGCATCGCGAGCAATCGCTCCGAGCTGGTTGGTGCCACCCACCTGGAGCGTGAAGCCGGTCGGCGACACCTCGACCGATGCGACGACCGGCGCCGGCGGCGGAATCGGCGGAGGGGGAGTGACCCCTCCTCCTCCGTCACCACCGCCGCAAGCGGCGAGAACGAATGCGAGCGCGGAAATGCTCTGGCGAAGACGAGACGACACGACGTTCCTCGTCGCGGGGGCGACGTATCTGCTGGCGCCAGAAGCGCCGGAGGCGCAGGCGCGGTTGGGGAGGGCGCGGTAGAGCCTGCAGATGATGCAGACCCAAGGGCGACCGCGCGGTGATGCCCGATACCTCCCGCAATGCTCACTCAGACCCGGCGCAGGTCAATCACCCCTACGCGCCGGCGGGGACAAACGCCAAAAGGGCGCCGACGCGGCGCCCGAGTCTCATGCGCGAGCGGTCAGCGCGATCCCCAGTTGATGATCGGGAGCACCTTGCGACCGCTGGGGTTGTTGCGGGCGATGTTGATCACCCCGAGTTGCACGCCGCGCAGCTGGCGTGTGTAGTTGACCACGGCGATGGAGAGTCCGTGGGTCGTCCCCTGGATGAAGTTGACCGGACTCAGCGCGACGCCGTGGAGCACACCGTCGTTGACGACGCGAACCGTCGCACCCGCCACCATGAGTCCGCGCAGCGTTTCGCCTCCCACGCCGAGTCCGCCGATGGCCACTCCGCGGACATCCGGCGCTCCAACGCCGAGCCCGGCGATGCTGAGATAGCGCAGCGTTCCCCCTGCGCCCACGCCCGCTCCGCCGAAGAAGATCCCGGTCATGTCGCCACCGCCGGCGATCCCGAGCCCCCCGATTCCGATCCCTGAGAAATCGCCCCCCATTCCGGCGCCCAGTCCGCCGATCACCAGTCCCCGCCCCCCCTCGCCGGCGCCGACCCCGAGACCGCCAATCATGATGCCATCGAGCTCACCGCCGCTCCCCACCCCCAGCCCGCCCACCGCGATGCCGTGCACCCCCTCGGCGGCGCCGATACCGAGGCCGCCGATGCCAATCCCGCGCAGCTCACCACCCGTTCCAGCGCCGAGCCCCCCGAAGACGATACCGCGCGCGTCACCCGCGACACCGGCACCGAATCCCCCTGCGATGAAGCCAACCGCGTCACCGCCGGCCCCCGCGCCCGCCCCGCCTATGATGATCCCGCTCAAGTCTCCGCCGGTTCCGGCGCCGAGCCCACCGACCATGATCCCCGACATCCCGTTGCCCGAGCCCATCCCGAGCAGCGCGACGCCGATCCCGCTCAACTCTTCGGTCGCACCGAAGCCGGCGCCAAGCTGAACACCGCGGACGTTGCGCCCGCCGGTCAGCGGCACGCCGAGCGCGATCCCGTTGATGTCCCCCTCACCCCCCTCCTTCGGGCTCCAGATGGTCGCGTTGATCCCGTTCACCTTCCGCAGGCGTGTGTCGCGGAAGTTGAGGCGCACGCCGGTCCATTCGCGCGAATCGCCGATGCTCAACCCGGTCTTGTTCGGACCGATGTTGAGGGCGCGATCACCCCGCTGGGCGAGCGAGACGCGCGCCGTCACGAGGAGGAGAATCACGGTTAGCAGGAGAGTGGCGATGGTCGCGACGATGGTGCGACCGGCCGATTCTGGTGCGTCGGCGATTGCGACGCGGGACCGCGGGAGCGGTGGATACTGGCGGCGACGGTGGGAGGGAACGCCTGCGGTGCTGCGACTGACGAAGTTCGGCACGACGAGATTCCTTGTTGGCACAGTGGAGCCTACGGTCGCCCCGACGCTCCTGGTTTCATCGATCCATCCCATGGGAGCGGCATGGCGCTACCACCTCGGTACAAGAATGCAGAAACCGCCGACGGGTTCGCGCTGTTCATGCAGCATGACGCATACGTCGGGCGAGCGAGCGGACCACGGTACGGAGCAGCGGACGGACGCGCGCGCCTGTCGTTTTCACGAGTGGCTGTCGGAGCGTGGCGTGGTGGAGGGTGAGCGATGGGGATGACACGCGTACCGCAGTGGCTCCGGCAGTCTCTCGTGTTCGCAGGTGCGTGGCATCTCCTGCTCGGCGCCTCGATCATCCTGGCGCCAACCGCCTTCTTCTCGCTGACGGGGCTCCCGCTCCCGAACTACCTGCAGATGTGGCAAGGGGCGGGAATCATGACGGCCGTGATGGGCGTCGGATTCGTCATCGCCTCGCGCGATCCCATGCGGCACTGGCCGGTGATCCTCATCGGCCTGATTCCCAAGGTGATTGCACCTGTCGGAGTCGTGTGGGGATTCTGGCGGCGCGACCTCCCGCCGGCGCTCGGGTCGCTCGTCCTCGTCAACGACGTCGCCTGGTGGGTCCCGTTCTCGATGCTGCTTTGGCTGGCTGCCCGGGAGAAGGCGGCGGGCGACTATCCGCGTTCGATCTTTCGCGGGACGCTGCGCGATGCGCTGGCGAATGCCTTCACCGATCGCGGCGAGTCGCTGTTGCACGTGACGGAGGAGGGGCCGCGCCTCCTCGTCTTCCTGCGCGACGGCGGGTGCATCTTCTGCCGCGAGGCGCTGCAGGACCTGCGCACGATGCGCGGTGCGATCGAGGCTACAGGAGTGCAGCTGGTGATCGTGCACATGGGGATGCCCGACGAGGGGGCATCGATCAGCGAGTCACCGGGACTCGACGGCGTGGACCTGGTCGCCGATCCGCTGCGCGAGCTGTATCAGGCGTTCCACCTCGAGCAGGGGACCTTCCTGCAGCTGCTCGGCCCGCGCGTGATGGTGCGCGGGATCGCGGCAACGCTCAAGGGGCACTTCCTCGGGTGGTTCGTGGGAGACGCGCTGCAGATGCCCGGCGCGTTCGTCGTGTCGCACGGCGCGATCCTGCGCGCCTACCGTCACACGTCGGCGGGCGATCGCCCCGACTACCTCGCGCTTGCGCGCGGCGACTGCGATGTGCCCGGGCGTACGTCGCGCGGGCACTCGGCGGCCTGACGCACCGACGAGCGACGCACCGACAAGCGGCGCACCAATAAGCGACGCACCGGCGACCGATGGCCGGCTGCTACGCGTCAGCCGGCAAGCTTGATGTAGAGGCGCTGTGCGGTGTCGCGGACCTGCGGGTCCTTGTCGTTGCGATACTGCGAAACGATGCTGAGCGCGGCGCGTCCACGCGCCTTGGCGACCGCCTCGATCGACGCGCAGCGGAACTCGCTCGTCATGTCGACCGCGCCTCGCCCCGGCGAGGTCGAGGTGAGCTGCTTGATGAGCTTCTGGATCGCGTCGGGGGTCCCCAAACGACCGAGAGCTGCGATGATCTGCAGCTTCATCTCGCCATCGGAGTTCTGGTCGAGCGCCGCTCCCAGCTGGCTCGCCGACGCCCCCTCGATGCGGGCGATCGCTGCCGACTGCGCGAAGTAGCGCACCTGCGGCGACGGATCGTTGACGGCGCCGTGGAGCGCCGACAGTGCGTCGGGCGTGCGAAGACGCGCGAGCGCCGACGCCGCCGCGGCGCGACGCCGCTCGTCGGGGTTGCGCAGCATGGGGATGAGCGCCGACTCCGTTCCGTCGATACGCATCTCGCCGAGCAACTCGGCGGCGTTGCGTGCCACGTACCACTGCGTGTCCTGCAGCGCATTGACCAGCATCGGGACGCCGGCGTGCAGCTCCACGAGGGCGTCGAAGTAGGCGCGCCGCTCGACCATGCTCTGCGAGGCGACGAGGTGCGCGAAGAGCGCCGATGCCCCTTCTTCCTCCATGCGACCGAGGACTCCGAGGAGGGCGAAGCGTTGGCGCGCGGCCGGGAGGAGCTGCGCGGTGAGCTTGAGCGCCATCGGCGAGATCAGGCGCTTCATGGCCAACTCGCAGGTGTGGCGCAGGTCATCGTGCAGGCTCTGGCGTTCGAAGCCGTCCATCGCCACGAGAACGGCACCCACGGTGCGCGCGTCGCCCTGCTCCAGCGCCTGCTCTCCGCGTGTTGCCAACTTGGCGAGAGCCGACTCGGTCTGCGCGTACTCTGCGCCGTCACGGAGCGACGCGAGAAGCTCGGGCGGGAGCACCGAGGTGACCGGCGCGCTGTCGAGGCTCGACAGACCGACGATCTCCACGTTCCAGAGGCGCGAGGCAGCCGCCGCTTCCTCGATCGTCACGCCCCCCTGCGGATCTTCGGCCGCAGTCGTGAGGAGATAGCAGAGCTCGAGGAGGTCGCGGACGGGGGTGAGCTGACGAATGGAGAGGCGCCCGACCTGGTGGCGTTGGAGGCAGCTGACGAAGGCTTCAGACCCTTCGAGTCCGAAGGGCATCACATCGCCGCCATCGACGCGGATCGCCCCACCTTCGACCTCGAAGGCTATCGACCGTCGCCGGGAGCGATTCTCCACCTCACGTGCCGCCGCATCGCGAGTTGTCGAGTTGGGCCCCGTGGTCGCGTATGTCTCGAAAAGCCGCGATAAGGCCAGCGCGAACTCGATTCCCTCTTCAACCGCCATTGTCCTCGTCTCCGTTTCCCGGTAGCTGGAGAGAGTATCGGCACGAAAGAAGATGAGGATTAGTAAACCAACGGGACGGGGGACGGGGGACGGGGGACGGGAGTTCGACGGCGGGGGCGCGGAGGTGGTGCGCTACGTTGGCGGACGTCGTGATCCAGAGCGTCACCCGCGTGCGACCATCAACACAGCTGCAGCGGGAGGGCAAGTCGTGCGGTCAGCGGACTCCGGTGATATTCTGTCCCCCGTCGTCCATCCCCACGGTCGTTTTCCCAGTCGCCTCGAGATCTCATGCGCATCCGCCCTCGTCGATCGCTCGTAGTCGTTGCCCTGATGGGGTGCTGGTGGAGCGCGGGGAGTGCGCGCGCCGCGCTCGCGCAGTCGAGCCGCCCGGTCTACACCGCGGGAGCGCTCACGCCGCACCAGCAACTCTCCCGCGACATCTACAAGGAGCTGGTGGAGATCAACTCCGGCGTGGAGACGGGAAGCGTCACGGCGGCCGCCGAGGCCATGGCGGCGCGCCTCAAGGCGGCGGGGATTCCGGATTCGGACATCTTCGTGGGCGGTCCGCAGCCCAAGAAGTTCAACGTGGTCGCGCGCTACCGCGGGAAAGGGGGACCGGGGGCAGCGAAGCCGTTACTCCTCCTCGCCCACCTGGACGTGGTCGAGGCGCTCAAGGCCGACTGGTCCCCCGATCTCGATCCGTTCGTCTTCACGGAACGCGACGGCTATTACTACGGGCGCGGGACCGCCGATGACAAGGCGATGGCGTCGATCTTCGTGGCAAACGTCTTCCGCCTCAAGCGAGAGGGCTTCGTCCCCGACCGCGACATCATCATCGCCCTCACGGCCGACGAGGAGAGCGGGCCGTTCAACGGCGTGGACTGGCTGGTGAAGAATCACCGCGACCTGGTCGACGCCGCGGTGGTGATCAACGAGGGCGGCGGCGGGACGCTGCGCGACGGGAAGCCGCTGTTCAACACCGTGCAGGCCGCCGAGAAGATCACGACAAACTTCACGCTGCGGGCAACGAATCGCGGCGGACACTCCTCGGTCCCGCGCGACGACAACGCCATCACCTCGCTCGCCGACGCGCTCTCCAAGGTGGGCGGCACCGCTTCGCCGTGCAGCTGAGCGAAGTGACGCGCGCCTTCTTCTCGCAGACGGCAGCGCTGGAGACGCCGGCGGTAGGGGCAGCGATGCGCGGGATCGTCGCCCGCACGAGCGACGCCAAGGCGCTCGCCGTACTGGAGAAGGATCCCCGCTACAACTCGATGCTGCGTACGACGTGCGTCGCGACGCTCCTGAGCGGAGGGCACGCCACCAACGCCCTCCCCCAACTCGCCGAAGCGAACGTGAATTGCCGCATCTATCCCACGAGCAATGCCGCCGAGGTGCGCGCGGAGCTGGAACGGGTGATCGGCGACACGAATGTCGCAGTGATCATCAAGTCGCAGCGCCCGGCCACGCCGGCGACCGCACTCGCCCGCGACGTGATGGGGCCGGTGGAGTCGATCACCCACGAGCTGTGGGGGAAGATCCCGGTGATCCCGACGATGAGCACCGGCGCCACCGACTCGCGCTTCTTCCGCGCGTTAGGGATCCCGGCGTACGGCGTCTCGGGGCTGTTCAGCGACCCGAGCGTCGACGCCCGCGCGCACGGGCGCGACGAGCGGATGGCGGTGAAGAGCTATTATGAGGGGCAGGAGTTTCTGTATCGGCTGACGAAGGCGCTCAGTTCGAGCACCGTAGCGCAGTAGGCGAAAGGCAGACGGGGGACGGGGGACGGGAGTGCGGCTGGCGCCGCGGGGTGTGTTGCCGATCAGGGAGTGGTGCGGGGCGGGCGCATCATGGCGCGGACATGCGTCCGCCGGTGACCCAGGTGCGCCCGCCGACGGTGACCGTGGCGTCGGTGAAGAAGTTCCAGCGCACGTAGTCGCCGCGCACGGCGCCCCCCAACTCGGAGTTGTCACCTAACGAGAGGCGCACCACGCCGGCGCCGTAGCCGTAGTAGGGGATGAAGCGCTCGCCGCTCTCGGGGATCGCCAGGAGCGGGTTGAAGCCGAGGGCGAACTCGCGGAAGGCGTGGCCGGCGGTTCCGGCGGCGTCGAGTTCGCGGGCGACCGCCTCTCGTCCTTCGGTGGCGGTGAAGCCGGTCACCCTCCCGCGGGCGATCGTCATGACGAGCCCGCGCACATCCGTCCCGCCCCACGTCCCGTCGGGAAAGGCGATCGTGCCATGGACGCTCTCCTCGACCGGCGCGACGCGAATTGCACCTGCCGGGAGTTCGATCTCCCGATCGATGAGGGTGTGCGCCTCGCGGGCGCGCCCCTGCGAGGCGTCGCCGTCCTGGCGCGTGACGACGCGCTTCCCGATCTCGAACGTGAGATCGGTGCCGGCCGGCGTCGTCACCCGTACCGCCCCGCTCCGCATCGCCGCCTCGAAACCCTTTTGTGCGAGGGCGAGCGCATCGTAGTCGGTGTCGACGAGCGCGTGCTGGTAGAGCGCGGCAATCTCGCGGGTGACGGGGATCGGGTCGCCGGCCAGCGAGTAGGCACCCGACCAGTGAAAGTGGATCGTCCGCACCGTGCGACCGGCCGGGCGGTTCAGGTGATACTGGAACGCCTTGTACGGCGCGTCGGTCGCGGTTGCACCCGGAAGCATGATCCCCACGTCGGCGTCCTTGAGGATCTCCACCAGCTGCAACATCGGGCGCTGCTCCGCCTTGCGCGCGTAGTCACTGCGCCACTTCTGCGGCGTCGGGCCGCGGGCAGGGATCAATCCAGCGACCTCGCCCCCTCCCTTGGGAATGGCGCGCATGAGCGCCTCGACCAGCGGATCGGCGGTTCCTGGCTCCATCACCAGGACGACGCGCTCCCGCTGGTTGAACTGCAGCCGCTCGACGATGACGCGGGCCACCTCGTCCCAGTCGGGGGCGGGGGCGGGCTTGGCGAGCGTGGCCGCCGCCGTCGATTGCGCATGCACCGTCGGCGCGAACGTCGCCAATGCAGTCGTGAGGGCGATCGTACTCATCACGGCAATGGCGCGGACGGTGTGGCTTGCAGCATCGGACGTGCGGTGCGACGCGCCGCGCGAGACTCGCCCTCGCATGTCGAGATCTCGCCTTTCGTGACGTCCGGCCTCACGCGCCTCACGCGCCTCACGCGCCTCGTGAATGCGTTGCGTGCGTGCACCGCTCAACCGCGCGCCTTCCCTCTGGATCCCTTCTCGCATGCTCGTCTCCGTTGGCATTCACCTGAGCACTCTTACCGCCGCCCCGTGCCGCGTCGACATTCTCCGCGCGCCGCGTCGCAACTCACCGCGCCGCCCCCAACTCCCGTCCCCCGTCCCCCGTCTCCCGTCCGATGTTCGACTCCCTCGACCTCGCGGCGCTCGTGCGCACTCGGCGCGTAACACCGCGCGAACTCGTCGACGCCGCGATCGCCCGCATCGAGCGGCTCAATCCGCAGCTCAATGCCGTGATACACCCGATGTTCGAGCAGGCACGACGCATCGCCGACGCCCCGCTCGCCCACCCCGACGGGACATTCGCTGGCGTTCCCTTCCTGATCAAGGATCTCCTCACCGCGTACGAGGGGGAACCGATGGCGAACGGCTCGGCGCTCTACGCCGGGTGGCGCCCCGACCATGACTCGGAACTCATGCGCCGTTATCGCCGCGCCGGAGTGATCGTGCTCGGGAAGACCAACACCCCGGAGTTCGGCCTCGCTCCGTTCACCGAGCCCAGGGCGAAGGGAATCACGCGCAACCCGTGGAACGTGGCGCGCAGCGTTGGCGGATCGAGCGGCGGGTCGGCGGCAGCGGTCGCCAGCGGGATGGTCCCGATGGCGGGGGCGGGGGACGGGGGCGGGTCGATCCGCATCCCCGCCTCCTGCTGCGGAATATTTGGCTTCAAGGCGACCCGCGGGCGCGTTCCCACGGGACCCGACGACGGCGAACTGTGGGGCGGGGCGGTCACCGAGGGGGTCGTCTCGCGCTCGGTGCGCGACTCGGCGGCGATGCTCGATGCCGTGCACGGTGAGGACGTGGGGGCGCCGTACGCCGCGCCACCGCGTGCGCGCCCGTTCCTCGAGGAAGTAACCGCCGAGCCTGGGCGACTCCGCATCGCGTTCACCGACGCACCGATGCTCGGGCACGCGATCCATCCCGACTGCGCGGCGGCCGTGCGCGATGCAGCAGGCTTGCTCGAGTCGCTAGGGCACGACGTGGTCGAAGCGGCGCCGGCGATCGACCGCGATCGATTCAACGAGGCCTTCCTGACGGTCGTCTGCGGTGAGGTGGTCGCCGACCTGCGCGACGCGGCCGGGCGAGTTGGCCGCCAGGCGCAACGCGCCGACGTCGAAGTGGCCACGTGGGGGCTGGCGACGCTCGGCGGAGGGCTGAGCGCGGGCGACTACGCCAGCGCGCATCGCTACCTGCAGCGCACCGCGCGTGGCATCGGCGAGTTCTTCACCGGGTTCGACCTCCTGCTCACGCCGACGCTCGGCATGCCGCCGGTGCCTCACGGCGCGTTGCAGCCGAAGCCGAGCGAGGAACGGATGCTCAGGTTTTTTGGTGCGCTGCGCGCCGGCGGCTTGATGAAGCGACTGGGAGCGATCGGCGAGGCGGCGGCGACCGTCTTCGACTTCACGCCATATCCCCCGCTCTTCAATATCACAGGCCAGCCGGCGATGTCGGTGCCACTCTGGTGGAATGGCGAGGGGTTGCCGATCGGCGTGCAGCTGGCGGGGCGCTTCGGCGATGATGCAACGTTGTTCAGGGTGGCTGGTCAACTCGAACGGGCGCGCCCATGGGGCGAGCGCCATCCCCCGCTCTTCGCCGTCGACGCGATCGGCGCGCGCGGCGTCCCTGCCTGACGAGTCGATGCATCGCGGGCGGGCACTCCCTGGCCTTCGTGCGCCGGAGAATGTCCGCCCTGATGTTGATTCCCGTGCAGCGTGTCGACTGCCCAGCGCTGCACGCACAGCTCACATGGCGGTGGTCGTCACTCCACCTTGCCACGGCGCCGGCGCCGCACCATCGCCCCCACGCCTGCCACACCGGTGGACAGGAGGAGGAGTGAAGCCGGTTCGGGCGTCGCGATCGCCTGATCGGTGAGAACGGCGACCGTGAAGTCGTTGGGCTGACCGTTGGCTCCTGCGCCCATGATCATGGACTGTGCGGCGATGGCGTAGCGTTGATCTGCGTCGGCGAGCATGCCGGAGAGGGCCGTGGAATCCCCGGCGATGCACGACCGGGACCCGCCGGTCGTCCACCCGCATCCCCGCAGGACCCGCATGCTGTTCCCCTGACGCATGACCTCGGTGCCATCGACCACCTGGCGCACGCCGCCGTCACCAGTGAGCGTCACCCGCGTCCGTCCCTCCAGCGGTGTACCCGTGCTCGATGCCATGGAGTTGTAGCCCATGACTCCGTACAGCGGCACGCCGTCGGCCCAGAAGCTGAGGCCGAGTGGAGTGTTGGAGACGAATTGCGTTCCCGGTGCAAAGCGAACGTGGAAGCCGACCCACGTGTAGCCTAGCGGTCCCTGCAGCGTGAAGGGGTCCAACCAGACATTGCCGGCCTGCGCATCCAGTCCTTGCGAGGTGAACTGCAGCAAGCGGGACTTGCCGATTGTGCAGCCCATCCCGGACGATTGCAGGAACGCGCTGAGCGGACCTGCCCGGCACGCCGTCTGGGCGTGCCCTTCGCCTGGCAGCGCACTCAGCGCCGCCAGACACGCGACGGCGAGACATCCCCGCCGAAAGCGATGGTGGATCATGAGTCCTCCTCGAGGTTATGGCCGCGTCCGCCTAACAAGTTGGAGCGACCGTCTGCAGGGGGATGTTAGCCTACGGTAATGCGTCGCACTGTGCAGCGCAGCACCTTTGTGGCGCGATGTTCGAGCAAACGCACCACGGTCGCGCACGCCAGCGCATACGACATGCTTGACCTCGGCAGATGATGCGGTGTGACGCACGACACACGCCATTCCCACTGCGGCAACATCTGCCTAGGGGTCGTGGTGCAAGGCGCGCGTACTCCTCACGAGTCATATCGGACAAATCGACCGATCGCCGGGCTACACAGACCCGGAATGCGACCTCGTCAGCTGCACGCGGGCACGCGGCCGACGCGCCTCGTGCGCGTGCCTCTCGTGCACGACGCGCGCGCGACGGTGCCGATCGCCCCGCGGTGCCTATCGCGTGCGCGTACCCGGCGCGTGGCGCTCGTCCTCGTCAGCGGCCGACGCCAGTTGATGTGCCCCCGCCCGCACCTCGTCGAGCAAGCCGAGGAGCGTCGTGAGCTGTGCATCATCGAGCGGCTCGAGCACCGATTCGGTGGCGACGGCGACGGCGGCATCCATGCCAGCCAGGAGCGACTGCCCTAGCGCCGTGATGCAGCAATAGACCTGGCGACGGTCCGACGACGCACCGCGTTCGCGCGAGACGTACCCGGCCCCCTCGAGCTTGTCGATGAGCCGAGTGATGCCGGCCGCCTCCTCGATCATCCGCTCGCGGATCGCCAGCGTGGGGAGGCCACCCTCCCCCGCTCCCCGCAGGATGCGCAAGACGTTGTACTGCGCGAGCGAGATCCCGTGCTCTTCCACGACCTTGGTGACGGGGCGGCGCACCACCGCCGCGGTGCGCAGGATCGCGAGGAAGAGCTCCTCGCGCCGGGAGCGGAACGGACGCGTCTGCTGCAACTCCTCCTGGATGGTGCGACGCGGATCGGTCATGGTCGGGCGGGCGCTGGGGGCGTGGGCGGGACGAACGGCTTCGGGGGGTTCCGTCAGTTGCAACGCGGGGCGGGAGTCAGCTCCACGACGCAGCGTCGAGGGCGAGGATCGTCGACAGCAGGACGTTCGCGCCGTTGGTGATGTCGCCGGGCGTCGAGAACTCCTTGGGCGAGTGCGAGATCCCGCCGATGCTCGGGATGAAGATCATCCCCGAGGGACATAGCTGCGCCATGTGCTGCGCGTCATGCCCGGCCCCGCTCGGCAATGTACGTTTAGTCATGGAGCGGGCGTCGGCGCTCGCCGCGACGGCCTGCTGGATGCGCGGGTCGCACAAGGCCGGTGCCGACATGTGCGTCGGCTCGTAGCGGAACGTCGTCCCCAACTCCTTGCCGATCGCCTCGGCCCCCTCGCGGATGCGCGCGAAGAGCATGTCCTGCTTGGCCGCGTCGAGTTCTCGGAGCTCGAGCGAACAGACCACCTTGCCGGGGATGACGTTCGGGGCGCCAGGAAAGGCTTGCAGCCGCCCCACCGTCCCCACCTGTCGCCCGGGGACGCTGGTCACCGTGCGATTCACCAACTCGATGAACTGCGCCGCGGCGCGCATCGCATCGTGCCGCTGCCCCATGGGCGTCGTCCCGGCATGATTGGCGAACCCCTCGATGGTCACGTCCCACCACCCGATCCCCACGATCCCTTCCACCACGCCGATGTCGATGTGCGCCGCCTCGAGCGTCCCCCCCTGCTCGATGTGCAGCTCGAC
>CAZWVG010000088.1:0-12098 GCA_964637355.1 uncultured Gemmatimonadaceae bacterium
GGTCATAGTCCCACAGCCCGTGGTGCACGATCTGGTAGTGCCAGACGCGCTTCCCCGTTCGCGCGTCGAGCGCCACCACGGACTCGGCAAACAGGTTGTCTCCCTTGCGGTCGCCGCCGTACCAGTCGTTGGTCGGCGTGCCGATGGGGAGGAAGAGCAGTCCGCGCGCCACGTCGAGGCTCATCGGTGCCCAGACGTTGGTGTGCCCCATGTAGGTGTACGATCCATTCTCCCACGTCTTCCACCCAAACTCTCCGGAGTCGGGGATCGTGTGGAAGCTCCAGACGCGTTTCCCCGTCCGTACGTCGAACGCCTGTACGTCTCCCGGCGGATCGTTGCGGTAGCGCAGCCGGTCGCCCACGCCGTTCCCCACGATCACCAGGTCGCCATAGACGATCGGCGGCGATGTGTTCGTGTAGTGCAGCCGGTTGACCGGACGCCGGAGTTGCGCCACGAGGTCGACCGTGCCGGCGTCGCCGAAGGTTGGGATCGGCTTTCCCGTGGCGCCGTCGAGGGCGATGAGCTTCCAGCGCGCATTGATGAAGACGCGACGTTCACTCGGGGTGGACCACGTCGCCACGCCGCGGTGCACGAAACCGGTCCCGTTCGACGGCTGTCCGGCGCGCCAGACCTCGGGATCGTAGCGCCAGATCTCGCGCCCGCTCCGGGCATCGAGTGCGGCAACCTGTGCGTAGGGTGTGGAGACGTAGAGCGTGTCGCCGATCACCACCGGCGACGCCTGGAAGAGCCCGGGGCGTGCCGGCTTCTGGTTGGCACTCGCCGGAATGTCTCGCTCTCCCGTCTTCCATCGCCAGGCAACAGCGAGGCGCTGCACGCTGTTCCGGTCGATGTCGGCTACCGGAGAGTAGCGCTGCGCTCCAGGGTCACCGCTCGTTGTCGCCCAGTCGACGTGTGTCGCGGGGCGCGCTGGCGCCTGACGTGACTGCGCCACGAGCGGCAACGGTTGCATGACGAGCACGATCGTCGCAAGCAGTGGCGGGCGAACCATGTTCGAACCCAGCGGGCAGACACGGGCGAGGAATCTCATCGTGCGGCGATCGGAGAGGCAGATGGAGACTGGTGATGCAGGGAGTGGTCGCGCGCCTACTCAGGTACCGCCGCGACTCGTGGTCCGCCAGAGGCGTCGCTCGCGATGTTCGGTGCAAGCCGTCCGCGCGTCACGCAGACGCGCTCCGGTGTTCGCGCGCCCGTTGCATCTGCGCGTCCACTCGCCTGGTCGCATCACCAGATGCCGGCGACGCTTGTCACAGAGGCGTGACTCGCTCGGCGCAACGTTGTCGCTCGTCGGTGACGCGTACGGGGTAGCATTCGTCGATTACACACGAGCCCAGCAGCAACGGCGCGCTACGAGCGGTTTTTCTTGCGATTTCGCTTCGCACAGACGTATACATTCCTTCTCGCATTCATACCCGTTCGCCTTCGTGCTAGGGTCGCTGGGTGTGAGACGCCCCCGGGAGAAATCCCGGGGGTTTTTCTTGTCCGGACGGGAAACTCGCGCGCGCACCTGCGGCTTTTCTCTCCAGACCCAGCGGAGGAATGCACAGGTGGCACGTACTGAATCGACGATGCTGGCGCTCGGAACGCCGGCGCCTGACTTCTCGCTCCCGTCGGTCGCGGGGGGCGCGAAGGTCTCGCCGCTCGCACTTCGCGCGGGACGCCCGCTCCTCGTGATCTTCCTGAGCCGGCACTGCCCGTACGTGCAGCACGTTGCGTCCGAGCTCGCGCGTATCGACGCCGACTACGGTGATCGTGTTGCTATCGTCGGCGTTTCGTCAAACGACATCGAGAAGTATCCCGACGACGCCCCCGATCGCGTCGCGGAGATGGCGCGGGAGTTCGGTTACACATTCCCGATCGGGTACGACGAGTCGCAAGCGGTGGCGGTCGCCTACGCCGCGGCGTGCACCCCCGACTTCTTCCTCTTCGATGCCGACGCGCGACTCGCCTATCGGGGACAGCTCGATGGATCGCGCCCGTCGAACGGCGTCCCGGTGACGGGCGCGGACCTGCGCCGGGCGCTCGATGCCGTCATCGCGGGAAGTGCGGTCGATCCCGAGCAGCGCCCGAGCATCGGCTGCAACATCAAGTGGAAGCCTGGGCACGCCCCGGCGTGGTTCGCCGCCCCGCCGCGGTAGGCGAGCCGGCGCGGTAGGCACCCGACGCGTTAGGCGGGCCGTTGTGTTAGGCGCAGCGGAGCACTGGAGGCGCGGATGCTGCGCTCGCACGGCGCGCTCGGATCAGCTCGAGTAGTGGTCGCGCTCAGCTCGAGTAGTAGTCGAGCTCAGCTCGAGTAGTACGACGCGTTCTCGTCGACGTAGCCGCGACTGAGGTCGCAACCGTACGCGGTCGCTTCGGCCGATCCCTGGGCGAGGTCGACGAGGAGATCAACCACGTCGTTCTTGAGCGTTCCGCGCACTTCCGCGTCGTCGAAGGGGAGGCGGAGACCGCCTTCTACGACCTGAAATCCGTTGATCCACGCGGAGGTCTTCGACGTCACGACGTCGACGTCGAAACACTTGCCGACGGCCATCAACAGGCGCCCAACATTAGGGTCGGCGCCGTGCACCATCGTCTTGACCAGCGGTGAGTTGATGAGCGACTTGGCGACGCGCCGCGCATCGTTCTCGTCGCGCGCGCCGCGCACCGTCGCGCGAATCAGGTGCTCGGCCCCCTCACCGTCGCGCGCGAGCATCTCCGTCATGCGCGTGCACCCCGCGCGCAGCGCCTCGAGGAACGCCCCCTCGTCTACCGCACCCGCCAATCCGTTGGCCATGAGGACACACGTGTCCGACGTGCTCGTGTCGGTATCGACGGAGAGCATGTTGAAGGACGTATGTACGGCGTCGCGCAGGGAGCGGTCGAGCGTGGCGGCTGGGAGTGCCGCATCGGTGAAGATGTACGCGAGCATCGTCGCCATGTTCGGCTCGATCATCCCCGATCCCTTCGCGACCCAGGTGATCGTCGCGTCGCTCCCCTTCACGCCGATCGAGATCGCCTTGGGATGCGTGTCGGTCGTCATGATCCCCTCGGCGCCTAACAAGGGATCATCGACCAGGTCTCCCATCATCCCGACGATGCCGGCCTCGATCTTCTCGACCGGGAGGAGGACACCGATGACGCCGGTCGAACTCACGAGGATGCGGTCGGGCGTCGTCCCCACCTCGGCGGCGGCGGCCGCGACCATGCGCCTGGCGCGCCGCATTCCTTCATCGCCGGTCGCCACGTTGCTGTACTTGCTGTTGGCGATGATCGCACGGAGGCGCCCTCCCTTGATCGTCTCGCGACCGAGCTGCACCGGTGCGCCGGTGAAGTGGTTGCGGGTGAAGAGGGCGGCGGCTTCGGCTTCGACGTCGCTCACGAAGAGCGTCAGGTCGCGAGCGCTCGGCTTCAGTCCGACGTTGCGGGACGCGCAGTGAAAACCGCGCGGAAAGCGCGGGGGCTGGTGAAAGGTCACGGCGGGGACGAGCGGGTGGGGCGAGCGAGTGAGCCGAGCGAGTCGGTCTGGGCGCGAAAGATCAATCGGGAGAACGCGTTACGCCAGTCATTCGCCCTTGAGCGACAGTTCCCATGTCTGCGAGACCAGCTGGTGTCCGAAGCTCTCGTGCGGTTCCTCCTCGACCAGCACGAAGCCTTCGCGTTCGTAAATGCTCCGCGCCGCGTGCAGGATGCTGTTCGTCCAAAGGACCAGCTTGCGGTACCCCATCTCGCGAGCGGTGCGAATGCACTCCTGCACCAGGCGGCGCCCAAGCCCGACGCCGCGGACCGACGGTTCGACGTACAGCATGCGCAGCTTCCCCACCGTGCGCGACTTGCGCACCAGGAAGACCGACCCGACGACGATCCCATCGCGTTCGGCGATCCAGCATCGTTCGCCGGTGGGATCGAAGTGCTCGATGTAGTGGCTCACGATCGAGGAGACGAGCCCCTCGAATCGCATGTCCCACCCGTACTCCTGGGCGTAGAGCGCCCCGTGCCGGTGCACGACCCATCCGAGGTCGCCCGGCTTGGGGTCGCGGATGATCACGGGAGATCCGCGATCGTCGGGCGCCGACGATCGGTCCAGCAGGCGTCGAACCGTGGTCATCGCCTCTATGAGGACGCGCTGCTCGGCCGATGAGAGGTGATCGATCGCTTCGCGCACCTGGTCACTCGACTGCTCGTCGAGCGACGCGAAGGCGCGACGCCCCTTTGCCGAGAGCGAGAGATGCACCTGACGGCCGTCGTGCGCGCTGCGATCGCCGCGCACGAGGGCGCGACGGGTGAGGCGCCTGACGATGCGGCTCAGGTATCCGGCATCCATCCCGAGCTCGCGTGAGAGGAGCGTTGCGGTCGGTGCGTCGCGATGCGCGAGTTCGTAGAGCACGCGCGACTCAGCGAGCGTGAAGGGCGAGTCGAGCAGGTGCTCCTGCAGGGCGCCGATGCGGCGCGTGTAGAATCGATTGAAGTCGCGCACCGCGGCGAGGAGCGGGGCGGGGGGATCGCTCGGCTGGGACGGGGAGGTGGCGGTGGCGGTCACGCTGCGGTCCGGTGGAAGGTACCGGGACAAGTTCATGCATTTAGTTGACGGCGGCAAGTATTATCGCCGGCGTGGGCTGGTCGCGCGAGTGGGTCCCACGTCACCATGCTGGGGGATCGCACGTCACCGCTCGGCGAACCCGGGCGCGGCAACTTCCTGCCGGGCGCAAGCGTTCGCCTTGCGATGCCCGCCGACCTTCCGCCTGCCGGCGCCGATGCGCCGTACAGCCCGGATCTCCCGATTGGAGTGCACGTGACACAGTCGTTCCGCCGCTGGATGCTGCTTTCGTTGTTCTGGATCATGCCCAGCGCACGGGAGGCTCGCGCGCAGTTCATGCCCCGCGTGTACTGCCCGCCGGGGCAGCCGTCGTGCTTCGGTGCGGCATTCACCTACACGAACTATGTCGGCGGGCTCCCCGGTCACTCCTTTCTGGATGGTGTCCCGCTGACGGTGATGTCGGTCTACATCCAGAACCTGCAGGGGTCGTATCAGTGGCGCACGCAGAACGACCCGATGGTCTTCAACTCGTTCGGCTTCTTTCGCGAGAACGGCGGCTACGACAACCTGAGCAACTCGCTCTTCGTCAATATCCTTCCGCCCAGTTCGTCGCGCTCCGGAAGTTCGTTCGGCCCGGTGCGACAAGGAACGCAGCAGCTCCTGTCCGAGAGTACCAGCGCCGAGCCCGTCGTCTCGCTCTCGACCACCTACTACACCGACAACTCTGGCGGCGTGATGGGGTGCAACCTCGGGCAGTACGCATCGCCGCTGCGCGGGTGGGGGTGGCAAACCTGCCCGGAACAGGGGGTCAACGGCTGGGTGAAGTTCGACTTTGCGCTCTGGTGGGCCGAGCAGTCGGGGGTGCCGCGCTTCGTCACGGGGGACGATTTCTTCCTGACGATGGGGGGGGCGAACTCGAACTTCGACTACCAGTGTGCGTACGGAAAGCGCATCGGGGTCGAGGTGCCGGTCCGACGTTGTGCCTCGTTCGCCTATGACGCACCGATCGTGACGCCCGAGCCGGCGACGGTCGTGATGCTCGCCACCGGCATTAGCGTGTTAGGTATCGGCGCATTGCGCCGACGGCGACAGGGACTCGCCGCGTAGCGGCGAATTGACATGACGGTGCGGCGCGGCAAGCCGCGATGCCGCGCCGCGCGGTGGGAGACTTTCACGAGCTGACGGCGGCTTTCGCGCGGAGTAGCTTCGATTCACTCCCGTCTCCCGTCTCCCGTCTCCCGTCCGCTCTTCCCATGCTCGTCGCCCTCGCTCGTGAAGTCTCGCGTTCCATCGCCCAGTGCGAGCTCACCCACGTCGCGCGCACGCCGATCGATCTCGATACGGCGCGCGCGCAGCACGCGTCGTACCTCGACGCGCTCGAGACGCTGGGGGTACGCGTCGTGCGACTCCCTGAGCTGGAGGGCTATCCTGACGCAGTCTTCGTCGAGGACACCGTCCTCGCACTCGACGAAGTGGCGGTACTCACGCGCCCGGGCGCGGCGTCGCGGCGCGGTGAGGTGGAGGCGATGGCCGATGCGATCGCCCCGTTCCGACCGCGGGTGCGCATCGAGGCACCGGCGACGCTCGATGGCGGCGACGTCCTGCGCCTGGGGCGCACGCTCTATGTCGGCCGAACCGGGCGAACGAGCGAGGGGGGGATCGTCGCGCTGCGCGCACTCGTCGCTCCCTTCGGATACAGCGTGCAGGAAGTCGCCGTCGCCGGCGCGTTGCACCTGAAGACCGCGGTCACACAGGTCGCACCGGACCGCATCCTGGTCAATCCTGCGTGGGTCGATGCCAGCGTCTTCGATGGCTACGACGCCTGGTCCGTCGACCCTGCGGAGCCGTTCGCGGCGAACGCGGTGCTCGTCAACGGCGCCGTGATCCACTCCACCGCCTTCCCGCGCACGCAGGAGCTGTTGCGCGCGCGCGGGATCCGCGTTGTCGGTGTCGATGCCTCCGAGCTGGCGAAAGCCGAAGGGGGCGTCACCTGCTGCAGTGTGTTGTTCGACGTCGTCTCCTGACGTAGCGCTGCCGAGTGTTTGTTACTTGTGACTGAGGCTGTACACGTACGCCGAGACGGCGCGCGTCTTCTCCTCACTCATCGGGACACCGCCGTAGGGGGGCATCATGCTGGTGAACTTCTTCGGCGCCGACACGCCGCTCACGACCGTCTTGTAGATCCCTTCCCAGCTCCCGTCGCTGTGCAGCCATTCGCTGTCGGTGAGGATCGGGGCCACGGTTCCCTGATCGGCATGCGGGCCATGGCACGCCTGGCACGACGTGGCGCCGATGAGACCGTGGAAGAGCGAATCGCCCAGCGCGAGCATCGCCGGGGTGATGGTGGCCGGGTCGAAGGAGGCCGCTGCGGCTGGCGCCGGCTCCGGCGCTGCGGCGGCGGTGTCCGACGCGGTTTCGCCGCCACCGCCGCAGGCGACGAGGGCGAGGACGAGCGACAGGCGACGGATGTGGAGCGAAGAGAGGGAGCGCATGGCAGGTTCACGGAACAGGTGAGGGGGAAATACGGCAGGGCATATGGCGCGCGTGCGATGCGGCTGGCGAGTCACGTCAGAAGTCCCGGCGCCGGAAGGCGCGCAGGGCGAGGAGACCGGGGACGAGTGTCCAGGTGACCAGTCCCCCAAATGCGGCGGCCATTCCGGCGGGCGTTCCAAGCATTCGCTGCATCACGGCGCCGGTGTAGCCCATGAGCGCCGAGATGTCGAAACGCAGTACGAGGAGGACGCGCGCGAGATCGACGGGGTTGGCAAAACTCAGCGCGAGCATCGCCCCCTCGATGGGATAGTCCCGGAACGTCATCGCCACCCAGAGCACGAGCCCGTCGTACGCGACGGTGAGCATGAGCCAGACGCCTAACGCGATCCCGAGCCCCTTGAGCCGGTCGTCGACCAACCCGGCGATCAGGACGGCGAGGGCGCCGAATACCGCGGTGAGCGCACACCCCGCGACGACGAGCCTGGCGAGGAGCTCGAGCGTCTCGGCGTCGGCCGCGCGCTCGATCAGGACCGGCACCGAGATGCCGATCGCGAAGGCAAGCGACAGCGGGAGCACGAGCCCGGCGAAGAGCCCGTGAAAGAGCGTCCCGCGCGCGACCGGTTGGGAGAGGAGCAGTTCGTTGAACTCGCGCGCCCCGTGCCAGTAGATCGTCCCGAAGACGATCGTGACCAGCGGGATGAGAAAGACGACGACGTTGAGGAGACTGAGCATCGCCCGCGGTCCGGTCCCGCCGAGTCGCAGCAGGACGTCGGTCACGGCGAAGAAGAAGAGGGCGTAGGCGATCACCCATCGGTTGCGCACGACGTCGAGCACCACGTAGCGCACGATCTTGGCGCTGGTCATGATGCACGCTCCAACGATGGAGTGGAGGCATCCGCGTCGTCGCGCATGAGCCGCGCGATGGCGCGCTCCAGCGTCGCCTCTCCCGTCACTGCCTTGAGTTCGTCCTGCGTCCCGTCGAATCGCACGCGCCCGTCGAGGAGAAAGGCGACGCGGTCGGCCAGCGCTTCGACTTCGCTCAGCACGTGCGAGGTGAGGATGAAGGTGCCGCCGTCGTCGCGCGTGCGGCGGATCTTCTCCTTGAGCACGCCGCTCGAGATGGGGTCGAGTGCGGCGGTCGGTTCGTCGAGGAGGAGGAGTTCGGGGCGGAAGAGAAAGGCAAGCGCTGCATTCACGCGTTGGCGCATCCCGCCGGAGAGGAGCCGGATCGGCGTCTTGAGGGCGGGGGCGAGTTCGAGCGATTGCACCAGCTCCTCGTCGCGCGCCTGCGTGCGTCCGCGCAGGTCGGAGAGCATCGCGAAGACGTCGGCTGCGCAAAGGTTGCCCGGAAAGGTTGCCGACTGCGGCATGTAGCCGATGCGCCGGCGATACGAAGGAGCGTCGCCGATCGCCTCGCCGTCGAACTCGATCGTGCCGGCATCGGGGCGCACGAGGCCGAGGAGGATCTTGTTGAAGGTCGTCTTGCCGGAGGCGTTCGGGCCGACGAGTGCCGTCACCTGTCCGCGCGCGACATCGAGGTCGAGCCCGTCGAGGACGGTGAGGCGTCCGTAGCGCTTGCGCAGTCCCGATGCCCTAACCATTGGTTGCCAGCGACGACGGGCGTCGCATGAGGGGGTGCTCGTCACGGAGGGTCTCCGGTGTGAGGGAAGGGAGCACACGCTCGGCCAGGTCGAGCAGGTCGACGAGCAGTGAGTGCAGGAGGATCAGCGTCGGCGGCGACTGCTCGACGACGAGGGCGAAGAGGCGCACGGGCGCGAAGGGGACGTCACCGATGCCATCGCGATCGAGGTCGTAGCCGCGGTAGCGATCCCAGTAGTTGCCATCGAACTGCGAGACGTTGCCGCGGCTGTTGGTCCCGACGTCGAAGGCGTTGCGCTCGAAGCGATTGCCTTCGTATCGATTCCCTTCGGCGTTGGCGAGCGTCTTGAGCGCCCAACCGTTTCCGTCGAAGGTGTTGCCGGTGACCTGGTTGCGGTTCGCCCCCTCCAGGTACAGGCCGACCGAATTGGCGACGAACTGGTTCCCTTCGATGCGCGAGTCGTTGATGTCCTTGAGGAGGAGTCCGTAGGCGGCACCGCCCCAGTTGTGCTCGAAGCGATTGCGCAGCATGGCGACCCGATGCGAGTACATCACGGCGACGCCGTTGCCGTTGTTGCGGAAGGTGTTGTCCTCGTAGAGGCAGTCGTCGGAGAACATGAAGTGCATCCCGTAGCGCGCACTCCGCTCCGTGTGGTTGCCGATGACGCGGGAGTGCTTCACGAACTCGAAGTAGATCCCGTCGCGATGCCCGAGCACGTCGTTGTGCAGGATCTGCACGCTGTCGCTGGACCAGACGTGCACGCCGTTCCCCGACGCCGTCTGCACGCGCCCGGGGCCGCGCATCACGTTGTCGCGCACGATGCAGCCATTGGCGCGCGCGAGGTGCACGGCAAAGAACGTCATCTCGAAGCGGTTCTCGGCGACGAGGCAGTCGCGGGCATCCTGTGCCGAGATCCCCGCGCGCTCGACAGTTTGGTCCTCGCCGGTGTTGCGCAGCGTGAGGCCGCGGACCGTTACGTCGTCGGCGGCGATCTCCACGATGGTGTGCGTACCGCTCCCGTCGAGGATCGCCCCCGAGTCGCCAACGAGTGCGAGCGGGCGATCGATGCGGATGGTGGGCTCGCGATAGACTCCGGGTCGTACGCGGATCGTCGCTCCCGGGGCGGCGCGACGCACGGCATCGAGAAGGGGCGTTGCGCCGGCAATCGCGGTGACGACGACGTCGCGCTCAGCGGCGCTGTCGCGCTCAGCGGCGCTGTCGCTGCTGGTGCTTTGGATCGCATCGGGCTCGCGCGGCGCAGTGCTGGCGACCGCCGGGACGGTGAGGTGCCGCGCCAGCACCTGCGTCCAGGAGAGCACCTCCCCGCGATACCGATCGCGAAGCGCCTCGCGCGTGATCGACGGCGCGAACGACGAGAGCTCGCGTCCCATCGGGCTCTCCACCGTCCCGCCTGATACGAACCACGCCTCGCTGGCGCGCGTGAACTTCCCGGTGGTGTAATCCGCGACCCAGATGTCGGTGAGCGAGTCGCCCCGATGCTCGGCGACGTACCCCGCCAGGCATTCCACCGCGTCGAAGGTGAGCAGACGCCCCGCGGCGGTGCGCACTTCGCCGCCGAAGCGGGCGTCGGTGATCGCCATGCGACAGAAACCGCAGGCGTCGTCACCGAGCACGAACTCGCGAGGCGACTGCGCGCCGCTGCACGCGCCCGCCAGCGCGAACGCGAGCAGCGTGCGCACGAATGACAAGTGGCGGGATGCCGCGAATCGCATTCAAGCCACCACTTGGCGCGTGGCCATTGCCGACGCCCCCTGGCTCGAGGTCCCGGGGCTCAGCGTGCGCTTGTCGACGATCAACGCGACGACCCCGAGACCGAGCGCGAGGATCGCGATCACTCCGCCGACGCCGGGATACGAGGTCGCGGTGAAGTTCAGGAGCTGCTTCGACCCGATGAGCGGAGGCTGGTACGACATCCCCGGGATCTTGATGATCGCGTTCTCGGTGTCGAGGTCGTGCCCGTAGTCATACTCCCACTTGTAGAAGTCCACGAGGCCTGCGAGCGCGACCACGACGAAGAGCGCCACCCACCCCTGCGCGAGGCGTCGGCGACCCATGATCGCGGCGCCGATTCCGGTCGCCACGAGCACTCCAACGACGAACGGCATGAGGCGGAGTTCGGGGATCGCGTCGGGCTCGATGCGCTTCATCCCGATGTAGTGATTCAGGTTGTTGATGTTGTTGAGGTCATTCTCCTTGGCGCCGGTCACGGTGTTGATCCAGATCTTCATCCCGATGCCTTCGGGATACTGCGGCGCGTCGAGCGCCACCTGCCACAGGGGGGTCACGAACATCGCCAGGAGCGAGGTGGCGGCGATGCCAAGCAGGAGTCGGGCGCGCGGGGCAAGCATGGGACGGGTCCTCGAGGAGAAGGGTGGGGAGGAGGTGGAGGGAGCGCTCCTCCCCGGAGTGCGTGCGATCGGAGAGCGTCTCACCAGTCGTCGCCGGTTGCCTCGGCATCCAGCGCCGTGCGGCTCCCGCCGACGACTGGCGCGATGTCTCCTAGTGCGAGCCGTGCCCGCCGGCCGGATGTTCGTGCGCGGGGAGCTCGCCCGACGCCACCATCGCCGCGATGGCGCGCGACCTGGGGCTCGTGGTCGCCGAGAGCGCCACCGTTGCACCTGCCGGCGCGACGCGCACATACCCCTGCATCTCCTGGTGCAGCGCGCTGCAGAAGTCGGTGCAGTAGAAGGGGTAGACGCCCGGGTACTTGGCGATCCAGGTGAGCGTCCGGGTCTGCCCCGGCATGACCAGCAACTCGGCGTCGCTGAACGACCCTAATGCGGCGAAGCCGTGCGGGATGTCCCAGTCCTGCTCCAGGTTGGTCACGTGGAAGAGCACCGTGTCGCCGACCTGTACCCCCTCGATGTTGTCCGGCGTGAAGTGCGAGCGGATCGCCGTCATCTTCACGTGCACCGTCTTGCCAACGCGCGAAACGCCGGTCTCCTGCTCCGAGCGGGCGACCATGGGGTGCTTGTTCTCGGCGAGCGTGAAGTACTTGACCTGCTGGTCCTTGATCTTGCTGGCCAGGATCGCCTGCGCGTAGTGCGGTTCGCCGATGGTCGGGAAGTCGAGGAGGAGCTTCATCTTCTCGCCGGTGATGTCATAGAGCTGCGCCGACTGCGTGAGTTCCGGCCCGGTCGGGAGGAAGCGGTCCTTGGTGATCTTGTTGAGCGCGACGGCGTACTTGCCATAGGGCTCCTTGGTGTCGCCGCCCATCACCGAGAGGTGGCCGATCGAGTAGTACGTCGGCGTCCGGTCGAGGACCTTGCAGCCGGGAAGCGACCACTTCACGATTTCCGAGCTGATGAAGACGGAGCTGTACACGTTCCCCTTGCCGTCGAACTCGTTATGCAGGGGGCCGAGCCCGGGGTTCTCCACCTCGCAGAACTTGGTGGCCTCGTAGTTGATCACCGGAATGCCGTACTCTTCCTTCTCGAAGTTCTTGTAGGC
>CAZWVG010000088.1:12108-19918 GCA_964637355.1 uncultured Gemmatimonadaceae bacterium
CCTTGATCATCTTCGAGAACGAGTGCACCGGGATCGAGGTGGCGAGCTTGCCGCCCCCCACGATGTATTCCCCGGTTGGATCGACATCGACGCCGTGCGGCGACTTGGGCGTCGGGAGGAAGTAGACCGTCCCCGGGCAGTCGCTCGGCTCCAGCACCTTCACCGTCGTCTTCTTCTCGGAGCGCGCGGTCTGCGTCGCTTCGTCCATCCAGTTGTGGTAGTACGCGGTCGTCATCTCCTTGGCCTTCCCCTGGGCCACGCACTGCTCGGCGTTTTTCCAGTTGACCGCGGCGATGTAGTCCTTGTCGTTCTTCGAGGCGTTCACCTCGAGCTTGGTGCTCGCCTGCTCCGTGTTGTACGACGTGAAGAAGACCCACCCGTGCGACGGTCCCTTGCCGGGGCGTCCGAGGTCGTAGTCGTAGCCGGGAACGAGGATCTGGAAGGCGACATCCATCTTCCCGAACTCGTCGGCCTTCACGAAGGAGAACGTCCCCTTGAAGTCCGAGGCAAACTTGTCGAAGCCGACGTCACGCTGCGGGATCGGGACGGAGAAGCGCGTCGCGCCGATCACGTACTCGGTGTTCTCGGTCGTGAACGGAGACCCGTGGTTGCCGCCCGTGTTCGGGAGTTCGAGCGTCTCCACCGTCTCGAACTTGCGCAGGTCGATGCGCGCGAAGCGCGGCGTGTTGTTGGCGTTGATGAAGAGCCAGCGCCCATCGTGCAAGCCGCCGGTCATCGAGAGCGACGGGTGATGCGCGTCATCCCACGGTACCGGTCCCCACGACGTGTTGAGCATCGCCTTCGTCTCCGCGTTGTAGCCGTACCCGTTCTCCGGGTTCTGGGCAAACACGGGGATCACGCGAAGGAGCCGCCCGGAGGGGAGTCCGTAGACTCCGACCTGGCCGGAGAAGCCGCCGGACGTGAAGAAGTAGAACTCGTCGTAGCTCCCGGGGGCGACGTAGGTGCGCGACGAGGCGTCGGCCACGTTGCCGATGCCGCCGGTCTTCGCCTTGGGGGCACACGCGTCGAGGTACGTCACGCTGAGCAGCAGCGCGCCGACCGACGCGAGCACTCGTGTCTTCTGCGTGAGGGACATATGAAAGCCTCGGTATTGGGGGATTCCCACGAACCATCGAACGACAGGAGTTCGATGTACCGATAGCTTCGTTTCACATACGGGATTTCGTGGTCCGTAAATCCTTCATCTTGTGTGAAGGATTTTCGCCCCGAATCTCGGGTGTTCCCCGACCAGAAGTCGGGGCGCGACGGACGAAGTTGCGTCACAGGGGCCGGTCATCTTGCCTGTACGCGCACCATGGAGTCGGAATGCGCCTCACACGCTTCACCGATAACGCCCTCCGTGCCCTCCTGTACCTCGCCCTCACGCCCGACGACATCTCGACGGTGGGCGAGGTGGCGCGGCGCATGGGGATGTCCGAGGACCACCTCCTCAAGGTGGTCCAGCGCCTGACGACGCTCGGCTACGTCCAGACCATTCGCGGGCGCCGAGGCGGGATGCGCCTCGCCCGCGCCGCCGACACGATCATCGTCGGCGACGTGGTGCGACAAACAGAGGACAACATGCAGCTCGTCCCCTGCTTCGAGAGCGGAAACACCGACTGTCCCATCGCTCCCGCCTGCGGGCTCGCGCCGGCGCTCGACCACGCCCTGCAGGCATTCCTTTCGGTGCTCGATGGCTACACGGTCGCCGACCTCATGGCGAAGCGCGCGGAACTCACCGCGCTCGTGGCGCGACCTCTCGACGGAGCGACCGGACCGCCCGTCTACTGATACTGGATGTAGAGCGGGCGCGGATCGAGCGCGAGAACGTCGGCGGGGCGCATGAGGCGCCACCCTTTCTTCCGCACGTCGTTCTTGTAGAAGAGCTTGAAGCCGGTGAACTGCACCGGCTCGCTCGCCACGTATGACTCGTACGAATCCTCCTTGAGGCGCGGCGACCCCCAGCCGTCCATGTCGATCACGATCTGCACCCGTGGATCGAGCTCGATCTTCGACGAGTTTGTCAGCATCGGTCGCGTGAAGCGGTGCACCACGAGGACCTTGGGCGGAAGCTTGTGCGCGTCGACCAGGTTCGAGAGGTAGCGCACCGTCCAGTTCACGTCGCGCGCGTCGTATGTGCCGATGCGCTTCCCGGGCGCGTGCCCGCTCTTCATCGAGAACTCGGGGTCGATCCCGAGATGCACGTTCGGCCGCACGAGGTACTTCTCGAGCGCGGGGATCTCTTCCTGCAACGTGCTCTTGCCGACCTGCACGTCGAGGAAGAGGAGGGCGTTGCGGCGTTGCGCCCACCCGTACACGCGCTCGACGAGCGAGTCCGACATGCGCGTGCGCCACTTCCCGTCCTTCCCCGCGCTCCCCTGCGCCACGGTGACGATCAGGTGCAACGCCGGCACCACGGGTGTGAGCGTGTCGGCCTTCGACCAGGCGGCCACCTCCTTGTCGAGGCGACGCAGCATCTCGTCAGGCGGATACTCGCCGAGTACTCCCATGCGCTTGGAAAGCGGATTGCCGTAGTAGGCGACAATGCGCTTGGCGGGGAGAATCGATCCGGGAAGCGGGGTGGGTCCCTTGGGCCACTCCCTCGGCGCTGCCTTCTTCGCGGGCGCTGACGCCTTCTTCGCGGTGGTCGCTCCCTTCTTCGTAGTCGTCCCCTTCGCCTTCTGCGTCGCCCCCTGCTTCGAGGTCGAGGACTTCCTGGTCGACGTCTTCCCCTGCGTCTTCTGCGACTGCATCGGGGCGAGTGCGAAGGCAGCGTTGGTCGCCGAATTGGCCGGCAAAGCCCGCATTGGCTCGGCGGCCAGTGGCGAGGCAAGAGTCGCCGCGGCGAGCACGGAGACGAGGGAGAGAAGTCGGGACTGAGCGAGGGCGAGGGGCGACCGAGAGCAGGGCATCACGTCGGGGCGGGTGGGGGGAGAGAGAGCGCGCACCACAACGGATGATAGCCGCGGCTAGTCACGTGGCACACATGCAGTTACTGGAACACACTGGACGCGTCGATGTGCCGGATTCGCGAAGAGCCGGATCGCATGAGACCCGACCGAACCCTTGCGCGTCCTACTGCCGTGAAACTCCTCGTCCTCAATTGTCACGAAGCGTGGGTCCACCAGCTCGGCGCCCTGCGCGCCGAACTGGATATCGTCGTCGGGCTCCCGGGGCGCTACACGCGCGACTGGGATCTCCGCATGCGCCCGCTTCCGGCTGGGGCGCGTACCGTCACGCTCGATGACGTACGGCTGCGGAACCCGCAGTACGACTGCGTCATCAACCACAACATCACCGACCTGCTCGACACGCGCTTTGTCGACGCCCCCAAGCTCCTCGTGCTGCACGACACGCTGGAGGGGCGCATGGCGCAGCAGGAGGCCGACTTCGATGCGCGCGACATGCGCGCGTCGCTCAACACGTACCTCGCGTCGGTCGGCGGGCACGCGGTCGCGATCACGCGGACCAAGGCGAAGTCGTGGGGGGTGACGCACACCGTGGTGTCGAACAGCGCCGACCCTGCGGAATACCTTCCGTGGGTGGGTGACGTCGCCTGTGGACTCCGCGTGGCCAACCACGTGACGTCCAAGCGCGTCTTTCTGGCCTGGGACTTTCACGAAGCGGCGATGAACGGGCTCCCGCTGCGCATCGTTGGTCACAATCCCGATCTTCCCGGCGTCGAGGCGGCCGACGACTGGACGCAGCTCAAGCGAATCTTCGCCTCGCACCGATTCCTGGTGCACACCGCCGACCCGCGCTACGAGGACGGGTACAACATGGCGGTCCTCGAGGCGATGGCGGCGGGGATGCCGGTCCTCACCAACCGTCATCCCACGACCATCGTGGAGCATGGGGTGTCGGGCTACATCGCCGACACGCCCGACGAGATGAAGCGCTACGCGACGCGACTCCTCGACGACCGCGACCTCGCCGAGTCGCTGGGAGAGAAGGGGCGAGAATACATCGAGCGATTCCACTCTCCCGATCGATTTCGCGTGGAGTTCGGGAAGGCGATTCAGGAGGCGCGCAAGAAGTGGAGTCGCCGCCGCGGAAAGGCGATGGTGCCGGGACGCTGACCGGGGAGTAGTTTGGGCGAGACTGTCCGCCGCCCTCGTCCTCCAGCGCTCCGTCTCATGCGTACTTCCCGCATCGCGCGCGCCGTTCCGGTCGCGCTGCTGCTCCTCTCCGGAACTCCGCTCGCCTCCGTCCCCGCCCAGGCGCGCCCCGGCGACTTCACGCTCCCTGAGTACCGCTTCGAGTCGGGGGAGGTGCTGCAGAACGTCAAGCTCCACTATCAGACGTTAGGCACGCCGCACAGGAATGCAGCCGGTGTGGTCGACAATGCGGTCCTGATCCTCCACGGGACCGGGGGGACCGGGGGGCAGTTCCTCGGGAGCGGCTTCGCCGGAGGGCTCTACGGCAAGGGACAACCGCTCGATACGGCGCGCTACTTCGTCGTTCTCCCCGACAACATCGGGCACGGTCAGTCGAGCAAGCCGAGTGACGGGTTGCACATGAAGTTTCCCCACTACGGCTACACCGACATGGTGAAGCTGCAGCATCGCATGCTCGACGAGGGGCTGGGCGTGAAGCGCGTGCATCTCGTCATGGGGACGTCGATGGGGTGCATGCATGCCTGGGTTTGGGGGTACCTGTATCCGACCGACGTCGATGCCCTCGTCCCGCTCGCCTGCGCCCCGACGCAGATCGCCGGGCGCAACCGCATGATTCGCCGCATGCTGATGGACGACATCAAGCGTGACCCGAACTGGAAGGGGGGCGAGTACACCGAGGTGCCGCGCGAGGGACTGCGATCTGCGCTCGGGATGCTCTTCATCATGACGTCGGCGCCGCTCGTGCAGCAGCGGCAGGCGCCCACGCGCGACCAGGCCGACTCGTCGATCAACGCGTTTCTCGATGCGCGCGTGAAGACGACCGACGCCAACGACATGCTCTACCAGTTCGATGCATCGCGCGACTACGATCCTTCGCCCTACCTCGAGAAAGTCGTCGTCCCCGTCCTCGCCATCAATTCGGCCGACGACCAGGTGAATCCCCCCGAACTCGGGCTGATGGAAAAGCTCATGCCGAGGGTGAAGCACGGGACGTACGTCCTCATCCCGATCAGCGACAAGACGCGCGGGCACGGAACGCACACCATGCCCTCGATCTGGGGCGACACGCTGCGCGCCTTCCTCGACAAGCTCCCGTCGACGCCGGGGCACGCGCACTAGGTCGACTGCAGGGGTGCACGCGCGCCGGCTCACGCGCCGGCTCACGCGCCGGCGGGCGCGTCGATACGCGGAGCGACACGCGCGTGGGGGGAGCGTGACGAGCCCGGTCGCTGGCGTGACGGTCACGCCAAGCGCGTCACGCACAGTCGGGGATCTGTCGACGTGCTTCGGCGCATTCCGGGCGCTCGGATTGACCTTCACGGTCGACCGATCGTCCCCTGTGCAATGCGACGAGCTCTGCCATACCAGCCGCGATTCAACGCGCCCCCAAATCCCACGCGACCTGTCGTGGCCGCTCCCGCGCGTCCCCGCTCGACGATCTCTCCGGGAGTGCTCGTCTTCCTGGGCGCGGTCGTCCTCTTCGCACTCGTCGCGCGAACGGTGCACGCGCAGGGAATGGAGCGCGCGCACCGCGAACAGTTCGACTCCGCACTCGCGGTGGCGACCGCCGACAGCGCGTGGTCGCGGGTCGCGCAGTCGTACTACGACTCGACGTTTCGTGGCAACGACTGGCAGGGGGTGCGTCGCGAGCTGAGGGCGCGCGCCGAGCGTGCACAAGACTGGCGCGACGTGCGACTGGCGATCGAGGCGATGTTCGCGCGTCTTGGGGAGTCGCACTTCGTCCTCGTCCCGTCGGATGCTGCCAGGCGTTTGACCGCCGAGCCGTCCGACGACGCGGCGATCGGCGACGTGGGGCTCGACTTTCGGCGCCTCGATGGTGCGGTGGTCGTCTCGCGCGTTGCGCCGGGATCGGCAGCGGCGCGCGCCGGAGTTCACGCCGGGTGGATTCTCGAACGTCTGGGCGATCTCGACGTTGCCGACTTTTCGCGCACGCGCCTCGTCGGCCTGTCGCCGAGTGCCGCGCATCTCGCCGAATTGCAGCTGCCGCTCGCCCTGATGGGGCGTGCCCAGGGGAGCGTCGGCTCGCTGCTCTCGGTTGGATTTCGCGATGGCTCGGGCGCGGCGCGCTCGCTCATGTTGCGCCGCGAGCCGATAAACGGCGAGGTGGTGCGCATGGGACATCTCCCGCCGTTCATCGTGCGCGTGGAGTCTGAACGGCGCGACGGCAGCGACGGATGTGTTGGCGTCCTGCGCTTCAACGTCTGGATGACGCCGGTCATGCCGAAGGTCGACGATGCGATGGTCGCGTTCCGCGAGTGCCGCGGCGTGGTACTCGACCTGCGCGGCAACGTGGGCGGCGTGGCGGCGATGGTGATGGGACTCGGCGGGTACTTCCTCGACACCACCTCGTCGTTAGGCACGATGACCACGCGACGCGGCACGCTCCGCTACATCTCGAATCCGCGGCGAAGCGACCGTCAGGGGCGCGCGCTCATGCCCTTCGCCGGCCCGGTGGCGATTCTCGTCGACGGGCTGTCGGTGAGCACGAGCGAGATCTTCGCGGCTGGGCTCCAGACGCTGGGGCGTGCGCGCGTCTTTGGCGAGGTCACCGCCGGGCAGGCGCTCCCGTCGATGGTCACCCAGCTCCCCAACGGTGACCTGATGCAGTACGTGGTCGCCGATTTCACCGCTCCCGACGGGCGCCGGATCGAGGCGCGCGGCGTCACCCCCGACGAGTGCATCCCGCTGAGCCGAAAGGCGCTCCTGGCGGGGGAGGACGACGCGATGGCCGCCGCGCTTCGCTGGATCGGGCAGTAGGGATCGCTGCCGCGATCGCTGGAACTCCCTCACCGCTACGTACGTAGGATCTGGCGACGCGCTGGCCGTTCCGGCGCGTGTGGCAGGTCATCTCGCAATCCGTCGCCGGTGGCGCCGGAGTGCCGCGTCGGCCGAAGGGCGTCGACTATTTGCGAGATGACTTCTAGTTTCCCGCGAGCGCCAGGCGGCGCTCCCCCCCAATTCTCGGAGATTCTGAATGTCGATCATGTCCAACCGCACGCTCCGCACCCTGCGGTCGCTGGCGGTGCTTGCCGCCATTCCTGCGACCGCGTCGCTTGCCGCCGCGCAGGGTCTTCCCGCAGCGAGCGAACTGATTGCCAAGTGGGCCAAGCAGACCAACGCCGACGTGTGGAAGGAGCACAAGTCGCAGCGCATGAAGGCGGCCTTCGACATGCCGGCCATGGGGATGAGCGCCACGATGGAGATCGTGACGATCTTCCCCAACCAGATGTCGTCGCGCGTCGACATTCCCGGGATGGGTGAGATGCGTCAGGGCTTCGACGGCAACACGGCGTGGATGAACAACCCGATGCAGGGGCCGTCGCTCCTCACCGGCCCGCAGCTCGATGCCGCCAAGGAAGACAACAACCCCGCCAACTATTCCCGTATCTCGCCGGCGATCGTCTCCAGCGAAACCGTCGAGAAGACGACGTTAGGCGGCGCCGAGTGCTACAAGGTCAAGCACACCTGGAAGTCCGGCAAGACGTCGTTTGACTGCTTCTCCACGGCCGACGGGCTGATCACCTGGTCGCAGGCCACGACGCCGTCGCCGATGGGCGAGGTGCAGACGACCACCACCTTCTCCAACTACAAGGATTGGGGCGGGATGAAGCGGGCCACCACGACGAACATCGACCAGATGGGGCAGCAGATCATCATCACGGTCCAGGCGT
>CAZWVG010000089.1:0-17119 GCA_964637355.1 uncultured Gemmatimonadaceae bacterium
GACCGCTTGCGCGCGGCGTTGAACCCGCGACAGCTTCCCGCGCCATGACCGACCCTCTTCTGCGCGTCGAGCACCTGCGCACGTACTTCCACACGCCCGCGGGGATCGCCCGAGCGGTGGACGACGTGTCGTTCAGCATCGCGCGCGGCGAAACGGTGGGCGTGGTGGGCGAATCGGGGTGCGGCAAGTCGGTGACCGCGCTCTCGCTCCTCCGGCTCATCGAGCCGCCCGGTCGCATCGAGTCGGGGAGCCACATCTGGTTCGAGGGGCGCGACCTCCTCACGCTCGGCAACGAGGAGATCCGGCAGGTGCGGGGGAATCGCATCGCCATGATCTTCCAGGAGCCGATGACCGCGCTCAACCCGGTCTTCACCGTGGGCGACCAGATCGCCGAGGTCGCGCGCGTGCACACCGACATCTCGCGCAAGGGGGCGCGCGATCGCGCCATCGAGATGCTGTCGCTCGTTGGCATCCCGGCGCCGCGCGAGCGCGCCGCCCAGTATCCGCACCAGATGTCGGGCGGGATGCGCCAGCGCGTGCTCATCGCGATGGCGCTCGTCCTCAACCCTGCGCTCCTCATCGCCGACGAGCCGACGACGGCGCTCGACGTCACGATCCAGGCGCAGATCCTCGAGCTCCTCGCCAAGGTGCAGCAGGAGTTCGGGACGGCGATCCTCCTCATCACCCACGATCTCGGCGTCGTCGCCGAAGTCGCGTCGCGCGTCGTCGTGATGTACGGAGGACAGGTGGTGGAGGAAGCGCCGGTCCGCTCGCTCTTCGCCGAGCCTGCGCATCCCTACACCAAAGGACTGATGCAGGCGATGCCGCGCGTCGGGATGCAGCGCGAGCGCCTGGCCACGATTCCCGGGAGCGTCCCACCGCCGACCGCATGGCCCACGGGGTGCCGCTTCCGCGATCGGTGCAGCTACGCGTGGCTGCGCTGCGAGCACGAAGCCCCCGCGCTCATCCCCGTCACGCCCCTGCACAGCGCGCGTTGCCACCTCGCCGAGGGCGATCATCCGCCGCCGCTCGCCGGGACGAGCGAGGCGGCCAACCGATGAGCGCCGCTCCGCAGCGCCCCCTCCTCGAGGTGCGCGATCTCAAGACGCACTTCGCCCAGGGCGGAGGCCTCTTCTCTCGCGGGGGTGATGTGGTGCGCGCGGTCGACGGCGTGAGCTTCGATGTCTTTCCCGGCGAGACGCTCGGAATCGTCGGCGAGTCGGGCTGCGGCAAGACGACGCTAGGGCGCACGATCCTCCGCCTCGTCGAGCCGACCAGCGGGACGATCCGATTCGATGGCACCGACCTCCTCGCCCTCAAGGGGCGCGAGCTGCGCGCGATGCGGCGCCACCTGCAGATCATCTTCCAGGATCCCTTCTCGTCGCTCAACCCGCGCCTCACCATCGGCGCGACGATCAAGGAAGGGATCACGGTGCACAAGCTCGCCGAGGGGAGCGCTGCGGACGCGCGAGTGCGGCAACTCCTCGAGGAAGTCGGGCTGCGCCCGGAGTACGCGACGCGCTATCCGCACGAGTTCTCCGGCGGGCAGCGCCAGCGCGTGGGAATCGCCCGCGCGCTCGCCGTCGAGCCGCGCCTCATCGTCTGCGACGAGCCGGTCTCGGCGCTCGATGTCTCGGTGCAGGCGCAGGTCATCAACCTCCTGCAGGACCTGCAACGCGATCGCGGGCTGACCTACATCTTCATTGCGCACGACCTGTCGGTGGTCGAGCACATGGCGACCCGCGTCGCGGTGATGTACCTCGGGCACATCGTCGAACTCGCCTCAGCTGCAACGCTGTACCGCGAACCGGTGATGCCGTACACCCAGGCGCTCCTCTCCGCGGTTCCCGTCCCCGATCCCACGCGCACGCGCGAGCGCATCGTGCTCACCGGCGACGTCCCGTCCCCGGCGAATCCGCCTTCGGGGTGCGTCTTCCATCCGCGCTGCCATCATCCGGCGCGCGACCTCGCCTGCGAACGTCTCGTCCCGCCGCTCGAGGCAAAAGGTGAGTCGCAGGGCGATGATGGAGCAGCGACGGGGACCGCCCACCTCGCCGCGTGTATCAAGCAACTCCCCACCGTGGTCGACGACGCCGCCCAGCGCGCGGCCGGCGCCACACACCCCGCCACCCGGTACCTCCCCATGGCCGCCATCGGGATGCGCGCCGAGTCCTGATCGTTTCCCTCACGTCCAAAGTCATGGCACCAGCCGCCACCACCGCGTCGCCCAAGCTGTCGCCAGCAGAAGAAGAGGCCCGGCGCCCCTTCATCACCGACAAGAGCTTCTTCGGGCAACCCGGCGGGCTCGCCACGCTCTTCGCCACCGAGATGTGGGAGCGCTTCTCGTACTACGGGATCCGCCCCCTCCTCGTCCTCTTCATGACCGCCGCCCTCACCAGCGGCGGCTTTGGCTTCGAGCGGTCCCAGGCCTCGTCGATCGTGGGGATCTATGCGGCGAGCGTCTACCTCGCCTCGCTCCCCGGCGGGTGGGTCGCCGACCGCTGGCTCGGGCTGCAACGCTCGATTTGGTACGGAGGGCTCTTCATCTCGGCGGGGCACGTCTGCATCGCGCTCTCGGCGATCTTCGCGCAATCGACGTTCTTCCTCGGGCTCGTCTTCATCGTCGTCGGGACCGGGCTCCTCAAGCCCAACGTTTCGGCGCTGGTCGGTGACCTCTATCCCGAAGGCGGGGCGCGTCGCGACGCAGGATTCTCGATCTTCTACATGGGGATCAACACCGGCGCCTTCCTTGCGCCGCTCTTCACCGGCTACCTCGGCGAACGCGTCGGGTGGCACTGGGGCTTCGGGTGCGCCGGCGTCGGGATGCTCATCGGCGTGCTGAACTACCGCGCCCGGGTTGCCCGCACCCTCGGTCCGCTCGGTCTCCTCCCGTCGACCGAACCGGGCGAGCAGCAGACGGTCAAGCGGTGGGCTTTCGGCATGCTCGGCGCCGTCATCGTGGTCGTGCTGCTGGCGATGTTTGGGGTGATCCGCATCAACCCGGTCGCCGTCGCCGAGCGCCTGAGTCTCACCATGGCGACCATGGGGCTCGCCTACTTCGGCTACCTGTTCCTCTTCGCCGGACTCTCCGGCGACGAGAAGAAACGCATGGCGGTCATCTTCCTGCTCTGCCTCTTCTCCATCGTCTTCTGGTCGGCGTTCGAACAGGCGCCCACTTCGCTCAACCTCTTCGCCCGAGACTTCACCGATCGCACCGTCTTCGGGTGGGAAATGCCGACGCTTTGGCTGCAGTCGGCCAACTCGCTCTTCGTCATCACGCTCGCCCCGGTGTTCGGCGCGCTCTGGATCTGGCTCGCCGATCGCGGCTGGGAGGTGTCGGCGCCCGCCAAGTTCGCCTTCGCCCTGGCCATCACCGGGCTCGCCTTCCTGATGATGGTGTGGGCGTCGGATCGTGTGATTGCCGGCGGTGCCGCGTTCCGGGTCTCCGCGCTCTGGCTCATCGGGAGCTACCTGCTGCAGACGTTTGGGGAGCTCTCGCTCAGCCCCGTCGGTCTCAGCTCGATGACCAAGCTTGCCCCCCGCAAGTTCGTCGGCCAGATGATGGGGCTGTGGTTCCTCGCCACCGCGATGGGGAACCTGATCGCGGGATTGGTGGGCGGCGCGGTGGATCCCGAAAAGCTCGACCAGATGCCCCAGCTCTTCATGCGCACCGCGATGTCGCTGTTCATTGCGGCAGCGATCCTCGCCGTCCTCATCATCCCCATCCGAAGAATGATGGCCACCACGAAGGACTGAGCGCGGTGGAGCCGGCGCGATCCGTCGCGCCGCACGCATGCAGAACGGGGGCGAAGGCCATCTGGCGCCTTCGCCCCCGTTTTTTTCGCTATGCGCCGCGCGACTGCCTCGCGATCGCCGCGCGAGCGCATCTCACCACAGCATCACGGCGCCGGTGCGACCGCGTCGCTCGCCACCAGCGAACCGCACTTGACCGTTAGCGACGTGGAGCTCGAGCTCAAGACGCCGGCGTTGATGAGCGACTTGATGCTGAACTGCAGGAAGAGGTCCTTGTCGCCGTCCTTGTCGACGTCGACGATGCGCCAGCTCGTCGGGCGCACCGGCTCGCTGCCACCAAGCACACGGCAGGTGGACCCATCGATCGTCGTTGCGTCGAAGCTCGGGCTCGAGAGCGCACCAATCACCGTCATGCGCCCGCTGAGCGAGACCACGTTGTTCGGATCTTCGGGCTCGACGTCGATCGTGAATGTCGGATTGATCGCCGCGCGCACGCTGAGGTTGAAGATCGCCAGGTGGATGTTGTCGTCGCCCGACGGGTTGAGCGTGTTCACGATCATCTGCGTGTCACCCTGCTTGGCGAACGGAATCAGGTCGTACAATTCGTCGTCGTCGCGCGGGTTGCAGTTCACCTGGTTCGGGTCTGCCGGATTCGCGCTATCGTCGCCGGTTCCACCCACGGTGATCAACGCGCCGTCAGCAGGCTGCCCATCATCCTGTCCGCCGGCGCAGGAAGAGAGGCGCGCTCCGTTCACGTCCACGTAGCTGAACTGGGCAGACGGCTGGAATCCGAACGAGATGCCCAGGCTCATTTGCAGCCGGAGGTTCGGGTCAGTCAGGTCGAGCGGATTGTTGAATGATACGAGGAACTGGTCGCCCGTGGTCGACTGCGCCCCGAACATGATCACGATCGTGTTCGTCGACGACTGTGCGGGATCGTCGAAGATGACGAGCAGGCTTGAACCGTCGATCAGGTATGTTTGCGCCCCTTCGTCGTACGGTACCGCGACGATCCCGGCCGGCGCCGCATCGATCAGGCTCTTCACGATGGAGGTGACGTCGGCGAAGTGGTTGTACGAGCTGATGCTGCTCGGCACCTGCGACGTAAACGTCGGGTTCTGTCCGTTGAGGAGGATGTCGGTCCCCTGAATGACGTAGCTGCTGAACCCCGTGCTCGCCGACACGAGGTACGCGCCGCGCACCGTCGCCCCAGCCGGCTTCTCGATGTCGAGCGTTCCCGCGCCGCTCACGCTCCCGAACGCATCGGCCGAGAGCGTGATCTTCCCGCTCTCGGTAACTAGCGCCGACAGGCTCTGACTCGTGAACCCCGTGCGATCGAAGTTCGATGGCATGACGCCTATCGCCCCCTCGCTCACCGCCGACACAGCGCCAGCAGGCCCCGTCACGTTGCGCCTCGCGGCGACGGAGCCGTCCTGGCACGCCCCGCTGAACACCGCGCATCCAACCAGCAGCCATGCGGTGTACCTCGTCCCGCTCTCCCGCTTTGCTCTCCATCCCATCGCACTACCCCCCCACTCAAGCGTTGAGAACGTGCGCACGCCCGCGCACGCCGAGATTGCCCGCGTGCGGTCATCACGAGGTACAGGGTCGACGTGGCGGGCGACGCGACGCTCGCGCTCCTCCGACCCCGGTTCGTGACCTGACACGCAGGAGAAACGTGACCCGAATCACGTTTCTGGCGTAAAGCAGCAAGGCCCCGCCCACTCGTGCGATGTGTCGCACTCGAGGAGCTTCAGATGCGTGGTAGACTGCCACAGCTGCAATTTTCCTGCAGAGCGCCGCCGCTGAGTATTGCGCGAACTTCCCCTCCCGACCGTCAACAAAAAAACGAGAAGCGCCCGAGCGCCTCTCGTCTTCTCGTCTTCTCGTCTTCAGATAGCTAGATCACGGCCACGAGAAGATCGACTGCGGCAACACCCGCTCGCGGATGCGTCGCACGTCGCCGGGCGTGCTGTGGAAGGTCCGCGTGCGGTCGACGTTCGTCAGCCGCATCCCCCACCGCGAGCCGTTGCGCGTGTCGAGGGGGAAGGCGACGTCGAGGCGCCACATGCGCTGCGAGCGCGGCGGCACGGCGGTCATGAGCGAGAAACCGAGCGACGGGCGCAGCCCGCTGTCGACGCCTAGGGGGACGTCGCCCGCCCAGATCTGGCCGATGTCGGCAAACGCTCCCACACCGGCATCGGCCGTCCCGCGGAAGGAGCCGATGTGCCAGCGCTCTTCCAGCCGCCCGATGAGCCGGCGCGCGCCGCCGACGTCGGTGTCGTCGTAGCCGCGCAATCCGCCGTTGCGTGCCCCCAGTGCGAGCTGGTAGGGGACCCTTGCGCTCCATCCCCCTCCCCACGTCACATCCGCGAGCACGAGATGGCGCGGGTGCGGCTTGATGTACCACGCGAATCGACCGTTGGTCAGCACATCGTCCCACCCGCGCGTCGCCGACGAACGGCGCCCCTCGATATCCCCCTGGATCGCCGCGTACGACGTCCGGTTCCCTACACCGAGAAAGACGTTTGCCCCCACGTACTTCTCGTTGCGCGCGACGCCACGCGACGCCGGAAGCGAATGCCCCAGGGTGAGACTCAGCTGCGTCCCGATCCGCAGGTCCTGTGGCCCGGTGAGCGCGTCGAAGCCGTTGACGCGCTCGAAGCGCAGGCGCCGCAGTCCGAGCAGCGTGTTGATGCGCGAGCTTCGCGTGGTCCGATAGCGCTCGGCAAGGGCCGACGTCGTGTCGGCGATGAGCCCTGAGTCCGTCACCATTACCGGCGCCGCAGCCGGGGCATTGTCCTCATAGGACAGCTGCGCCCCGATGAGCCCCAGCAATCCCTTGCTCCCCACGCGAAGCATCGCCCCGGCGTCGCCGAAGCGCCGCTTCACCTCGAGCGACGACGGCCTCCCACCCGGCCGCAGGAAGCGCGCAAACTCGTCGACCTGCCCAGCGCTCACGCGCCACGCCGACTTCTGCACGTCGGTCAGGAACGGATAGCTCACTTCGGTCAGCCAGTCGCTCCCCAGCTCGCGACGCGCCGCCACCAGCTGCAACTGATACGGACGTCCATACAGTTGGTAGTTGGTGTAGCGCATCGCCCATCGGTCGCGATACGCGTCCCCCTCGCGCCAGCTCGCCGAGGCGAGCACCGCATCGCCCATCAGGTTCTGCGTCCCGAGCGTCAACCCGCTCACGTACGGCGCATCGTTCACGATCCCGATCGACCCGATCAGCGAGGGTTCGTCGATCGTCACCACCTCGAGCTTCACGCCGTCCGCACCATCGGGATATGCCGTCACCGATGCATCGGACAGGAAGGGCATCGCGCGCAGGATGCGTTCGCTCTCGGCGCGCAGCACCGGGTCGCACTTCTCCCCCTTGCGCAGGAGGACGAAGTTCTGGATGACCGAGGGGGCTGTCGTCACGTGCAACGTGGTGACGAGATGCGCGAGAAACGGCGATCGGTCGAAGATGCCGCCGAATCCCGGCGCCTCCGCGCGGATCACGACCTCGGTGATCACCTGTCCCGCGCAACGCACCTGCGTGCGCACCTGCGGCTGCCCGAGCAGCGGTGCGACGGGAACGAAGAGGGCGACCGCGGCGACCGCCGCCGCGCGCAGCGAACCGTCGGAGGGGCGCAGCTACAGACCCATGCGCTTCTTGAGCTCCGCCAGGCGCGATTCCGCGTCGGCTTCGCTCGTCTCCCGTCGACGCTGGCGATCGATCGCGCCCAGCTCCTGTGCCAACCCCGCTCCGCGGTCGTCGAGACCCAGGTCGCGATCGCTCGGCATCGCCGTCCCCGCCGCGCCGTCACGCAGCCCTGATCCCACGCCGGCATTCGCCGCCTTGAACTGCACCTTCATCTCTTCGACTTCGCGCTCGACGAGCGCGAGCTCCAGCTCCTGCGCCTCCAGCTTCTTCGTCAGGACCGCGACGCGCTCCTCCTGATGCGCGGCGAATCGCGTCGCAACTTCTACCGTTTCCGTATCACCGATCCCCTCAGCGAGCGTCTTGCGACGCGTCGTCGTTTCCAGCTCCTGCTGCTCGGTGGTGAGTCGATGACGCGTGGCGGAGACGCTCGTGCGCAGGTCCTCGACCGCGAGCTTCGCACGCACCAGCGAATCGCGCATGTCGGCGAGCATGCCGCGGCGCTCGGACGCCGGGATCTCGCCGTTCAGCAGTGACTCAAAGGCTTGTCGGATTTCCTCGAACACAGGCTCCTCGCAGGTGGGCGGCGCTGACGCCCTCAACGTTACCCCGCGAACGGCGCGCCGGGCAACTTACGAGACCCAACGCGCGTCGTCCCGCACCTGCCGCATCAGCTTCGACGCCGAGTGATGACGCGGAAAGAAGATCGCGTCGCTCACGTGATTGAGCGCCACGCGCAGTCGACCGAAGTGCTCGGCGGCGCACGAAAAGAGCGGCTGGACGCCGTGCTCCGTGGCGAGACGATGGTTCGCCGCCAGTCGGTATCCGCGCTGTCCCATGTCGTCGTAGTAGTCGAGTCCCGGTCCACCGCGCCGTTGCTGCCGCGTTTCGATGTAGTCGGGAAAGATTCCGGCCAGCCACAGCGCGTAGTTTCCCAGGTGCGCGCGCGCGAGGAAGGCGCGCGTCGGGTCGCCGCACTCGGCATCGGCGAGCAGGGCGGCGAGCGTGTCGTAGATCTGGTCGTCGTACTCGCGAATGCGCTGTGCGCGATCGCGCTGCCCGAAGTGGAGCAGCACCGACGAGACGAAGTCGGCCATCACGCGATCCCCTTCGCCGACTTCGCGCAGCGCGTGCCGCACGATGACGTACGTGAAGAGCGTGGGCGAGACGTGCGCTGCTTGCGCCTGCTCCATGAGCGCGATGCGAAGGCGCGGGTCGTCGAGGAGTGCATCCACGCCGACATCGCGCAGTTGCACCTCGAGGAGATCGAGTTCGTGCGACGAGCCGCGCGCGATGAGGCGCATGGCCAGCTGTGCATCGCTTCTCGTCAGGCACCGACGAACATTCGCGACGATCATGACACAACCCTCCGTAACGTCCGGTGGTCGTACCCCTTTCCCTTGAGTTAGGTATCGACCGCTCGGCGCGCCACATGAGAGGCGAGGAACGACCGCCCTGCGCCCGGGACGAAGAACGTTGCCTTCCCGTGCGCCCCGCACGCACCTTTCCGTCGCATGCCACTCCGGATCCTTCACGTCGACAGCGGTCGCGAATGGCGCGGCGGCCAGCGTCAGGTCTTCCTGCTCGCACGAGGACAACGTGAGCAGGGTCACGAGCCGCTGGTCGTTGCCGCCGCCGATGCGCCACTCCTCCATCGCCTGCGCAGCGCCGGACTCGCAGCGAGCGCGGTACGCATGCGCGCCGACTGGGACGTTGCAGCTGCGCGCCGCATTCGCAACCTGATTCGCACCTGGCGCCCCGACGTCGTGCACGCGCACGACGCGCGCGCGCATGCGCTCTCCCTCGGCGCGCTGCTCGGCCAGCGCGACATCCCGCTGGTCGTCACACGGCGTGTCGCCTTCGTTCCGCGCGGGCGCATGAAGTACGGTCCGCGCGTTGCGCGCTTCATCGCGATTTCGCGCGCCGTGCGCGAGTCGCTCGAACGCGGCGGCGTTCCCGCCACCCGCATCGACGTGGTGTACTCGGGCGTTCCCACGCCGCGCGTCGAAGTTCCGCGCGACTGGCGCGCCGAGCGTGGGTGGGATCGCGAAACCGTGATCTGCGGAGTCGTGGGGGCGATGACCGCCGAGAAGGGGGTGCGACTCCTCGCCGAGATCGGCGAGCGGCTGGCGGGTGAAGCGCGCGCCCGCGCTCGGCTCGTCCTCCTCGGCGGGCAGGCGGCCGGGCGCGACGTACTCGGCGGAATCGAGACCTTTCGCGCCGGATTCGTCGACGAGGTACACGCCGCGATGGCCGGCCTGGATCTCTTGTGGCACCCGTCGAGCGCCGAGGGGCTGGGGACGGCGGTGATCGACGCGATGGCGCTCGAGGTTCCCCCCGTCGCCTTCGCCGTCGGCGGGCTCTCCGAGCTGATCGTCGACGGAGTTTCCGGCCTCCTCGTCCCGCCGGGCGACGTGGACGCCTTTGCCGACGCCGTTTCGTCGCTCCTCAGCGATCCCGCACGCCGTTCGACCCTCGCCGCTGGCGGCCCGCCGCGTGCGCACGAGTTCGGCGTGGCGCGCATGGTCGCCGGCACCGAGCAGACGTACCGCACCGTCCTGGGCGACGCGAGCCGTTGAACGCCCCTTCTCAGGCGGGGTAGGAGCGGTCGGCGAGCGACGACGCGACGTACCACGGACAGCGCGCGCCGTCTAGCTTGCAGGGGTCTCCAACACTCCCGCGCCGTGCTCTACATCTGCATTCCCTCGTTCGACGAAGCTCCCACGGTCGGCGTCCTGCTCTGGAAGATCCGCAAGGTCTTCCAGGACTTTTCCCGTGAGTACGAGATTCTCGTCTACAACGACGCGAGCACCGATGCCACGAGCGAGACGCTGGAGTCCTACTCGAAAGTCCTCCCGCTGACCGTGCTGGGAAGCGAGCGGCGCGTCGGATACGCCGCCGCCCTCGACGCCCTCTGCCGGGCCGCCTCAAAGCGCACACGCTATGCGCGGCGCGACGCGGTCATCACCCTGCAGGCGGACTTTACCGACCAGCCGGAGCACATCCCCGAACTCGTGAAGCGCTTCGAGGGGGGAGCGGACATCGTCGTCGCCGAAGCGGAGGGAGCGGACGCGTGTCCCAAGCCGGTGCGCCGGATGCGCCAGTTCGCGCCGTGGGCGCTACGCTGGTCGATCCGCACGCCTGGGGTCAAGGATCCGTTCGGCTCGTTGCGCCTGTATCGGGTGTCGGTGCTGCGGGACGCGCTCAAGGCGGCCGGTGACAAACCGCTCGTTGCGGCAACCGGCTGGGCGGCGAACGTCGACCTCCTGCTCGCCACCATGCCGCACGCGCGACGCCTCGAGACCGTCACGCTCACCCCCCGCTACGACCTGCGCCCGCGCGAGTCGCGCGTGAAGCCGATGGCAGACGTTATGGCGCTGTACCGCTTCGGGCGCGAGGCGCGCAAGCGTCCGCAGCCCGAGGTCCCGGCCGCAACGACGTGAGTCGCAGCGCCGACTGGCGTTCCATCGCCTGCTCACCCTCGAGCCTCGTCGCCAACTCGCGCTGGCGTGTCATCGCCGTCGCGCTGTTGATCGCGACCGCGTCACGCGCCCCGCTCTCGGCGCAATCCGCCGTCGAAAGCGCCGTCGCGGTTCAGCCGACCGTGCGTTCGTCGTCGAGTGTCGCCACGCCCTTCGGCGTCGGCGAACGACTCGTCTACGACGTGAAGTTCGGAGCGATCAAGGTGGGGCGCGGCAGCATGGAAGTGCTCGACACGGTATCGCTGCGCGGGCGCCCGGCGTGGCACACGCGCTTTCGGGTGAAGGGGGGAATTCCGTTCTACCGCGTGGACGACGTGCTCGAGAGCTGGATCGACCGCGACGACTTCACCTCGCTTCGCTTCGTGCAGGATCTCGAGGAAGGTGGAAAGAATCGCGAGCGGCGCTACGAAATCTTCCCCGAGCGCGCCGTCTTCCAGGAGAATGACAAACCCGAAGAGGCATCGGTCTCGCAGCCGCTCGACGATGGCTCCCTGCTGTACTTCATCCGCACGATTCCGCTCGAGGTGGGGCAGACGTACGAGTTCCGCCGTTACTTTCGCCCCGACCGCAATCCGGTGATCGTGAAGGTCCTCGCGCGCGAGACGATCACCGTCCCCGCCGGGACGTTTCACACGCTCGTGCTGCAGCCGATCATCAAGTCGAAGGGGATCTTCTCGGAGAATGGCCAGGCGCGCATCTGGCTCTCCGATGACGCGAACCGCATCATGGTACAGATGAAGTCGCGCACGAAGATCGGCTCCCTCAACCTGTACCTCCAATCGCACCGCCCATCTCCCCCGACCCCGAACGCGGTCACGGCGGACACGACGCGTTAGGCGACGCGCCCCGCGGCGCGGGTCGCACGCCCGAGGCCGACCTCTCCAAGGTCCGCACCGTCCCCGTCGCGAGACGCCCGAACAAGGTCTCGTCCAGCGAGTTCTCGCGCGCGCCCGGCGCCGACCGTTCCTTCGGCGCGTTCATCGATGCGCTCCCCGACATCCTCGTCGCCCGCGACTTTCGTCGCGTCGTCGCCGCGATCGCCGCGGCGCATCGTACCGGGCGCGCCGTCGTCGTGATGCTGGGCGGGCACGTGGTCAAGACTGGCCTCGCGCCAGTCCTGATCGACCTCATGCGACGCCGAGTCATCACCCACATCGCGATGAACGGCTCGGCGGCGATCCACGACTATGAGATGGCGCGCTTCGGCGCGACGTCGGAGGACGTGGCCGCCGGGCTGCGCGACGGAACGTTTGGCATGGCCGAGGAGACCGGGCGCGCGCTCAACGACGCGTTCGTGCTGGGGCAACGCGAGGAATGGGGGATGGGAGAGTCGGTCGGGCGCGTGCTGCACGCGGCCACCGACCTCGCGCACCCCGAACTCTCGCTCCTCCTGGCGGCCCGAGAGCTCGGGATCACCGCCACCGTGCACGCCGCGTTAGGCGCGGAGATCATCCACCAGCACCCGGCGGCCAGCGGTGCGGCGATCGGCGATACCAGCCACCGTGACTTCCGGCGTCTCGCCGCAACGTTGCCGTCGCTCCACGACGGCGGTGTGGTGCTGAACATCGGGAGCGCCGTCGTGATGCCCGAGGTCTTCCTCAAGGCGCTCACCATCGCCCGCAACCTGCACGCGGGACGACCGACCGACTTCACCACCTGCGATCTCGACATGCAGCGCCACTACCGCCCGCGCGTGAACGTGGTGCAGCGCCCGGTGCTGACCGGGGGCCAGGGCTTCGAGATCACCGGGCATCATGAGATCATGGTGCCGTTGTTGGCGTGGGCGGTGGTGGAGGAGATTGGGAAATAGGACGGGAGACGGGGGACGGGAGACGGGAGTGCACGAAGGGGCGCGACGCAGCTCGCGATTCTCCCCCGTCTCACCTCGAACCCATCCTGGACAAACCGCCTGGCCTCACCGTCGATCACCATCCCACAAACGCACAACGGGACGCCATCGGCGCCCCGTTGTGCACTCCCGTCCCCCGTCTCCCGTCCCCCGTCCGCACTTACTGCGTCGCCGAAGGCTTTGGCCGCGTCACACGGTTTCCGAGCGCAAGGCCAGTGTCATACATCAGCCTCCCCACCCTCGCCATCTTCTCGTAGTTGATCAGCGACGGCTCGTCGCTCACCTGGTGGTACTGCGGGTGCAGCCCGGTGGTGAAGAAGACAATCGGGATCCCCTTCTTCGCGTAGTTGTAGTGGTCGCTGCGATAGTAGATCCGCTCGGGGTGCGTCGTGGTGTCCCACTCACGATCGAACACGAACGGCTTGGATTCGGTCGCGTTCACCGAGTCGACCACCGCGCCAAGCACCGCGCTCTGTCCGTTGGGTGCCGCCCCTGGTCCAACGATATACAGCGAGTCGTTGCCGTTGCGCCCGACCATGTCGGCGTTGAGCTGCGCCACGATCGAGTCGAGCGGGACGGTGGGATGGTCGGTAAAGGTCTCCGAACCGAAGAGTCCCTTCTCCTCCCCCACGTGCCAGACGAAGAGCAAGGATCGCTTCGGCTTGGGCCCCTGCGCGAAGGCGCGAGCGATCGCCAATAGCGTCACGCTCCCCGAGCCATCGTCGTCGGCGCCGTTGGCGATCGAGTCGCCGTTCACTGCCGCCTGGATCCCGATGTGATCGTAGTGTGCCCCGTAGGCGACATACGTCTTCTGCAGCGCCGGGTCCGTTCCACGCACGATCCCCACGACGTTGTAGCCGTTGAACTTCGAGGTGGTCACGCTGACCGCCGCCGTCAGCGAGGTTCCGTCGGCGGTCGAGGCAGCGTCGTTGGTCGGCCACCCACTCGGCACCAGCGGCGAATCACTCGTCAGGCGTCCGACCGCCACCATCGGGAGGACGCGCGGCGCGTTGTTGGGGCTCACCGACTTCGCCAGCTCGAGCTGCGTCGACGAGAACTGGCTCGAGGCGAGACGATACAGCGAATCGGGGAGAAGGAGGACAACCGCCGCGGGGCCGCGCCCGATTGCCGCGCCGAGTCGCGCAAAGAGCGCGTCCGGAATCTCGAGCGCCTTCTTCTTCGCCGAATCGACTCCGGCCGGCGCGACGCCGGCGATGACCACGACCTTCCCCTTGACGTCTTTCCCCTTGTAGTCATCGCGCCCGATCGAGGCATCGATCAGCCCGTAACCCACGAAAACCACCGGCGCATTCACCGAGAGCTTCGGGAGCGGCGCACCGGGGCCGAGCGCCGTAAGAACCGCGAGATCCTTGTCGAGCGCCCACGGCGTGCGCCCCGCTGGCGTGGTTACGAAGATCGAATCGGCCTTGAGCGCGGTGCGCTGCATCGGGACGCGATGGAAGTATCCGCTGTCCCCTCCGGGCTCCAATCCCAGCGCCGACAGTCGACGCGCGATCCACCGCGCCGCGCGATCGGCATCCGGCGTCCCCGTCTCGCGCCCGCGAAACGAATCGGCCGCGAACGCAAACAGGTCCGTCCGCAATTCCGCCGCGTTAGGTTCGATGCGCGACGGCGCAGGTCCGGCCGCAGCCTGGCTCGCACCTGGCGCAGCGCTCTGGCAGGCGCTGAGCGCAATCGAAAGGAGTACCGCCGAAAGAACGCGATATCGTATCATCTCGAGTTGTGTTGTGAGTCGCGCCGCGCGCGGGAGTAAATAGAACGTCATGCGCCGTGAGTACCCCAGAGGATCCGAACAATAACAAAGAAGCCGAGCTCGAAAGCCCGGCCCCTCGTCTTCTCGTCTTCTCGTCTTCTCGTCTTCAGAGACCTCAGTTTCCCGACCAGCGCTCCTTCATCCGGCGCGCCGTATCCGGACTCACGATCCGGATGATGAGGTACAGGATCGCCCCGAAGATGGCGATCTTGATCGCCAGTCCGAGCAGACCCACGAGCAGTACGAAGAAGACGCCGAAGACGCCGAAGAACAGCTTGAGCAGGAACAATCCGCCAATGGCGAACAGCCCGATCATGAAAATGGTGCGCAGCATGGGGTCGTGCTCCAATTCGAGGACTGGTCTCCGTACGCCGCGCGCAGACCGGAAGTTTCATGCCCTCGCGCGTGCGTACCCGCTCCTCCAAATCTCGCGCGAGGCACGCCATGACGTCCAGTGATTTCGACGTCGTCATCCTCGGCGACGGATTGATCGGGCTCTCGTGCGCGCGCGCGATCGCGCGCCGAGGAGTCTCGACGTGCCTCATCGGTCGGCGACGCCCCGGTATCGCCTCGGTTGCCGCCGCAGGCTTCCTCGCCCCGACGGTCGAGCCGGCGCGAGGGCGCGCGCTCGCCTTCACCATCGCCGCCCGCGATCGCTATCCGAGCTTCATCGCGGAGTTGCGACAGGAGACAGGACGAGACGTCCCCTTTGCCCTCGATGGCGTCCTCCGCGTGGCCGCGAACGAACGCGAAGCCGCATCGCTCGCCAGGACCGTGGGCGAGTCGGTGCGATTCCTTTCGTCTGGCGAGATCGCCGAACTCGAGCCGGCGCTCCATGCTCCACACGGGGCTTGCCTGCATGCCGACGACGGGATGGTCGACAACCAGCGACTCCTGCAGCTCCTCGAGATAGCCGTCGACGCCGCTGGCGGCGCGCGTCGACTGGGGCACGCCACCCGGGTCGAGCTGCACCCGGCTCGTATCGTGGTGCGCCTCGACGACGGGAGCGACGTCTCCGCCCAGCGACTGGTACTCGCGGCAGGCGCGTGGTCGGGAAGCATTCCCGGTCTCCCGCGCCCCCTCCCAATCCGCCCGCTTCGCGGCCAGATGATGTCGCTCGGCACCGGCTCTGCTTCGGCACCGGGACTTCAGCGCCCCGCCTTCGGTCATGGCGGCTACCTCGTCCCCCGCCCCGCCGATCGCGAGATCTTTGTCGGGAGCACCGCGGAAAGTGTCGGATTCACCGTAGGAACGACCGACTCGGCGCTCGCCGGCTTCCGCCAGACGGCGTCGCGGCTCGTCCCGGCACTCGCCCGCGCCGACGAGGTACGCACCTGGTCCGGCTTTCGCCCGATGACGCTCGACGGACTCCCGATCATCGGCGAAGACCCGCATGTGCCGCGCGTGGTGTATGCCTGCGGCCATTCGCGGAATGGAGTCTTGCTCGCCCCGCTCACGGGCGACGTCGTCTCGGCGATTATCACCGGCTCCCCGGTGGAGCACGACCTCACGCCCTTCGCGATGACGCGCTTTTCTTCTGCAACGGCCGCAAATTCATAACCCTTGTCGGGAGTTCCTGCGGTTACCGGAGGTTGGCTCCCGCAGGCTCCGAGCGGTAGATTGACCACCCTTGGCCGGACCGTGGTCGCCGCTGTTCGCGTGGCGGCGCCTCAACCGGCGGACCCTTGGCAGCCATATGCCGGATACGCTGTACCAGATCATGGGGCGGCATCGCGTCGAGCCCCTCCCCGAGCGCAAACCGTCATGGCTGCGGGTCAAGGCGCCGGGCGGCGAGAATTACGTGCGACTCAAGGGGCTCATGAAGGAGCTGGACCTCCACACCGTCTGTGAGGAGGCCCAGTGTCCCAACGTCGGCGAGTGCTGGCAGCATGGTACCGCCACCTTCATGATCCTGGGCGACGTCTGCACGCGGAACTGCGGCTACTGTGCGGTCTCCCACGGTCGCCCGCCCAAGTACGATCTCGGTGAGCCGGACCGCATCGGGACCGCGATCGCTCAGATGAACCTGCAACACGCGGTAATTACGTCGGTCGACCGCGACGACCTCCCCGACTTCGGCGCCTTCATCTTCGCCGAGACGATCCGGCAGATCCACCAGCGCCTTCCCGGGTGCTCGGTCGAGGTGCTCGTCCCCGATTTTCAGGGGAACGAGGAGGCGATCCGCACCGTGCTCGCCGCGGGTCCCGAGATCTACAACCACAACACCGAGACCGTCCCGCGTCTCTACAAGCGCGCCCGCCCCGGCGGCCGCTACGAGCGCGTGATGCAGATCTTCCGCTTCGTGAAGCGCGAGGCGCCGCACATCCCCACCAAGACCGGCATCATGGTCGGGCTCGGGGAGACCAAGGAAGAACTCGTCGCCGTCATGCACGACCTTCGTGCGGTCGATGTCGACATCCTCACGCTCGGCCAGTATCTCCGTCCGTCCAACGATCACCTTCCGCTCGATCGCTACTACACCCCCGACGAATTCCGCGAGCTTCGCGAGATCGGGATGCGGCTCGGCTTCAAGCACGTCGAAGCGGGTCCGCTGGTGCGCTCGAGCTACCACGCGTGGGAGCAGGTGCAAGCCGCCGGCGTCTGACGCA
>CAZWVG010000089.1:17219-19849 GCA_964637355.1 uncultured Gemmatimonadaceae bacterium
GTGCGCTCGAGCTACCACGCGTGGGAGCAGGTGCAAGCCGCCGGCGTCTGACGCAGGACCATCACTCGCGGCGCCGGCACTCGGCGTTTGGGGTGGCGGTGCAGGACTGATCCAGCCGCAGTCACGAAGTATTCGAGTAGCATCGTTCACCGGGCACCGGACCTCGATAGGGGGAACGGTTCGCCCAGGAGCTCAACGCCCGGGCGCGCCAGAGCGTGCGCCACGGTCACGGGGTGCCTAACAGGTGCCCGCCCTCTCTGCCATGGCGAAGAAGAAGACCGAGCCCCGTGCCGAACAGAAGTTCGGCGAGACGGACGCGCCGACGCGCGCCTCCCTCCTCCACTCCATGCTCTTGCAACGCCGCTTCGAGGAGCGCTGCGCCGAGGCCTACGCCCTGGGCCGCATCGGCGGTTTCTGCCACCTGTACATCGGGCAGGAAGCGTGCGGCACCGGCGCCATCTCCGTGCTCCGCGACGATGACTACGTCATCACCACCTATCGCGACCACGGCCAGGCGCTCGCCCGCGGCATCACGCCGCGCGCCGTGATGTCCGAACTGTTCGGGCGCAGCGATGGCTGCGCGCGCGGCAAGGGGGGCTCGATGCACCTCTTCGACCGCAACACGAACTTCCTCGGCGGTCACGGCATCGTCGGTGGTCACGTTCCCATCGCCACCGGCGTGGGCTTCGCGATCAAGTATCGCGGCACCGACCAGGTCATTCTCTGCTTCATGGGCGAGTCGGTGGTGAACACCGGCGCCTTCCACGAGGCACTGAACATGGCCGGCCTCTGGAAGCTCCCCGTGGTCTACATCATCGAGAACAACCGCTACGGGATGGGGACGGCGCTCGAGCGCGCCTCGGCGATCCACGACATCTACCAGCGCGGCGCGCCGTACGACATGCCGCGCGACCAGGTCGACGGCCAGGACGTCTTCGCCGTCCGCGCCGCCGTCGCCGAAGCCGTGCACCGCGCCCGCACCCAGTCGCTCCCCACACTCCTCGAGGTGCGCACCTACCGCTTCATGGGACACTCGATGTCCGACGCGGTCAGCGGAACGTATCGCACGAAGCAGGAGCTCGAGGAGTACATGAAGCGCGACCCCATCCAGGTCCTCCGCGCCCACATGCAGGAGCTGGGCGAGATCGACGACGCCGGGATGACCAAGCTGGACGAGGAAGTGAAGGCAACCGTACAGGACGCCTGGGACTTCGCCGACGCGAGTCCGGAGCCCGCAATCGAGAGTTTGTGGGAAGACGTCATGGTGGAGACGACGACATGAGGAATGCACCGGCAGTGCGCCCCGCGTCGACTCGCGGACGCGCCCTCGGGCGCGTCCGCACCCCCGTCTCCCGTCCCCCGTCCCCCGTCCATCTCGAGCTCCCCCCATGCCCGTAATTACTTATCGCGACGCCTTAAACTCCGCCCTCCGCGAAGAGATGCAGCGCGACGACCGCGTCTTCCTCATGGGCGAGGAAGTGGCCGTCTACCAGGGCGCGTACAAGGTCTCCAAAGGATTGTTGCAGGAATTCGGCGAGATGCGCGTCGTCGACACGCCGATCACCGAGCTCGGATTCGCCGGCGTCGGCGTCGGGGCGGCGATGGCGGGGCTCCGCCCGGTCATCGAGTTCATGACCTGGAACTTCGCCCTCCTCGCGCTCGACCAGGTGGTCAATGCCGCCGCCAAGATGCTCTACATGTCCGGCGGCCAGTACCCGATGCCGATGGTCTTCCGCGGCCCCAACGGCGCCGCGTTGCAGCTCTCGGCGCAGCACTCGCAGGCGTGGGAGTCGTGGCTCGCCCACATCCCGGGACTCAAGGTCATCACCCCGGGGACGCCGTACGACGCCAAGGGAATGCTCAAGGCGGCGATCCGCGACGACAACCCGGTCGTCGTCCTCGAAGGCGAGATGCTCTACAACACCAAGGGCGAAGTCCCCGACGAGGATTACATCATCCCGCTCGGCAAGGCCGACATCAAGCGCGAGGGGGACCAGTGCACCGTGGTGACGCACGGCAAGTCGGTGCTCGTCGCCCTGCAGGTGGCTGACGCACTGGCCAAGGAAGGGATCAGCATCGAGGTCGTCGACCTGCGTACGATTCGCCCGATGGACGTGGAAACGATCGCAGCGTCGGTGCGCAAGACAAACCGGGCGGTGGTGCTCGAGGAAGGGTGGGAAGTGTGCGGCGTCGGAGCACAGGTGGTGGACTACATCCAGCGCAACTGCTTCGACGATCTCGACGCCCCCATCCTCCGCGTGCACCAGGAGGACGTCCCCATGCCGTACGCCAAGAACCTGGAGCGCGCCGCGAAGCCCGACGTCGCCAAGACGATCGCCGCCATCCGGCAGGTCATGTACCTCCCCACCGCCTAACGACATCGCCATGGCTACCAAGGTCTTCATGGAGGCGCTCTCCCCGACGATGGAGGAGGGGCGCCTCGTCAAGTGGCTCAAGAACGAGGGCGACGCCGTCAAGAACGGCGACACGCTCGCCGAGGTCGAAACCGACAAGGCGATCATGGAGCTCGTCGCGCGCGGCGAAGGGATCCTGCGCAAGCGCCTCACGAACGAGGGCGACACGAGCCCGGTCGGTGCACTGATCGGCGTCATCGCCGGTGCCGACGAAGA
>CAZWVG010000090.1:0-11188 GCA_964637355.1 uncultured Gemmatimonadaceae bacterium
ATGCGCCGCGTCGCCGAGTCGCACCAGGTCTTTGCGATCACGCACCTTCCGCAGATCGCCGCGCGCGCCCACCATCACATCGTGGTGCAGAAAGGGGCGCGTGGCGGGATTACCACCGCGGACCTCAAGGTCGTCGAAGGGGAGGCGCGGGTCAGCGAGATCGCCCGCATGCTGGGCGGCGACTCGGAAAGCGAAGCCAGTCTCGCGCACGCTCGGGAACTGCTGGAGAATGCCGCCTCCGAGCCACCCGCGCGCGCTTCGTCTCGCGGCGGGGCGCGATCGCGCAAGCGCGTCGCGGGGAGCTGAGAGCGAAGAGTTGCTGCCGCTCCTCTATCTGCGCGGCGGACGGTGCGCGCGGACACGAGCTGCGGAGAGCGCGGATCGAAAGAGGCTCCTCTCCGCGTTCGGCGAGCGCTGAGCGCGGAGCGTCAGCGTCCTGGGTGAAAGCCCGCGCTGGCCAGACGCTGCTTCCTGCTAACGACGTGTTGTGCGAGCGGGACGCGCTTCCGGCGCGGCAAACAGCGGAATGTAGAGCCGCAACCCAATCGCCTGCGTGAACTGCTTGAGCGCCAGCCCGGACCCGCTCAGCGACTGGCCCACGACGTAGCTCACCTCGAGCGGGCGCTTGGCGCGCCCGCGGTAATACGCCGCCATCGTCGAGTACGTGAAGCCGGCGACGAAGCGCTGCTCCTTCCGCTCGGTCCCCGCGTTGAGGATCGACGCGTCGATCGTCACCGGATCGCCCGACAGGTCCGTCGCGTTGAACGTCCCGGTGTACGAGTCTGCCTTCTTGTTGTAGACGCTGTAGGTCGCGGTGAACATCAGCGCGTCGCTCAGGCTCACGCGCGGGGAGAACTCCATCGCCGTGTAGTCTCCGAGGTCGCGCCCGATGTATTGCTTGCGATACAGGGCAGGGAACGGGTCGTGCGGATTGTCGGGGACACGCTCGAACTGCTGGTCGGGCTTCTGCACGCCGTACTTGCCGACGAACGAGGCCCAGAAGCGCCGGCCGAAGAGGAGGTCGGCGAAGACGCGCCCCTCGATGTCGTCCTGTCCGTCTCCCGTGCCGAAATCGGCGAAGTCGTCGGGAGACTGATACTGCGCGGTTCCCAATCGGTAGGCACCGCCGACCGCGAGCCGCAACTTGAGCCCGCGGAAGTCCGGCTTCTGCGGCGGCTGCGCCCCGAGTCCATCGTACAGGAGAAGCTTCCCTCCGAACTCCACGTCGCCGATGTGCGACCGCTCGACCGTCTCCATCGGCACCGCAGCGATGCTGAAGCTCGAGTCGGCGATGATGGTGTTGAAGTCGGCCAGTCCCATGAGCGGCGCGCCGACGGGCTGCTGCGTGATCCATCCCGACTGGCTCCCCGGAGGGGCGCCCAGATAGCCGCCGAAATCGATGGAGAGCGCGGCGAGTCGGGCTGCGATGTCCTTCTGGATGACCGATCCCTGCACGGGCGCGAAGCGCGAGCCTTCACCGGCCTTGGTTCCGTAGATCGCCACCACCGCCGCGGCGACCGCCGATCCGTTCGTCGCCAGCTGCGCGGCACCGGCCCGATCGGCGTTGATCGCGGCGCACTCGGGGGCGCTACTCCCCATGCACGTCGTCAGCGCTGTTTGGAGCTGCGTGACCGCGGAGGAGAGCTGGGTCGCCAGCGCGAGGTTCTGCGCAAGCGCCGAGTTGTGCGTGAGCGCGGGGTTGATCCCCATCGTCCCGCCGGTGCGGTCCGGATTCGGATTCACGAACACTTCGTTGCGCGTCTTCACGTACGGCACGACCACGCCTAACGTGAGCCGACGCAGCAACCCGTACTCGAGCGAGATCGGCGTCGTCACCGCCGAGTAGTCGAAGTCGACGCGGAGTCGCCCGAGCGTGCTCGGCACCGCCGTCTTCCCGGTGAGGACCTGCAGGGCGCCGGTCAGTGGCTGCAGCGGCTCGAAGCGCGACGGTCCGAGCGAATCGAGGTCGAAATCGATGCCCAGCCGCTCGACCTGTCCGTCCTTGCGGCCGAGGAGTCCGTCGCTGAACCGCTCGTTGGCGCGCGACCAGGTCGTCTGGACGCCGAAGCGAAAGAGCCCGCGGGGGACGACCGTCGCGTCATCGGCGGGGCCGAGCACGCGCTGCGCGCTCGTCACGCGCGGGGCGACCGGGAGGAGCGCCAGCGCGAGCAGGGCGAGCAGGGCGACGCGCGCGCGGCGCCACGGACGCCGGTGACGTTTGAGCGGTAGGATCGGCAAGGTAAGTTGGTAAACCTGAAGAAAGCCGCTCCGCTCCGCGCGCCAGCCTGGCGCCCCGGAACGGGAGACGGGTCATCGAAAGTAACCCCACAGTGAACGATTCGCCGATCCCAACCATCCCGTGGCAGATCACGGGGAACCACTGGATCTCCCTCCCGTGCATTCACCCCGTCGACGGGGCGCTGCACGCAGTGGGCACCCTGCATCGCGGCGCACGCGCCGCCGTGGAATTCGCCGGCGGAGAGCACTTCGCGAATGGAGAGGAAGCAGCGCTCGCGCGCCCGGTCCTCACCATCGATGGCGTGGCGATCGACTGGTCTAGTACCGCGCTGGCGTGGGAGCGTGCCCTCGGATGGCTCCCGACCTTTACGGCGACCATCGGGACGCTCGTCGTGCGCGCGACGATCTTCGCGCCCTATGGTCGCGACGCCGACACCGCGGGCGCGGTCTACGCGTTCACCTTCGAGAACCGGGCGCAGACCGACGCGCGCCTCACGGTAGGGCTCGAGGGAACGCTCGGCTATCGGCAGCTCCGGGTGCGCAGCACGCATCGTTTCCCCGACGCGAACGTCGTGCGGCGGGGAACGACGGAGGCGGTGATCCTCGAGGGGGGCGCGGTCCCCGGGCTCGTCGCGCTGGCGATCGGGGCCGACGGGACGGCCGCGGTGGAGGCGCCGGGCGAGGGACGCTACAGTGTGCGGCGCGACGTGCGCGTTCCGCCGGCGGGAGTGGCCGAGACGGCGTTCTTCCTCGCCGTCGGGCCCGAAGGCGACGGTGCCGAGGCGACGGTGGCGGTGATGCGGCGGCGCGGATGGCGCTATCTCCTCGCGGCCACGCGCGATGCGTTGCGCGCGCTCGAGCAGACGACGGGGCACGAGGCGGTCGACGCGATCATCAACCGCAACCTGTTGTTTGCCTACTTCTACGGTGTAGGGCGCGCCCTCGACGACGCGCACTTCTACCTCATGCGCTCGCGCGTCCCGTGGCACTCGCGCGGCGTGACGGTGCGCGAGTGGGAAGCGCTCATGTGGACCATTCCCGCCGTGCAGCTGGCGGATGCGCCGCTGGCGCGCGAGCTGATCCTGCGCGCCTGCGAGCTGCACGGCTACTCGCCGGGGATCGGCGTGCGCTACTTCGACGGGACGCTCTTCGAACCGGGATTCTCGCTCGAAGGGGCATCGGCGTATGCGATCGCCATCGATCGCTACATCCGCGAATCGGGAGACGAACAAATCGTCGAGGAACCCGTCATCGCCGACACGCTGTACGGTTCGCACGAAGACATCAGTGCGCGCCGGCACGAGTCCGTGCCGCTCTATTCGACCGAGATCACTCCGGCGGGGCGTCCGTCGGCGTTTCCGTACACGCTGCACGGGAACGCGGTGGCGGCGATGGCGATGGATGTCTTTCGTCGCACGCTCGACGAGGAGACGGCGCGGGGAATCGAGGATCCGGAGGCCGTGCGGGCTGCGCTCCAACGACAGTTTGCCGGCGAGCGCGATGGCAAGTCGATCCTGATGTCGGCGGTGAACCTCGCCGGCGAGGCCGTCGCCGACGACGAGCCCTCCGCTTCCGTCGTCTGGCTCCCGCTCTACGAAACGCTCGACCGCCGCGACTCGGCGTATCGACGTACCGTGCGCACGATCGACCTCGAACCGCGAGTCCTGGCGCAGCAGATCGCCCGCCTGCTCGGTCCCGATGCCCGGGATGTGATGCAGTGGTTGCGACGCGCCCCCATGTACAACGGACTCGCCGCCGAGCGTGTCGACGCCGACGGGCAGGCGACCGCCAACGGTGGCGACGCGTCGCTCGCGGGGCTCCTGGCGTACACGCTCTGGTACGCCGTGCACGCGCTGGGCGTCGCACCGTGAGTCGCGCCGCCGTCGAGACGCTGTTCACGCTCGCGTACGGGCGGCGTCCGGCGGTCGTGGCGTCGGCGCCGGGGCGGGTCAACCTCATCGGCGAGCACATCGACTACAACGGTGGCTCCGTACTCCCCATCGCCATCGGGCAGCGCACGTGGGTGGCGATGAGCCTCGCGCGGAGCGGCGAGTCGAAGGCGGTCTCCCGCGAGCGTGGGGAAATCGGTACGTGGCATCACCCCGATGGCAAGGCGAGCGGGGTGTGGTGGGATTATGTGATCGGCGCGCTGCAGCAGGCAGAATCGTTAGGCGCGGCGCGTGCGGACTATGAGGTAGCGGTCGTGAGCGACGTCCCGATGGGGGCAGGGCTCTCGTCGTCGGCTGCGCTGGAAGTGGCGACCGTTCTCGCTGCGCTCGCCCTCGCCGGAGTCGCGGTCACCGACGAGCCGGCGAAGGCTCGTGTGGCGATGGGCGCCCATCTCGCCGAGACAGGGTTTGTGGGCGTGGCCAGCGGGATCATGGACCAGTATGCGAGCGCACTGTGCCGCGCGGGGCATGCGTTGCACCTGCAATGCGACAGCGCACAGTCGCGGCACGTCCCGTTCGATCGCGGGATTCTCATCGTCGACACCGTCTCGCCGCGCGCGCTGGTCACGTCGGAGTACAACACGCGTCGATCCGAATGCGACGCCGCGTTGCGCATGCTCCGGCGCATCGATCCCGCGCTCGCTACGCTGGCCGATGCGTCGCCCTCGCTGCTCGAACGCACGATGCTCCCCGATCCCGAGGGGAAGCGCGCGCGCCACGTCTCGAGCGAAGCACGTCGCGTGGAGGCCTTCATCGCCGCGTGTGCGTCAGAGGGGGATCGCACGCGCGCCGGCGCACTGCTCAACGAGTCGCATCGCTCGCTGCGCGACGACTACGAGTGTTCGACGCCGGAGCTGGACTGGGTCGTGGAGCACAGCGTCGCGCGCGTGGGGGGGGGGGGGGGGGGGGGTGCGCGATCGTGATGGGGGATGCCGACGCGCTGCAGGCATTTGCTCCCGAGTTGTCCTCGACGTTCGAGATGGCATGGGATCGCACGCCGAGAACCTGGCTGACCGCAGCACACGACGGGGCGCGGGTGGAGGTGTAGATTTCATACCGCAGAGGTCAGACGACGAGAAGACGAGAAGACGAGGGGGGCGGTATGGTTCTCGTCTTCTCGTCTTCTCATGCTCCGCCGCAGGCGGAACCTCTCGTCTTCTCGAAGGGCGCGGGTGGCGAAATGGTAGACGCGGGGGACTTAAAATCCCCTTCGGGCAACCGAGTGCGGGTTCGAGTCCCGCCCCGCGCATTGAAGTTAGGGCGGAGACCTCAAGCACTTTCGAGGATACCGGGCACAAAACGGGCACAGCGACCCAGCGCCGAGAACTCGTAGCCGATCAACTCGGATCGCGACTTTTCAGAGCTTGGCGCGCCCCCTCGCGCGCCTGATGTGGGTTCCGAATTCACCGAAAGCGGAGAAGCAGATAGGGTTGCCGTCGTGGCGTCCGACTTTGTCGGCGCCGATTCGTTCTCGGCGAGTGAATGCTCGGTGAGGCAGAGACTGCAAGGTCGGTCTCGGAGACTTGCCCGTCTCTAAGAGGGGCGAACCGGCTAGGGGTTCTACTAGTATCTTCCCACGGCTGCGTCTGGTACAGTAGCGCATACTCCAATTCTCTCCGTATGCGAACTGTCTCGACGCTTGTCGTAGCCTTGGTCGCACAGTCCTGGCGAGTAGCAGTCCCGCTTGCGCTCTTTGTGTCGGTTCTTGAAGCGCAGCCACACTGCAGGAAAGGCATTCCCTGCGGGAATAGCTGCATTTCCGCATCCAAGACTTGTAGGATCGGTAGCCCGTCTCAGCGCCCGCCCTCACCTCCCGCTCCGTCTGTACCGGAGCGCGCCGCGCCAGCGGCATTGCTCGAAAGGCCTTCGGGGTCGACCACCATCGTGGACACGCTGCTCCCATGGGTCGTCTCGGTGACTGGCGCAACGTACTTCGCCTCCGCTTGCTCTGGTGCCGCCGGCATTCCTGCCAATAGCAGAATGTTCTATCGGGTCGAAGAGAACCTCAAACGCCTCGGGATGTCGCGCGCGACTCCGAAGCAGGAAGCGTGTTCGCGTACGCAGATGCAGGAGCACGAGCGACGAGTGGCAGCAAGTGCGCAGTAAGAGCGTCGCGTAATCGAGGAGGCCAGTATGCCAAGCGTTCGAGAACAGCTGGCGAAGGCGATTCGAGAGAGTCGGCCAGTTCGAGCCAGATACGGGCCCAACGGCGGGCCGCGCGAGTTCTCACCCTACCAGCTCGGTACCAAGCAGGGAGTACTGCATCTGTTGGCGTGGCAGTATCGCGGTGAGAGCAACTCAGACGGTCGGCTGACAATGACCACCGCGGACTGGCGCTGCTTCGATGTGGCCGGACTTCACGCGGTAGAGATTCTCGACACGCAATGGGTCAAGGGAGATGAAGCGACAATGCAGAGGAATTGCATCGACGGTAGTTAGCCGGGCGCTCGTCCGCGAGCGGCGAGAATCGGATGCCAACGCGCCCCCTTCGGTCGACCTCAGAGTACGACAGTACTGCGGATCGCTCATCGTCTACGCCGACATCTCGAATGTCACAGCAGATCGGTGGTCCGCTTCTTCAGACTGCGACGAATGGCAAGAGAACGAATAGCGCGCATGTCGCGCAGCTTCGAGGACATGGTCCGCCGCATTCTCGAAGTGAACGGATACGAGATTCGTATCGAAGGCGATCAAGAGTTTGATTTCCTGGCACGGCAAGCGGGAACGCTGTGGGCCGTGGAGGTCAAATACTATCTCACCCGCCAGACCGAAGTCGCGCTGGTCGAGAGTGCTGCGCGACGCCTCGTTCAGTACGCAAACTTGCAGGACGCACACAGAGGAATGTTGGTCGTGTCTTCGACAATACCGGCGGAGACGAGACTCGCACTCGAAGACAAGCACGGTATCCTTCTCGTCGATCGATCCGATCTTTGGAGCTGGTCGCGGAGACATCCCGATCTCCTTGATGAGCTCGGGGCCCTTCTTGAGGGCGAAAGCACACCCGATTCGCTGAAGGCCGGACGCGATCCAGCTAGTGCTCGTGAGAAAGGTGCCCTGCCTCCCGGCTCGCCGACGGTGTCGTCGATAGGAGAGGAGCTTTGTCGAGAGCTCGCAGCGACAACGATGGGCAAGGGCTCATGGCGAGCCTACGAGAGATTGTGCGAGCGCATTCTCAGATTCCTGTTTCCAATTGACCTTCACGCCTGGCACAAGCAGTCTAGGACGGACGATGGTCTCAGCCGCTTCGACTTCGTGTGCAGAATCAAGTCTGACAAGGCATTCTGGCGCTTTCTCATCGAGCACCTCGGCTCGCGCTACGTCGTATTCGAGTTCAAGAACCACACTGGTGCTGTGAAACAAGGCCAGATTCTGACGACTGAGAAGTATCTCTTCGAGCGCGGTCTTCGTCGAGTTGCCATCATGATGTCGCGAAAAGGCATGGATAGAAACGCGAAGTCGATGGTGCAAGGAGCGATGCGCGAACACGGAAAGCTGATCCTTGTTCTCGATGACAAGCAAGTCTCTGAAATGTTGCGCATGCGAGATCGAGGTGATGATCCATCGGATCTTCTATTTGACATCGCGGATCAGTTTCTGCTGGCACTTTCTCGCTAGACGGATGGTGTGCACTCTCGCGCGCTGATGTAGTTCGTGCGGCAGGTTCGAGAGCACGCATATCGCCTCGCCCCTACTCATTCTTCCAACAGCGACCGTAGGCTGAGTAACTCACCCGATCGGTCGCTCAGGAAACTGCGCACGCACATGCACAACTGGTCGGACCTCGCGCATGCGGTCGCTTGCCGCCTTGAGTGGGAGCGACTCTGCCGTCGCGGAGCTCTGCTTGATGAAAACTCCCTTGTTCGAGCAGCCGCGGAGTACACTCAAGCAGTCGCCCGCGACGACATTCGGCCTGAGTTCAGCCACCCGGACCTTCCAGGAAGAAAGGTCGATCTTGTTGGGTTAGATGGAAACCGGCGGCTTCGCTGGGCTCTCGAGGCGAAATGGGTCTGCGTTACTAAAGGACAGCGGCAGTGGGACAAGGAAGTCGCCGTCGAGGTGTGTCGATTGCAGCATCTTACGAGCCGAATGACGACTGCCGCGCACAGGCTCTTGCTCGTCGCCGGACCCAAGGTTGAACTCAGGTCAGGGTTGTTGGATAAGCGCATGAATGTCGGCGACGGCGAGCGCAGGAAAATTCTCCAGGAGTTACTCCCGACCAAAGCCGAACAGAATATCAAATACCAAGTTCGCAACTGCGAAAAATGGCTTCGCACATTCTTCCTAAGCGTCGCGAAGGAAGTCGGCGAAAAAATCCCGAGTACTTACGATGCAACTCTCCTCTGCCGATTTGCAGCAGGCGCTCAAGCATCAAGCATTGACTGTTTCCTTTGGCTGTTGAAGCGACCGAAGGGTTGGGGCTCATTCGATCCTGCTTCGGTGTGGGCCGAAGCATAGCTCAGCGTGGCAATCTGCCGGACGTATTTTCGTCCGAGCGCTTCGTCGACTCCTCTTCATGATCAGACGAAGCAAGGTACAATCGACGGATCACCGCGTTCATCCATGAGTCTCAGTCAGCCTCAACACATTCTCGAACTCGCTAGGGAACTCATTGACGATGTTGAGCTCTCCCGCATGGGTCCTGAGCAGCTTCTGCTCAAGACGACGCGTCTCGCGCGCCTAACTGAGGACGAGCAAGCGAGGGACTGGCTTCGATTCGAACTACGCGGTTATTCAAATGATCAGTCATCGCGAAGGTGGATGCTGTACTTCGGTCGAATCGATAAAATCGATGATCAGATGGGCTACTTCCAGCCGTTGGCTGGCATTTCCGGCGCCATCGGCGCGATGCAAACCCAGATTCAGCAACTCAAGGTCCCATCCATACACTTCGCGCCTTCAAGCGCAAATCCGAATGAAGTGGTCACCGGGTTTGCTGGCGCGACAGCTGGAAAGGTGACTAAGCCAGCGCATGATGTCCTTGAACGGCTTCAGACACTAAGCACCGCTGTCACGTCTCTAAGCAGTATTCGATCGCGCGTGTTGAACGCGGTACACGAATTCGTAACGCGCGTCTACTATGAGCGCGCGCTTAGGGGACTCGCGGATACGCTTTTCGAACGACATAAGACGTCGATTGACGCAGTATTGAAAGACGGCGCGCCGGACGTCCTCGAGAAGATTCCGTCGATCTACGATCGCCTGTCCGAAGGCGATCCGGAGGCAATTAGTCAGGCGCTCCACACCGTTCGGCGGATGATCAAGGTTTTCGCTGATTCCGTTTACCCCGCAAGCTCGACGCCGGTGGAACTCGGTGGGCAGAGGTATGAGGTCGGCACTGACAAGGTGCTTAATCGAGTGAAGCTGTATTTGTCAGATGGTTGTTCCAGCGCGTCGCGAGCAGAACGCCTGAATCGAAACCTTCGACAGATTCATGAGCGAGCCTCGGCGGGTTCGCACGCCGACGTCTCGGCCGAGGAGGCTCAATCGATATTCCTGCAGACCTATCTGACCCTTGGCGAAATGCTTGTCGCTACGTCTGCTCCAACGAAGCGAGCGGAAGAACGACGCCCTCTCGATGTTGCTCCTGTTGACTGATCGAAATCCTCCTTCCTGGTCCGCAGCGTGAAGCGTTGCATCGTTGTCTACAAGCATTGCGACCGCTAATCGACGACGTTCGTAGCGCGCACCAGGAGCGCTAAGCTCGGATCTTGGCACGGCCGATCGAAAAAGAACGGGCACAAAACGGGCACAAACCGCCTCTAAGCAGGAGCCGACACGACCAGTCAGGAGCCGCAGGAATTTTCGCCTTGACAGGGAACGAGCAGTCAGGAGCAGCGCGGAGCCATAGGCGCGAGTCCCTTAAAATCCCCTTCGGGCAACCGAGTGCGGGTTCGAGTCCCGCCCCGCGCATTGGCTGGGATTCCGAAGTATTGCTGTCGTTGATCGCGGTCACCGACGCCGACGACGCTCGCGCCAATCGTGGCGCCCTCCTTCGGTATTGAACTCGTCCCTTTCCCCACGTGCATCGAGCGAGCGTGCCATGCGGCGCGCAATCGCGATCACGAGAACCAGCACGACGGCCCCTGCCGCCACCGTCGCGATTCCGCGAGGCGTCGCGTATCCCGCCCACGCAAGGTCAGGCATCAGACCGCTCCAGCGCTGAAGGTATGGTGCACTCGATCGTTCGTGCGAGCCCGATGTGGTGGAGGCACGTGGTGCCGGCCATGTGGTGTGGAGGGTCGCCAGGTGTGGTACAGCGCTGCATGCGGCGTATTGCTGTCATTGCTTAGGTAACTCCGTCAGCACGGGGCGTTGCCAGGGTGGCGTGTTCACCGCTGCGCGTGGTGCCGGCTCCCCTCTGACGTCGGCACCTGCACCCGGTCCGACGTCCCCCGAAGGCACGTCTTCCCGCGTGTGGTCCTTCGTGCGCCGCCGTTGCTCGAGGTCTCCCCTGACGTTCCAGCCGATCAGGACGCCGCCCAATGCGGCGGCGAAGATCGTCAACCCCGCGTGCATCTCCATTCCCCCTCCTCCTCACGTCTCGTGATGCCGGCGTCGTTCGACGACGGGCGACTACGCGTGCAATGCGCCATCGCTCGCACGGCTCAAACGTGCACGTGGGGACTGACACTCGATCGCCGCGGATCGAGCGGTGCGCTCGATCGCTGCCGACAGTTGGTCACGCTTCGGCAAGTCTTCGGGTGCGACGCAGGGAGCGCCGCGGGGCAGAGAGCTTCCGCGGGACCTCAGTTGCGCCGCGTGCCGATGAAGCGATACAAGGGTGAGGTGCAGCGTTGCTTCGGATCGAGAGCGCTGCGCGTCGATCCACACGCGTCGCGATGCGCGAATTCGTGGAGCGCGCGACGTGCGGACGTTCTTGTGTCACGCTGCCATCGATCGCCGCGTAATTCCGCGGTTCGTTCTCGCTGTTCGCCACTCGCCGACTCTCGCCGACTCTCGCCGACTCTCGCCGACTCTCGCCGACTCTCGCCGACTCTCGC
>CAZWVG010000090.1:11288-19714 GCA_964637355.1 uncultured Gemmatimonadaceae bacterium
CGACTCTCGGCTACTCTTGCCATCGCTCGCCATCGTTCGCCATCGAGCGCCTTCGCTCTCCGCAGCGTTCCGCAGCTTCCCTGAATTCGCCGCCGCGCAGTCGGCGCCGCGTCGCCGGTGTCCGCCATTCGGCGACAGACCGCACCGCGCGACCACGAACACGCCGACTTGCCGCATCCGATCGCGCACCCCCTCTCACATCGCCCCCTCGCGCGGCTACAATTCGCACCATGGTTGATGTCGTCGCGCTGGCCGCCGAGCTGCTGGCAATCGAGTCGCCCACCAAGGGCGAGGGGAAGGTCGTCGATTACGTCTCCCGCTGGCTCGTCGCCCGCGGGTGGAACGTCACCGTCCAGGAGGTCACACCGGGACGCGGCAACGTCTGGGCATCGCGCGCCGGTGGTGGCGTGACGCTTTCCACTCACCTCGACACCGTTCCTCCCTACGTCCCGCCGCGACTCGAGGCCGATCGCCTCTATGGCCGCGGCTCATGCGATGCCAAGGGACTCGTCGCCGCAATGCTCGTCGCCGCCGACACACTCGCGTCGGCGGGGGAGGATCGCGTCGACCTGCTCTTCGTCGTTGGGGAAGAGAAGGGGTCCGACGGTGCGCGCGCGGCCAACCGCCTCCCCGCGACCTCGCGCTTCCTCATCAACGGCGAACCGACCGAGAGCAAGCTCGCGATCGGTGCCAAGGGTTCGCTCCGCGCCCAGCTCCGCACCCGCGGACGCGAGGCGCACTCCGCGTACCCGCATCTGGGCGCGTCGGCAATCGAGCCGATGCTCGCGCTCCTTCCGACGCTTCAGGAGGTCGAGTGGCCGACCGACGAGCGGCTCGGTGCCACCACCGTCAACATCGGGACGATTCGCGGCGGGACCGAGGCGAACGTGATTCCCGGCGCGTGCGACGTGGAGCTGATGTTCCGCCTCGTTGGGCCCGTGGAGACGGTGCGCGAGAAGCTCGAACAGTGGGTCGACGGACGCGCCGAGATCACCTACGGGTCGCATATCCCCGCGCAGTTCTTCCATACGATCCCCGGCTTCGAGACGTCGCCGGTGGCCTACACCTCTGATATTCCACTCCTCGACCGCTGGGGCACTCCGCTCCTGTTCGGTCCGGGTTCCATCCACGTCGCGCACACCCCCGACGAGTACATCGACATCGGCGAGCTCCGCGCCGCCGTCGATGGTTACCAGCGGCTCGTTCGCGCCCTCCTCGAAGCCTGATGTCGCTTTCCTCGACCAAGCCGGCCCGCAAGTGGCCGGTCGCCGTGCTGGGCGCTACCGGCGCCGTGGGCCAGACCTTCATCCGCCTCCTGCAGGACCATCCCTGGTTCGAGGTTGCCGAGGTCGCAGCATCCGAGCGCTCGGCGGGGAAATCGTACGCTGAGGCGACGCGCTGGATCGAGGGGAATCTCCCTGCCGATGTCGCCGCGTTGACGGTCACCGCATGCGAACCATCGGCGGTCAAGTCGAAGATCGTCTTCTCGGCGCTCGACTCCGGTGTTGCCGGCGAGGTGGAGGCCGCGTTCGCGAAGAGCGGGGCGCTCGTGCTCAGCAATGCGAAGAACTATCGCATGGAGAGCGACGTCCCGCTGGTGATCCCCGAGGTCAACGCTCCGCACCTCGGGCTCCTCTCGCACCAGCGCGCGGCGCGCGGCTTTGCGGCCGGCGGTGGAATCGTCACGAACGCCAACTGCGCTGCCACGGTCGCGACGATGGCGCTCGCGCCGCTGCACCAGGCGTTTGGGCTCGACAAGGTCTTCCTCACGACGATGCAGGCGATCTCCGGCGCCGGGTACCCAGGCGTCCCATCGCTCGACATCCTCGGCAACGTCATCCCGTACATCGGCGATGAGGAGCCCAAGCTCGAACGCGAGATGCACAAGATGCTTGGGACGCTTGCGCCGTCGTCGATCGCCTACGCGGAATTTGCCGTCAGCGCCGCGGCGAATCGCGTGGCGACCGAGAACGGACACCTCGTCTGCCTCTCGGTCGGATTGAAGAACAAGCCAACCGTCGACGAGGCGCTGGCCGCGCTGCGCTCCTGGCGTGGATGCGCCGAGGCGCAAGGTCTTCCGTCGTCGCCGGCCGATCCTCTGGTCGTCACCGACGCGCAGGACCGTCCACAAACGCGGCGCGACGTCGGCGCCGGGCGCGGCATGACTGTCACCGTCGGCCGCGTGCGCCAGGACCCGATCCTCGACATCAAGCTGGTGGCGCTCGGGCACAACACGGTGCGCGGTGCAGCTGGCGGCTCGATCCTCAACGCCGAGGTGCTCGCGGCGCAGGGGGCGTTCGACCCCTCATGATCGTCGTCAAGTTCGGCGGGACCTCGGTCGGCGACACGGCGGCGATCAATCGCCTCGCCGAGATCGTGCGCGGTCGCCTCGAGCGTCGCCCGATCGTCGTGGTCTCGGCGATGGGGGGCGCGACGAACGCACTCATCGCCATTGCCGAGCAGGCCGCCGACGGACAGCTGATCAGCGCGATTCGCGGCGTCGAGGCGCTTCGCCAGCGGCACATCACGACGGCCGAAGAGTTGCTCGGCGACTCGCCGGTCGCCGCCGAAGTGATGACCGAGTTGAGCGCGACGTTCGACGAACTCGCCTCGCTCGCCGAGGCGCTCTCCGTCCTTGGTCACGCGACGCCGCGCAGCAACGATGCGATTGCCGCGAAGGGAGAGATGCTCTCGTCGCTCCTCGTCACGGCCGCCCTCACGGTGCGCGGCATCCCTGCCGAGCACGTCGACGCGACGTCGGTGATGATCACCAGCGATCAGTTCGGGAAGGCGGAGCCGCGCCCTGAGCGCATCGCCGAGGCAGCGCAGAAGGTGCTGCGCCCGATGGTCGAGCGCGGGATCGTCCCGGTGCTCGGCGGCTACATCGGCTCGACGGAGCAGGGAATCGTCACCACGCTCGGGCGCGGCGGCTCGGACTTCTCGGCGTCGCTGTTCGGCGCCGCGTTAGGCGCGGAGGCGATCGAGATCTGGACCGACGTGGACGGGATGCTCACGTGCGACCCGCGCGTGGTGAAGGGGGCGAAGCTGATCGATCGCATTCGCTTCGACGAGGCGAGCGAGTTGGCATCGTTCGGCGCGAAGGTGTTGCACCCGAGCACGATCACCCCGGCGGTGCGCCTCGGAATTCCGGTCTACATCTACAATGCGCGAAACCCCGAGGGGACCGGGACGCTGATCACCTTCGACGCCCCCATGCGCCCGGTCTCGGCGCTGGCCGGCAAGCAGGGGGTGACGGTGATCAAGGTGCGGAGCCCGCGCATGCTGCTGCAGCACGGCTTCCTTCGCACCCTCTTCGAAGTCTTCGATCGCCATCGCACGTCGGTCGACGTGGTGGCGACTTCGGAGGTGAGCGTGAGCGTCACGATCGACGACACGACGCACCTCGACTCGCTTGTTGTCGACCTCTCGCACCTGGGCGATGTGTCGGTCGAGCGGAACCGCGGGATCGTCGCGTTGGTCGGCGCGGGACTGACCGACTCCGGCGTGGCGATGTCACGCGCCTTCGCCGCGCTCGGGGCGATGCGCGTGCACATGCTCTCGCTGAGCGCCAACGGGATCAACCTCACGATCCTCGTCGACGGCGACCAGGTGGCGGACGCGCTGCGCAAGTTGCACGACGAGTTCTTCACGAGCGCCGCCTGACGATGCGTATCCTCCTCATCGGCGACGGGAAGATGGGGCAGGCGATCGCGGCGCTTGCGCGCGAGCGCGGGCACCAGGTGGTGGCGATGCTCGGTGCCGACAACACCGGCGGTGCGCAGATCGCCGCGCACGCCGCGGCCACCGACGTCGCGATCGAGTTCACCGAACCCGGGTCGGCGTTAGGCAACGTGCGCGCGTGCCTCGCGGCCGGCGTTCCGGTTGTCGTGGGCACGACGGGGTGGTACGCATCGCTTCCCGAGGTCGAGCGCGAGGTGGCCGCACGTGACGGCGCACTGTTCTGGGCGCCGAACTTCTCGCTCGGCGTCGCCCTCGTGATCGAGGCCGCGCGGGCGCTGGGCCATGCCTTCGCCCGTCAGGAGCACTTCGACGTGCATCTCGTCGAGACGCATCACCGCGCCAAGAAGGACGCGCCGTCGGGAACAGGCGCCGCGATCGCGGCGGCGGCGGGTGAGGGGTTGGGACGCACGGTGCCGACCACCAGCGTGCGCGTGGGACACGTCCCGGGGACGCACACGCTCGTGATCGATGGACCGTTCGAGCAGATCACGCTCACCCACGAGGCGCGCGACCGGCGCGTCTTCGCCGATGGTGCCGTGCGGGCCGCCGAGTGGCTCGCCGGGCGACGCGGCGTCTACACCATGCGCGACCTCGTGCGCGCTCAGGAGGGCTCGTGACGATTCGTCCGTTGGCCGGCTGCGGCACCGCGCTCGTCACGCCGTTCCGCCAGGACGGTGAGATCGACGAAGCGGCGCTCCGCGCCCTCGTCGAGTGGCAGATCGTCGAGGGAATTCACTTCCTCGTCCCCTGCGGCTCCACCGGCGAAGCCGCGACGATGTCGGTCGACGAACAGTCGCGCGTCGTACGCATCACGGTGGAGCAGGCGGCGGGGCGGGTCCCCATCGTCGCCGGCGCCGGCTCCAACGATACGAAGAAGGCGATCGCCCTCTCCCAGGCGATGCGCGATGCCGGCGCGACGCACCTGCTCCACGCGTCGCCGATGTACAACAAGCCGCAGCAGCGCGGGATCGTCGCCCACTTCCGGGCGATCGCCGAGGCGGTCGATCTCCCGATCGTGGTCTACAACGTCCCGGGACGCACGGCCAGCAATATCGAGGCGAAGACGACGCTCGAACTGGCCACGATTCCCGGCATCGTCGCGATCAAGGAAGCATCCGGGAGCATCGCCCAGATCGGCGACATCCTGCGCGATCGTCCGGCGGGATTCGCCGTCCTCTCCGGCGACGACCCGATGACGCTCCCGGTGATGGCGTTAGGCGGCGAAGGGATCATCTCCGTCGTGAGCAACGTGACGCCGGCGGCAATGGTCGCCCTCACCGATGCCTGCGCACGCGGCGATTTCGCGGCCGCCCGCACCGTGCATCGACGCCTTCTCCCCTGGATGTCGGCCGCATTCATCGAAGCCAACCCCGCGCCCGCGAAGGCGGCGCTCGCACTGATGGGTCGCATGGAAAACGTGTTGCGCCTCCCGCTCGTCCCGCTCGCCGAAAACCTGACCGCGCGCGTGCAGTCGGCGCTGGTCACGGCGGGAGTCGAATTCGCATGACGGGTGACGTGCTTGCCGCACTCGCCGGCCGCGTCGCCGAACTGGCGGCCTGCCCGCCGGGAACCGCGCTCCCCGATGGCGCCGAGGAAACGGTCCGGCAATTGTTGCAGCTGCTCGAGGATGGTGAGGTGCGCGCGGCTGAACGTACGCACGACGGTCTTTGGCGCGCCGTGCCGTGGGTGAAGCAGGGGATCCTCCTCGCCTTCAGGGTCGGCAAGGTCGTCGAGCTGTCGGGCGGCGACGCAGGCGCGTTCTCATTCTTCGACAAGCACACGCTCCCCACCCGGCGCCTCACGCTCAGTGACGGCGTGCGCGTTGTTCCTGGCGGCTCGACCATTCGTTCAGGCGCCTACGTCGCGCCAGGCGTGGTGTGCATGCCACCGATGTACATCAACGTCGGTGCGCACATCGGGACGGGGACGATGGTCGACTCCCACGCACTCATCGGCTCGTGCGCGCAGGTGGGCGAACGCGTGCACGTGAGCGCCGCCGCGCAGATCGGTGGTGTGCTCGAGCCGGTCAACGCCGCACCGGTGGTGATCGAGGACGAAGTCATCGTCGGCGGCAACTGCGGTGTGTACGAAGGGACGGTCGTGCGTGCCAGGGCGGTGCTCGGCGCCGGCGTCGTGCTGACCCGCGGGACGCCCGTGTACGACCTCGTGCGCGAGACGGTCTACCGAGCGACAGCAGATGCGCCGCTGGAGATCCCCGCGGGAGCGGTCGTGGTGCCCGGTGCGCGCGCCGTGCGCGACGGGTGGGGGGCGGACAACGCGCTCTCGCTCCAGACGCCGATCATCGTGAAGTACCGCGACGACAAGACCGATCTCGCCACCGCCCTCGAAGGGTGGCTCCGCTGACGATGGATGCTCGCCGCGATACCGTCGGCGGGACGGTTCGCGTCCCGGGGGACAAGTCCGTCTCGCATCGTGCCCTGATGTTCTCGGCGTTTGCGCGCGGACAGTCGCGGGTGCGCGGCATCCTGCAGTCGGACGACGTGCACGCCACAGCACGCGTGCTGCGCGCACTCGGCTGGTCGATCCCCGAAGTCGCCAGTGAGATGGTCATCGATGGAGGCGGGGTTCGCGCGGCACCGCCGTCAGCGACCGTGCAACTCGACTGCGCCAACAGCGGCACCACCACGCGACTCATGGCTGGCGTCGCCGCGGCCCAGGCCGTCGTCAGCACCTTCTTCGGCGACGAGTCGCTCTCCAAGCGCCCGATGAAGCGCGTGGCTGCGCCGCTCACGAGGATGGGCGCGCGTATCGAGTTCGAGGAAGGGCGCGACGGTCTCCCGATGACGGTGCACGGCGGCGCACTCCACGCGATCGACTACGACGTTCCCGTGGCCAGCGCCCAGCTCAAGAGCGCCGTACTCCTCGCGGGGCTTTGCGGTGGCGTCCCGGTGCGCGTGCGCGAACCGTCGCCCACACGCGATCACACCGAGCGGATGCTTTCGGCGCGTGGAGTGTCGATCACGGCAGACGGTGCGTGGATCGCGTTGCAGCCGGCGGAACGGCTATCGGCGATCGATGTCGACGTCCCGGGCGATCCGTCATCGGCCGCGTTCTTCGTCGCGCGTGCCCTCCTTGCCGATGAGGGGATGCTGCGCGTTTCGCACGTGCTCGAGAGCCCGCATCGCGACGGCTTCCTGCGTGCCGTGCGACGCATGGGCGCGCGCATCGATGCCGCGAGTGAGCCCGCTGGTGGCGAGACGCTCGTCCACCTCGATGTGCACGGCGGTTCACGCCTCGAGGCAGTCTCGCTCGGGCGCGACGACGTGACGTCGATGATCGACGAGATTCCGATGCTCGCGGTCCTCGCGTCGCGCGCCGAGGGAACGACGGTCGTGCGCGGTGCCGAGGAGCTGCGCGTGAAGGAGAGCGACCGCATCACCGCGGTTGTCTCCAACCTGCGGGCGATCGGCGTGGAGGCGCGCGAGCTCCCCGATGGTCTCGAGGTCGATGGGACCGACGCGCCGCTCTCGGGGCACGTGATCGCGCACGCCGATCATCGCATCGCCATGGCCTTCGGGATCCTCGGCGCCTCGCGCAACGTGCAGCTGACGATCGACGATCCCGATTGCGTGTCGGTCTCGTATCCCGGCTTCTGGCAGGAGCTCGCCCGTGTCGCCCGCTAGCGATACCCCTGCCGTCAGGGCGCTCGATGACCGCGGCGGGCACATCGCGGTGGCGATCGACGGACCAGCGGCGTCGGGTAAGTCGTCGACCGCGCAATGGGTCGCGGCCGAACTTGGCTTTCGCCATGTAGACTCGGGAGCGCTCTACCGCGCAGCAACGGCGGCGGCGATCCGCACGGGGCGCCCACCGGCCGAGTGGACCGAGGCATTTGTCCTCGCGCAGGCCGCGCGCGTGACCCTCGTCCCGAGCGAGACATCGTTCACGCCGCACGTCGACGGCGCGTCGGTGGTGGAGGAGATCCGCGGAACCGACGTCACACGCTCCACGCCGCTGGTGGCGCGGATGCCGGAGGTGCGTGCCTGGGTCAATGCCCAGGTGCGCGCCGTCGCCCGCGAGCACGACGTCGTCTGCGATGGGCGCGACATGGGGACCGCGGTCTTCCCGGACGCCGAACTCAAGGTCTTCCTCGTCGCCGACTCGTGGGAGCGGGCGCGCCGGCGGCTGACCCAGCGCCTCTCGCGCGCCCCATCGGACGAAGAGATCGCCGAGGAGACCGACCGTCTGGTCCAGCGCGACGCCGCCGACGCGACCCAGACGGTGCAGGCCAAGGACGCGGTGCTCATCGACACGACTTACCTCACGCAGGCCGAGCAGGTCGAGCGGATCGCTGCGCTGGTGCGGGCGGCGCGCTTCCGTCGCCCGCTGACTCCGTGGGACGGGATGCCCGTCATCGGCGCTCCCCCTGAGAGCGAGCCGACGTAGCAGCGTCCAAGTGCAGTAGAGGACGCCACTTCTACGGTTGACGCGACCTCCCGGATCGGGGTATGTTACGCGTTCCCCAAAATTGCGCCTGGACTCGTTCGCGGGAGTCTTCCGCGGGCGATTCGGGCGCGACGTGTCCCAACCACTGAACGACCACTCAACCTCGTCGCGGCGAGCCTAAATATCCGCCATTGGAGCCACCCTCATTATGTCCGAGCTCGACACCGCCGCCATGTCGGTCGTAGAGAAGCGCAAGGCCCAGAAGGCCGAGCTGCGCC
>CAZWVG010000091.1:0-19668 GCA_964637355.1 uncultured Gemmatimonadaceae bacterium
CGATCACCGGCACCACCGGGCGCTTGATGTGGACCATGAAGAAGTTGGTCTCCGACGGGATCACTTCGTAGCCGAGTTTCTGCACGGCGGCGACGGTCTTCGCGCGGAGCTCGTTGTTGACGCGCTTGACGCGCGCTTGTCCGTCGGTGTCCTTGATCGCGGCGGCGCCGCCGTGCTTCACCAGCGCGTTGATGCTGGCGATCGAGTGCGGGCGCATGCGATTGATCAGCGTCGGCGGGGCGATGGCGTAGCCGAGTCGCATTCCGGCGAGCCCGGAGATCTTGGAGAACGTGCGCGTCACGATGACCGGGCGTCCTTCGGCGACGTAGGGGAGCGACGTGGCGTAGGACGGGTCCTCGACGAAGTGGTGATACGCCTCGTCGACGAGCACCGGGACGTCCTCGGGAATACCGTCGAGGAGCTGCTTCACTTCGCTGGAGGTGACGATGCGCCCGGTGGGGTTGTTGGGGTTGCAGAGATAGACGAGCCCCACGTCGCGCCAGTTGCGGCGCGTCATGCTGATCATCAGCGGAATGTCCTGCCCGAAGTCGGACCGGAGCGGGAGCTGGATCGACTCGGCGTGCACGCCGGCGGCGAACTTGAAGACGGTGTCGAACGTCGGTTGCACGCCGATCACGCGCCGCCCTTCACCGAGAAAGGCGAGCGAGGCCACGGAGAGGAGCTCGCCCGATCCCGCCCCCAGCAATACCTGGTTAGGCTCGACGCCGTGGAGCCTGGCGATCTCCTCGAGGATGTGGCCGTCGGGGTAGCCGTAGCGGTTGGAGTACTTGAAGGCGTTGGTCATCGCCGCCATGACCGGGTCCGACGGCCCGTACGGATTCTCGTTGGCCGCGAGCTTGGCGTACGAGTCGTAGTCGTCAGCCGCAAAGGGGCGCCCGTCGAAGGAAGGCCCCCCGCCCTGCCGAACCAGGACGTCCGCCGCCCGCGCTGTCGCCGGCGACAACGCCAACGCCCCCGCCAACGCCGCCACCCCTTCCATGAACCCCCTACGTGAGACCGATCGCATCGCTCCCCTCCGAAAAGTGTTCACCGCCAGCGCCGTTCCCTCGACTTCTCGTCTTCAGAAAACTCGTCTTCTATTTCCTGGTGTACCTCTTCAGCGCCTTCTGTCCCACCTCTGCCCCATAGATCACCCCATTCTTGTCCACCGCCACCCCCTCGGCCGAACTCGTGCTCGGTGGGTTCACCGTCGGGTCGGGGATGAACGCACGCACCGTCCCGTCCTTCGCGCTCCCGATGCGGATCCCGCGCGTCCACGCCTTGTGCTCGGGCTCCACCGATCCGGACTCCGAATCGGCAACGTAGATGTTGTCGTGCGCGTCGATGTAGATCCCGCTGGGGCGCGAGAACTGCGTCCACTCGTCGAGCCACTTCCCGTCCTGGTCGAAGATCTGGATGCGGTTGTTGCTCCGGTCGCCGACGAAGAGGCGTCCGCGCGAGTCGAGGGCGAGGGCGTGCGGCTGGTCAAACTCCCCCTTGCCGGTCCCCTTCTTCCCCCACTGCTTCACCAGCTTCCCGTCGGGGGAGAACTTGAGGATGCGGGCGTTGTCGCCCCCATGCCCCTCGGCGACGAAGATCGCCCCGTTAGGCGCGACGAGGACGTCGTTGGGCTGGAAGAAGTAGTCGTCTCCCTTCCCGCCCCCGAGCTTCCCGAGCGTGAGGAGGAGCTTTCCCTCGGGGGAGAACTTGAAGACCTGGTGACCGATCATCGTCGCCGGCGGCGGCGGGAGCGGTGCGTCGGCCGGTGCGCCGCGCGGGCGGCGCGGCGCGTTGTCCTGCCCGTCCGTCACCCAGATGTTCCCGTCGTGATCGACGAAGATCCCGTGCGGGAAGATCATCAGCCCTGCTCCGAAGCTTTTGATCAGCTTCCCCGTGGCGTCGAACTTGAGGATCGGGTCGAGCATCGAGTTGAGGCACGAGTTCGCCCCGCAGCGCTCGGCGACCCAGATGCTCGTCCCGTCGCGATCGATCTCCACCGCGCTGGTCGATCCCCAGCTGCGCCCGGCTGGCATCTTCGCCCACCCCTCCTCGGTGCGGTAGGGATTGGGCTTGTCGTTGACCGGCGCCACCCCCCCCTGCGCGCGCGCCGCGCCGGCGAAGGCGACCAGCGCGGAGAGGGCGAGGAGTGCACCGCGTGGCGCGGTCACGGGGCGGCGGGGGGAAAACGGGCGAACAGCGTCCTGCGGATGACGACGAACCAAGGCGCTCCTCCTCGTGGGTCGGCGCACGCGCGCGCCGGTCGCGGACTGCGTCGACGAACCCTCCGAGGAGGGACAGGACGACGCCGCCTACGATACGGGGAGAAACGCGGGAACGCTACGAGCGAGGCGCCTAGGGCGTGCGCTCCCCCGCCAGATCCCGCGCCCCCTCGAGGACGATCGACCCATCAGCCACGCGCGCCTCGATATCGGCGATCGTGACGTCCTGCAGGGTGACGTCGATCCCATCCTGCTGCGACGCCCTGAAGCACGCCCACCCATTCCGTCCGTCGCGCTTCGCCGCGTAGCACGCGAGGTCGGCGATCGCGACCGCCCCCTCCCACCCCACGCTCTCCGGCGCCGAGCGCGAGAAGGGAAACGCGGCAAACCCGATCGAGCAGGTGACGGAGACCAGCGACCCGTCGGGAAGCGCCGTCTGCATCCCCTCGACCTTCGAACGAATGCGCTCGGCGAGTTCACCGGCACGATCGCGGTTGGTGAATCGCGAAACCACGAGGAATTCTTCTCCCCCCCATCGTGCGACCACATCGGAGTCGCGGAGCGTCGCAGTCAGCTGCCGAGCTACCTGCTCGAGCACCCGGTCCCCGGCGGCGTGGCCGTGCGCGTCGTTGATGCGGCGAAAGTGGTCGATGTCGACGACGAAGAAGACCAGGTCACTGTCCGTCGGCGACTGTCCCGGCGGCGCTACGCGGTGCCGGCGCGAGAAACCGGACACTTCGGCGGGCATGATCTGCTGTACATAGCGCCGGTTGCGCAGCCCGGTGAGCGAGTCGGTCGTCTCGAGCTGGTCCGCGATCGCATCGACGGAGCGATGCTGCCGCTTCACCAGCCATCCGGCCACTACCACCAGGAGCGCAAAGGCCAGCAGCGAGTTGCGCTTCCAGTCGGCGAGCTGCGTTTCGAGCGCCTGTTCGGCTTCGGCATGACGCACCGCCTCGAACGCGCGCTGACGCTCGGCGATCGCATAGTGCAGTTCGAGCACCGAGGCGCGCGCGCGCGCCGAGTCCGCGGGGTGAGCGGCCGAATCGGGAGTAACGCGCTGCGCGAAGAGTGGCGAGGCCAGCACGATGGCGAGGATCGCCAGGAGCGCGAGCGTTCGCGGTGGCACCGGAGAGCGCACGAGGACGGGGAGGTCGCGGTGGGACAGGCGCGCAGCGCGCGGCGGACCCTGGTGAGTGTCGGCGCCGATTCCGGGGAACTGTACCGGAGGTGGCGACATTCCACCGCGCGTTCGGCGCCCGCTGCCGCTCGTCTCACGGAGAGTCTCGGGTCGCTCCGCTTCCCAGCGCCGGCCCAATTGCATGGACTCGCCGCGAGATGACTCCTAGTCGTCGAGGCGACGCTCGTAATCCACCGTGATCCCCGACTCCACATGGCGGCGCAGGTGGCGCAGGTACATCGCCCAGCAGAAGGTGGAGACGCGGTAGTGCTCCGTGTCGGACGGCCACCCGGCGTGCGAGAAGCGGATGGTCGTCACCCCGTCCTCCTCGGCGAGTTCGGCGCGGACGCGCGTCCCGAGCCAGTCGTGCATGGCAGTCGTCAGCTCGAGCTCGAAGAGCTTGGCCGGCTCGCACGCCGTCACCCGGGCGCGCCAGTCGTATTCGGGACCGAACCACAGTTGGTACTCGGTTCCGAGCGTCGGCGTCCCCTGTGCGCGCGCCGTCCACCAGGCGTCGAGCCCCGCGGGCGTCGCGAACATGTCGTAGACGCGCGACGCTGGCCCTCGCACCGGGAATGTGTGGACGATGTCAGGCATAGGACAGTTAGTCCCTTGCACCCGGCGAGCGGGTGCCCGGCGATACACGCTGAAACCCACGCGCGAGCGACGCGTAGGTCGATGACATCACAACTATGTGCCGACTGCGCCCTGTACGCGAGGGCGCTGACAACCCTCTCGTCCCCATGGCTGTCCAATCGGTGTTGCCCAGCCATCGCCGGTTCATCCCACGCCTGTCATGCTGACACTCAAGTACGCCTTCCGCACGCTGGCCAAGTCACCGTTCGTCACCGCGGTCGCCGTGTTGTCGCTGGCGCTCGGGATTGGGGCCAACGCCGCCATCTTCTCGCTCTTCAACCAGATGTTGCTGCGCCCGCTCCCGGTGCGCGCACCGAGCGAACTGGTCAACCTCTCGGCGCCCGGTCCGAAGCCGGGGTCTACCTCCTGCAATCAGGCAGGGAGCTGCGAGGACGTGTTCTCATATCCGATGTTCCGCGACCTCGAGAAGGCGCAAACGGGGCTCGCCGGTTTGGCGGCGCACGTCGTCTTCGGCGCGAACGTGGCGTTCCGCAAGCAGACGCTCAACAGCCAGGGGACGTACGTGTCGGGATCGTACTTTCCTACACTTGGCGTGCAGGCGTCGCTGGGGCGCCTGATCGGCCCGGCCGATGACGACACACCGGGTGCACATCCGGTGGCGGTCTTGAGCTATCGCTTCTGGGAGTCGCAGCTCGGGAGCGACCCTTCCGTGCTCGACCAGGTCGTCGTCGTGAACGGCAAATCGCTCACCATTATCGGCGTCGGTCCAAAGGGATTCGACGGGACGACGCTCGGGTCCGAACCGCGCATCTTCGTCCCGGTCACGATGCGCGGCGAGCTCTCCATGGGACGGCGCGATTTTGAGGAGCGCTCATCGTACTTCCTGTACGTGTTCGGTCGCCTCAAGCCGGGTGTCTCGCTCACGCAGGCGTCGCAGGGGATCAACCGCGTCTACCACCCGATCGTCACCGACGTCGAGGCCGCGCTCCAGACCAAGATGAGCGCGGCGACGCTCGAGCGATTCAAGGCGAAGGAGGTCGTCGTCACGCCGGGGGCACGCGGACAGAGCTCGGTGCACCGCGAGGCACGCACGCCGCTCATCATGCTCCTCGCGATCACGGCGATCGTCCTCCTCATCGCCTGCGCGAACATTGCAAATCTCCTTTTGGCCCGCGCAGCCAATCGTTCGATGGAGATGGCGGTTCGCCTCTCGATCGGTGCCGGCCGGTGGCAGCTCCTGCGCCAGCTTCTCTCCGAGTCGTTGCTGCTGGCCTTCTTTGGCGGCGTGGCGTCGCTCGTGGTCGCGAAGTGGACGCTGGGCGCGATCGCCGGGATGCTCCCGAGCGAGGCGGTCTCCACGCTGACGCTGACGCTCGACACGCCGATTCTCGTGTTCGCCGTCGTCACGTCGCTCTTCACCGGGCTCCTCTTCGGGATCTTCCCGGCGCTGCACTCCACTCGCAGTGACCTGATCTCGACGATCCGATCGAACGCCGGGAATCTCTCTTCGCATCGTACCGCGACGCGATTCCGTACGTCGCTCGTCACTGCGCAGATCGCCCTCTCCATGGCGCTCCTCATCGCCGCCGGGCTCTTCATCCGCTCCTTGTCGAACGTCAGTCGCGTGGATCTTGGGGTGACCATCGATCACGTGGCGACGTTCGAGGTCTCCCCGCGCCTCAACGGTTATGAGCCGGCGCGGTCGGCGGCGCTCTTCACGCGGATGGAGGAGGAGCTGTCGGCGCTTCCCGGCGTCACCGCGGTGACGGCCGGGCGCGTACGCCTCCTCGGCGGGAGCAACTGGGGGAACAGCGTGCGGGTCGAGGGATTCCATGCCGATCCCGATACCGATACCGACGCGAGCTTCAACGAAGTGGGGCCGGCGTATCTGTCTTCGTTAGGCATCCCGCTCCTCGCGGGGCGCGAGTTCACCGTGGCCGATGGCCTCGGGTCCCCCAAGGTCGTGATCGTGAACGAAGCGTTCGCCCGCAAGTTCAACCTCGGCCGAGACGCGGTCGGCAAGCGGATGTCGTCATCGGGGGACGACGGGCCGCTCGACATGGAGATCGTCGGACTCATGAAGGACGCCAAGTACAGCGAGGTGAAGGATGAGATCCCCCCGCAGTTCTTCACGCCGTGGCGACAGGACTCGCTGGTCGGGTCGATGACCTTCTACGTGCGCGCTGCCGGCGCACCGGAGCAGCTCCTGCGCAGCATTCCGCCGCTGGTCTCGCGCCTCGATCCCAATCTTCCGGTCGAAGATCTGCGGACGCTCCCGCAACAGGTCAACCAGAACGTCTTCCTCGACCGGATGATCAGCACGCTGTGCGCCGCGTTTGCGGCGTTGGCGACGCTCCTGGCGGCGATCGGGCTATACGGCGTTCTCGCCTACACCGTGGCGCAGCGCACGCGGGAGATCGGGGTGCGCATGGCACTCGGCGCGAGCAGCGGGAACGTGCGGCTCATGGTACTGCGCCAGGTGGGACTCATGGTGGCGGTTGGCGGGGTGATCGGGATTGGCGCGGCGATCGCACTTGGGCGCGGGGCGGAATCGCTTCTCTTTGGCGTGAAGGGCTTCGATCCGCTGGCAATCGTTGGAGGGGCGGCGCTCCTCTCGCTGGTTGCCTTGGGCGCCGGCTTCTTCCCGGCGCTGCGCGCGTCGAAGGTCGATCCGATGCGAGCGTTGCGGTATGACTGAAATCTCGGTCTTCAGAGGACGAGAAGACGAGAAGACGAGAAGACGAGACTTTGGTGGGCGCGTTGGGGCGGGGTGTGGTGCGGGCCTAGGGGAGCGGGGCGGCTCGCTCCACTTTGAATGGCGTTTCGGTGCTACCGGTCTCACCGAATTCTCGCGCGGCCTGGTGACCGGCGAAGACGGCTTGAGCGATGATCCCGGGGGCTTCGGCGTCGCCGATCAGGCGCAGTGAGGCGAGTGCCCCCGACTCGAGCAGCGGAACGAGTTCTCGATAGAGCGCGTCGTTGGGCAAGCGATCGGTGAGCAGGACGACGGCATCGTACGAAAGGCGCTGCTCGCCTCGGATTCGCGCGCACGTGCCGATTGCCTCGCCGCCCACCAGTGCGTGAATCGTATGTTCGGTGTGCAGCGACACACCGAGCGAGACCAAGCCCTCCTGGATGCGCCCCTGTTCGAGCGTGTACTGCGTCCAGTACGACACCATCGGTGCCGGTGTCACCAGCGAGACGGTGCACCCGGATCTCGCCAGCTGCTCGGCGATGACGCCTCCCAGGTAGAAGTGGTCGTTGTCGTACACGATCACGCGCCCGCTCGGGAAGCGCGTCCCGTTCATCACGTCGTCGGGGGTGTACACGTCAGGCGCGTCGCTCCCCACGATTCCCTTCCACTGGTTGCGCCCCACGCCGTCGCGCCGCCATTGCGCGCCGGTCGCCACGATCACGTGCGTTGCACCGAACTCCTGCACGTCGTCGATGCCCACCGGGCTCCCGGGGTAGCATGCCACGTTAGGCATCCGCTTGATCTGCCCGAGGCGCCAGTCGACGACCCGGCGCCACTCGGCCAGCCCCGGGAGCCGGGCCTCGCGCACCACGCGCCCGCCGAACTCCTCGTGCGCCTCGGCGAGCACTACCCGGTAGCCCCGTTGTCCGAGCGCGCGCGTACACTCGAGCCCCGCGGGCCCGCTCCCCACGACCAGCACCTGCTCGTCGGCGTGACGCGGCGCAATCCGCTCGGGATGCCAGTCGCGCCGCCACTCCTCTCCCATCGTCGGGTTCTGCGTGCAGCGAATCGGAACGGTCTTGCTGTCGGCCGAGACGCAGATGTTGCACCCGATGCACTCGCGGATGTCGTCGATGCGCCCCTCGCGAATCTTGTTCGGGAGGAACGGGTCGGCGATCGAAGGGCGCGCGCTTCCGACCAAGTCGAGCACCCCGCGCCTAACTGCCGAGACCATCGCGTCCGGCGACGTGTAGCGCCCCACCCCGACGACCGGCTTCGAGGTGAGCTGCTTGACGAAGGCGATGTATTCCTCCTGGAACCCTTCCTTCGCGAAGCGCGAGGTCGCCGAGTCGTTGCTCCACCCGCTGATGTTCACGTCCCAGAGATCGGGGAGTTCGGCGAGCATGGCGATGAGGTCGCGCCCTTCGCCATGGGCGGTGATACCGTCGTCGCCGAGGAGTTCGTCGACCGCCAGCCGCACCGCGACGGCGCAGCGGTCGCCCACGGCGTCGCGCGTGTCTTCGATGAGCTCGCGCAGGAGTCGCGCACGGTTCTCCAGCGAGCCTCCGTACTCGTCACCCCGATCGTTGAATCGGCGCGAGAGAAACTGCATGGGGAGATTGAGCGCGTGTCCGGCATATACGTAGACGATGTCGAACCCGAGCTCGCGAGAGCGAAGTGCGGCGGTACGGTGCCAGCGGCGCACAGCGCGCACATCGTCCTTCGTCATGCGGCGCGCCTGCACGGGCTCGTATCCGCTCCCGCCGACCACCGACATCGAGCGCGGGGCTAACGGCGTACTGCGGGAGTAGAGGTTGACCGCATTCGCTCCGTTGTGCACCAGCTCGATCGCCGCGAGGGCGTGGTGCGCGTGTACGGCCTCGACCATCCGCGCGAGCGCCGGCATGTCCTCGCGTTCCCAGAGCCGCCCTTCAAGGTACGGCGAGAGGTCGCTCGTGTGGTGGATCTCCACCTCTTCGGTGCAGACGACCCCCCACCCCCCTTCGCCCTTGATGCCGCGCATCGCCGCGAGCGACTGGGGCATGCGCCACCCCATCCCGTTGCAGTGCGGCACCTGATAGAAGCGATTGGGCGCCGTCACCGGGCCGATGCGCACCGGCTCGAACAGGACGTCGTAGGGAGAACTCACGCCAGTTGCACCTGACGGAAGCACTTCGGGCACGCCGCGCTACGCGCGCGGCTCGCCACGGCTCCACTTGATGCGCGTGTAACAGATGCGGAATCCCTTGCGCTCGGCGTTCCGCTGCGAGGGGCTCCCGGGGAGCGCACACATCATCGCGAGGTCGGCACCCTGCACCGTCGCATAGCGGAGGCGCGCGCGCAGGAGGGCGGCCTGCGCCCCCTGACGTCGTTCGCTCGGGATCGTGCTCGCGCCGGCGAGGAGTGCAACTCCGCCACTCACATGCATCGCGCCGGCAGCGATCGGTACGCCGTCGCGGTCGGCGAGAAAGGTGTGGGTGCCGACCGCCCGGCCGGTGACCTCTCCCATTCCGCGAATGAAGTCCGCCGCCTCGGGGGTCTCGCTCCATCCACGCGCCGCGACGTCGGCCCAGTGGTCGACTTCATCGCCAGCCACGCGCCGCACGCCGATTGCCTTGTCGTCGCCGATGGTCGGCATGGGGGGCGACGGGAGTACCTGGCACATCACCGACGTGAGTTCGATCGGGTGATAGCCGCGCGCCACGAGGAGCGGGAGGAGCGCGGCGTCGGCGATCGGACTCACCTCGTGGTGCACCGCCGCACCGCGCTCCTCGAAGAATCGCTCGATCTCCTGCAGCTGCTCGGCGGTGGGCTCGGAGAAGAGCCCCAGCCCGAAGGTCTGGGTGAGCGGCGACCCGGCGCCGTCGAACATCGCATAGGTCCCGCCGATGTCCCGCCAGGTAGCCCCTGACTCGGGAGACTTGGACGCGCGCGCATCGACGAAGGCGGCGTTCGCACTCCCCTCGGTGCGTTCCAGCCGGCGCGACAGCGCGAGATCGGTCAGGGGATGGGTGCTCATGTGCGAGGGGGGAGGAATCGTTCGTACGTCGCCGAGGCATCAGGGGATCATCGCCGACGGCGTCGCGTCGCATTTCGGCGACGAGAGCCAACGCGACCTCGGGATAATGTGCCGCGCGACGCACCCGGGCGGAATCTCGCCAGCGCGCCTCCCCAGCCGAGCGCCGCTTGTGATGTTTGGCACAAAAAGTGACGCGCGCGCGATCATCGCACGCCCAATCTTCGTCAGCGTGAGCCGAGTCGACGGAGTTTTGCGCGTGACGAGTTGGGAGGGGATTTCCTGTCTTTCCCTGCCGCCCCCTTTCGGGAGCCGGCCATCACTGCGCCGCCGCACAGAACCCGGCGATGGCGCCGCACCGTGGAGTCGAGTTTCATGCGAGTCCGGCAGAACATGCGTCGTTTAGGCCTCACAGTCGTGACGACTTCGTTCGTCGCGCTCTCCGTTGCCTGCGGCGGCGGGGGAGGCGATGGGGGCGGCGGGGGCGGCGTCACCCCTCCACCGCCGACACGCGTTCCGGCGTCGGTCACGTTCGAAGGCGGGAACACGGTGAGCGGAACCGTCGGCACCGCGGTCGGGACACAGATCGCGGTGGTGGTGCGTACCGCCGACAATCTGCCGGTTCCTGGCACAACGGTCACCTTCTCCGCGTCGGCGGGGAGCATCGCCACGACCTCGGCGCAGACCGATGCGAATGGGCGCGCGAGCGCGGGGACGTGGACGCTGGGCAACACGAGCGGGACGCAAACGCTCACCGCCCAAGCCGGCTCCGTCAGTGCCCAGCTCTCGGCGACCGCCGCCGCGGGGGCTGCGGCGAAGCTCGAGATCGTGACCGCACTTCCGGGTTCGGTGCGCGCGGGCGACGTCATCACTCCCGCGCCGTCGGTTCGAACGCGCGACCAGTTCGACAACATCGTGAATCGCGGCGGGACCGTCGTCACCGTGACGTTGCAGGCGGGGACCGGGACACTGGGCGGGGCGCAGGCCACGACCGACGCAAACGGACTCGCGACCTTCAGTGCGCTCACGCTGAGCGGACAGGTGTCCGCCGGTCCGCGCACGCTCGCCTTCAGCAGTCCGGGACTTCCGACGATCAACTCGGCACCCTTGGCGCTCGAGGCCGGGAGTGCGGCGACCATCACGCTGCAGAACGTCCCGTCGGGCGCGCGCGCCGGCGTGGCAATCGCACCGGGAATCATCGCGACGCTCGCTGACCAGTTCCAGAATCCGATCACGCGCCCGACGCAGGTGACGGCGACCGTCGTCTCCGGAGGCGGCACGCTCTCCGGCGCGACGGCGACCAGCGACCTCACGGGGAGTGCGACCTTCTCGTCGCTCTCGCTCGATGGCGTGATCGGGACACGCGTCCTTCGCTTCAGCGCCGACCAGGTGAACACAACGACGGGGAACATCATCCTGTCACCGGGCGATCCGGCGCAGCTGACGGTGACGTCGCAGCCGACGATCATCGAGAACACCCTCCCCTTCCCTGCGCCGATCGTCGTGCGGGTCACGGACCGCTTCGGCAATGGAGTCGGCGGCGGGTCTCGCACGGTGTCGGCGGCGCTGGGGACCGGCGGGGGGACGCTCATCGCCTCCCCCGTCTCGACCGACGCCGTCGGCGTCGCGACCTTCTCGTCGCTGCGGATCGTTGGGAGCGAAGGGCCCCGCATCCTCGTCTTCTCCACGGCCGGACTCAATCCCGCCAACTCGGCGGCGATCCAGCTCATTGCCGGCCCGCCGCGTTCAATGTCCTTCTTCCAGACGCCGTCGGGGAACGTGGTATCGGGGATGCCGTTCGTGCAGCAGCCCGCGTTGCAACTGGCGGACACGTCGGGGAACGTGGTGCGCCAGGCAGGGACGCTCGTGCGGGCGACGCTCCTCGATGCGCCGGGGCAGCTCCTCAACGACGTCGCCGTCACCAATTCCAGCGGGCTGGCGATCTTCGAGCAGCTCACCTTCGTCCCGGCCAACGCCTTCCCGCCGGCAACGCTCCGTTTGCGATTCACCAGCGGTGCGCAGGCGGCCGTCACGACCGGCAATGTGAACATCCAGCCGCCGCAGGCAAGCGCGGTGCGCAGCGTGGCGTACGGTGCGACGGCGCAACGCCTCTTCGTGATCGACCAGGGGCAGTCGCTTCCGCTCAGCGCCGTCGCCCGCGACCTCGTCGGGCAGCCGCTCCCCAGCGTCTCGATGGTCTACAGCTCGGGGAGCAGCAGCATCGCCTCGGTTCGCTCGTCAGGCGCAATCACCGGCGAAGGCGCCGGGAGCACGTGGGTGCGCGCCTTCGGCTCGGGGCAACCGGGGATCATGGACTCCGTCTATGTCACGGTGACGCGCGATGCGACCGCGCCGGTAATTGGGACGACGCAGATCGCGCCGATCCCGATGCGTGACGGCGTCACGGCCGGCTTCCAGATCGTCCTCGACACGCGCGATGCCACCGTGGGCGCCGCGACGATCGTGATGAGCATGCCGCCCGAGCTGGTCAACGGGATCAGTTGGCAGGGAGCGTCGGGGACGATCATCAGCATCGACTCGCGGCTCAACGCACTCCGCATTTCCCTCGTCTCGGCGACCGGCGTGAAGGGGATCATCCCGGTCGCCCAGATCACGCTCACCTCGGGCCCTCCCGAGACCTTCGCCCTCAATCGCGAGATCGTGATCACGCCTTTTCAGATCGTCGACGTCTCGCTGCAGGACATCACCACGCGCAGCACGGGGGTGAACATCCCCCTGATCCCATGACCGGTCCCACGCCCTTCCTTCGCGAGTTTGGGCGCCGCGCCCTCCGCGGCCCCGGATCCATTTCTCCAGCCGTCTCCGTCATGTCGTCTGTCCCAGCCTATCCTTCCCGGCCGAACGTGCCCCGCGCCTGCGTGCGCCACGGCCGTGCCGCGCTCGCGGCGATCGTGCTCTCGATCGTGGCGCTCGCCGGCTGCAACGACGAGCGGGCCGGCGTGTCGCCGCCGCGCCCCGTTCCGCTCCCGGTCGCAGCGAACGCCTGGTTCGTGATCTCGGACTCGACGGCGGTCGCCGGTCGCGAGGTGAGCATCGCCGCCTTCGCCTCGAGCGATTCGGGGGGAGGGATCGGAAGCTTCACCGCGCGCTTTCTCTACGATTCGTTGCAGCTGCAGGTGATCGGCCCAGACTCCATCGCCGACCAGGCGATGCGGGCCATCAATCCGATTGCCGGGGAGCACCGCATCGCCGGCGCCGCCGCGCAGGGACTTCCAGGGGGACTGCTGTTCCGCGTACGCGCGAAGGTGATCGACCCGCGCGGGCTGCGGCGGCTGGGGCTCATCATCGACGAGATGCACAGCGTGCAGTTCGCCGACCTCACGACCAAGCTCGAGGTGCGCGACACGCGCGCCGCACTCTTCGCCGGGACGCCGGGGCTCAAGGTCGAACCCGCCCAGCCGAAGCAGCCATGATGGATCTCCACCGTTCGTCGCGTGAACGTCGCGTGGCGTGCCTGGTCGCCGTTGTCACGCTCGGGATCGTATCGGGCGCGTGTCGCGCGCGGAGTGCCCCCTCGACGAGTGACACGCTCGCGATGGACGCCGGTGCGTCACAGGGCGGAGCGGGAGTGAGCGCGCCGAGTGCGGCGCCGCACCTCGCCTCGATCGCGCCGACCAGCATTGCGTTAGGCAAGGGGACGGTGCCGACGCTCGTGCTGACCGGGAGCGGCTTCGTCCTCGGCGCGCACGGCGCGTTCGGCGCCGGCGGCAACACGATCCGCGTCGGACCGGCGACGTTCGACTCGGTCGCCGCCAACGACGCCGGGACGTCGATCCGCTTCGCACTCCCGCTCAACTACACCGACACCACCGCCAAGGGGCGTCCGCAGTCCTTCACGCCGGGGGAATATCCCGTCTCGGTCGTGACACCGAAGGGGACGAGCAACTCGCTCACACTGACGATGATCCAATGACGCACTTCGAGAATTCTTCCGATCGCCGCACGTCGCGCGCCTCCCTGCGGCGCGTGCGCGGCATGCGCGCGATCACCGCCGCGTTGCTCCTGACGGCAGCGCCGTTGGCCGCGCAGCGCCCCTCCCCCGCCGAGATGCGCGAGGGCTCGCACAAGGACCGCGAGGAGTGGGTCGCCGCGCACCGCGGGATGACGCCCGGTGCAGCGCCAGGCGACAAGCTGGCGGCGCTACGCGAGATTCGCCTGTCGGCGGCGCGCGGTGCCTTCGCCTCGCAGGTGACGAGCGAGCGCTGGACGCCCATGGGGCCGTTCTCGTTCGTGAGCATGAACACGCGCTACTCGTCGTCGCCGATGCCCGACGAGGGGCGCTTCACCACCGTTGCGCTCCACCCAACGAACCGCAACATCATCCTGGCCGGCGGCGGGAGCTCGGGGATCTGGCGCACCATCAACGGGGGCGCGTCGTGGCAGGCGATCGGCGACAACGAGTGCTCCACCTCGATGGGGAACATCGTCATCGATCCGGTCGACCCGAGCATCGTCTACGCCGGGACCGGCGAGATCTACGGCGACAACGGCTTCACCGACGGATGCGGAATCCTCAAGTCGACGAATGCCGGCGACAGCTGGACCCCGGTCGCCCGCACGCAGCTGGCCGGCGCGGGACAGTTCGGCGCGCTGGTCTACCGCATCTCGATCGACCGCAGCACCGCCGGATCGTCGACCACCACCACACTCTTCGCGGCCACCAGCGTCGGCGTCCTCCGCTCGACGAACTCCGGGGCATCGTGGACCACCGTGCTCCAGGGGTGGACAACAGACGTCGTGCAGCACCCCACGCGCCCCGAGGTCATGTACGCGGCGGCCGGCAATCCGCGCGGCTCGGCGTCCAACGGGGTCTACATCTCCACCGACAAGGGAACCACCTGGAACAAGATCTCCGCCGCGCTGGGGAACGTCGGGACGATCGGGCGCACCGCCCTCGCCGTTTCCGCGGCCGAACCCGGCGCGCTCTGGTGCATCATGGCCGATCCCACCAACCGCAAGTTCCGCAGCCTTGCCCGCTGGGACGAGTTTGGCGGCGCGTGGACCTTTCTTTCGGCCAACGGGATCCAGTTCCAGTCCGACCTGCTCGACTTCGGTGAGCAGAGCGAATACAACCTCGTCGTGCAGGTCGATCCAGTCGACGCCAACAAGGTGATCGTCGGCGGTGTGCGCCTGTTCCGGTCGCGTGACGGCGGGTCGAACTTCGTCCAGATCGCCGCCAACGTGCACTCCGACTGGCACTCGCTGCAGTTCGACCAGCGCGACTCGCGGCGCATCGTCGCGACGTCGGACGGCGGGATCTTCACCTCGTACGACGGCGGCGACTCCTGGCGCTCGCTCAACAACGGGATTGCTGCCACGCAGTTCTACCCCGGCTTCCAGGTGCACCCCACCAATCCCGCCATCGTCGTCGGCGGAACGCAGGACAACGGGAGCATGATGTCGAACGGCGCGCTCCTCTGGTCGGGGATCAGCTACGGCGATGGCGGCTACTCGATGATCGATTACACCAATCCCAACATCGTCATGACGTCGTCGCAGTTCGGCAACCTGCAGCGACACGACCTCAACGCGCGCACCTTCCAGCCGATCCAGCCGAACTTCCACTTCCAGCCGCAGTTCATCGTCCCCTTCGTCATCGACCCGATCACGCCGACGACGATCTACGCAGGGACGCGCGTGCTCGAGAAGTCGCCCGACTTCGGCGCCACCTGGCTCGCTGCGAGCCCGGTGCTCCCGTCCGACATCACGTCGTTTGCCATCGGACGCGCCGCCACGCGCACATATCTCCTGGGAAGCCAGACCGGCTTCCTGGCGGTGAGCACCGACGGCGGTGCGAACTGGGCCGGCGGCAACGTCTTCGGCATTCAGCGCCTCGTCACCGACGTCGCCAACGACCCAAACGAGCCGCTGCGTTTCGCGGTGACGTTCGGTGGCTTCGGCACCGACAAGATCATCATCACCCAGGATCTCAATCGTTTCAGCCAGATCACCGGCAACCTCCCCGACATCCCGGTCAACGCCTTCTCGTTCACGCCGACGCGAAACCGCTTCTTCATCGGCACCGACATCGGCGTCTTCGAATCGACCGACGGCGGCGCGACGTGGGGACTCACGCAGGGGCTCCCGCTCGTCCCGGTGAGTGACCTGATCTATCACGCGGCATCGAACCGCCTCATCGCCAGCACCTACGGGCGCGGCGTCTGGTCGCTCCCGCTCGCCACCGAGCCGCCGGTGCTTCGCGGCGACGTCGATCGCAACGGGATCGTCAACGCGGCCGACGCGCTCCTCATCCAGCGCGGGTTGGCCAACGTCTCGCTCCCCTCGCCGCTCACGATCCTCCCGCAGGGAGACGCCAACTGCAACGGCGCGCTCGACGCGGCCGACGCGCTGATCGTCCTCCGGTTCTCGGTCGGGCTCGGAACGGGCGGGACGTGCGTCAATACGGCACGGTAGTGGTCTCTCGCTCGCGTCGCGCGGTCGCACGACGCGCGACGCGACACGAGGCGCGAAGCCGCGAGGCCAGTGGCGCGGCGCGACGCGCGTCGCGGTGAAGCCCGCGAGCGTGCGGCGCATGGAGAAGAGAGGCGGGTACGCGCTTCACGGCGCGTACCCGCCTTTTCTCTCGGGTCAAACTCCCGGGTGTCGCGGGCTGCCGCAATCGTGGCGAGCGGTGCCGAAGACGCGCCGAGCGCGCGAACGCACGGGTTGCCCCGTGCGTTTCACCTTGGCAGCTTTCCTCTCGCTCTCCCCCTCACAGCCGCAGAATGCCCCTCGAGATTTCCCGCGGCCGCGCCGCGCTCATGGCGTGCGCCGCCCTGACGTTTGCCCTCCCGGCCCGCGCGCAGGATTCCACCGCCGCCGCCAGCGCTCCCCCTCGCACCTCGGCCGACAGCACCTTCACCGGTGAACAGGCCGATCGCGGCGCGAAAGTCTTCATTCGTGTCTGCGTGGAGTGTCACGAACGCCTCGAGATGTCCAACGACGACTTCCGCCTCAAGTGGGAAGGACAGACGACGTTCGACCTGTTCAAGAGCATCGCGACGACGATGCCGGACAGCGATCCCGGGAGCCTCCCGCGCGCCGACTATCTCGACGTGGTCGCCTACATCCTCAAGCTCAACGGCGTCCCGACCGGCCCCGCCGAGCTGGCGGAGGATTCGACGGTGATGAGCATGGCGAAGTTGCACCTGCCGAAGGCGCCCACGGGGATGCCCGCGACCGACTCGACGAAGAAGGACACGACGGGAGTTCACGCTGACTCGGTGAAAGCCGACACGGTACGCGCCGACACGACGGCCATTCGCTTCACCTACCTTCCGCACGCGACGGCGCGGCGCTACCGCTGAGTCGCACTCGTGTGAGGCTGCGCAGCACGCACAGCCTTGCGCGGCGCCCTCGGTACGCAAATCGGCCGCGAGTGACCTGACTGGTCATCTCGCGGCCGATGCGTTTTCGCCGGGTAGATCGTGGGGGCGCGACCGTCAACAGGCGACGGCCGTTGCCCCCTTCCCCATCAGCACGACTTGCACTTGTGCGAATTCTTCGACCCCAGCTTCTCGAGGAGCGCGACCGTCTCGACAAACGGGGGAATGCGCTGCACCGGGCCGTTGGCCATGTCGGCCACCGTCTGCCCCTTGCGCGCGACCGCGGTGATGTCCGCCCCCTTCGACATCAGGTACTCGATCAGCTCGTTGTCGCCGCGCGCCGCCGCGTGATGCAGCGGGGTGAAGCCGTTGTGGTCGCGCAGGTTCACGTCGGCGTGCAGCTCCTCGACGAGGAACTTGACCGCCGGGAGCCAGGCGTCGGGGGCGTGCCGGTGCGAGTTGGCCGCATACCCTTCGCCGTACCCGACGCCCGACGCCGCATGGATCGGATACACGCCCGGGCCGCCGATCGCGATGGGCGGAAGGCCCGAGTAGTCCTTGGGCGGCGCGCCGCCCCCTTCGGCCGGCGCATCGTCACCGCGCAGTCGGCCGGCAGGCTTCTTGGTCGGGATGTTCGGGTCGGCGCCGTACTTGAGGAGGAGCTTCATCGCCGGCACATCGAGTCCGTACGCCGCACGCCAGAACGGCGTCGCCCCCTCGGTGTTCACGCCTAACAAGTCGAAGTTGTAGGACATGTACCAGAGATGCTTGTTGAGGCGCGCATTCACGTCGGCCCCGGCCTTGAGCAGCGCCTCCATCAGCTCGAGGTGCGTCGTCTGCTGCTGGTACTGCGCGGTGGGCTGCGGATAGAGCGACTTGGCCGCCCACTGCACGTTGATGGTGGCATAGAGCGGCGTGGCGCCGGCGTCGCTGGCGAGCGTCGGCTTCGCCCCCTTCTCGAGCAGGAGCTTGGCGAGGTCGAACTGTCCGTTGATCGTCGCCATGAGGAGGGGGCTCGTGTGATCCCCTTCGCTCACCTGGTTGATGTCGGCGCCAGCGGCGAGCAGCGCCTCGACGCTCTCCACGTTCCCTTGGCGCACCGCAAAGAGGAGTGGCGTGAGCCCCCCGCTCTTCCCCACCAGGTCGCCGTACGAGAGCGAGCGGTTCTCCGCCGCGGCGCGCGCCGAATCGGCAGGCGTGCGCGCGCGCAGTGCCGGTGCATCGCCCGACGCCTTGTCCGCGGCGGAGTCCTTCGTCGCAGCCGCTCCCTTGGCGTCGCCCTTCTTCTCGTCCTTGGCCTTGTCGCCCTTCTCGGGCTTGGCGCCCTTCACATCCTTCTCGTCCTTCTCGCTCTTGGCGCCCTTCTCATCCTTGGCGCTCTTCGCGTCCTTCTCGCCCTTCGCGTCCTTCGCTCCCTTCTCTCCCTTCTCTCCCTTTTCGTCCTTCGTGGAGTCGTCGTTAGGCGTGACGGCCGCGGTCACGGCCATGGCGTTGGTGGCATTGGTGGCGGCGCGATTCGCCGCGCCCGCCGCAGCGCGCGCCGGCTGCTCGGCGGCCCGGAGTGCGGCCATCTTCTTGGCGCGAACGCCGAGCGCGGCGCGTGCCGCCTTCTCGCCAGCCGCAACGTCTTCGACCTTCGACGCGAGCTTGAGGTCGGCGCCATTGGCAAGAAGGAGCTTCTCGGCGGCGACGCGATTGGCGGCGGCCGCCCACATGAGCGGCGTCTGCCCGAAGGCGCCCTCCCGCACATCGACGGTCGCCTTGTGCGCGACGAGGATGCGGATCACGGCGGTGTCGCCGATTCCCGCCGCCATGTGCAGCGCCGTGGCGCCTCCGCTCGCGGTCGCGGCGTTCACGTCGGCGCCGGCATCGAGGAGGACCTCGACCACCGCTGCCTTCCCCGAGCGGCTCGCCAGGTGCAACGGCGTGTAGCTCCCGTTGCGGGTGGTCGCGTCGAGGCGCGCGCCGGCCACGATCAGCATGCGCGCGACCGCGGCGTCGCCGCGCGTCGCGGTCCAGTGGAGCGCCGTCATCCCGTCACCCTGCGCGGCGTTCACGTCGGCGCCGTCGCGGAGGAGGGCGCGCACCTGGCTGGTGTCACCGCGCATGGCGGCATCGGCGAGCGGAGCCTCGGGGGCCTTCTCGAAGTGCCAGGCCATCGCCAGGTCGCCGGCAGCCAGGCGACTCGCCAGCGGGACCAGCGCCGTGGCGCCGACCGCCAGCGTGATGCCTAACGACAGCGGCGACGCGAGCCCGCGCCGTGGGGCGCGCGCGGGTCCGCGCATCGCCTTGCGCGCCGGCTTACGCATGGACCTTGAGGTTCATCGCCCCGGTGCTGTCGCCGAACGAGTCGACGTCGTCGACACCAAGCGAGTGCAGCATGCTGAGCATCGCGTTGGCCATCGGCGTCCCGTCGGGGGCGACGAGGTGCGTGTTGCCGGCGAGCTGGCCGTTGGCCTTGCCGAGGAGGATGAGCGGGCAGCGGCGATGGTTGTGCAGGTTGGAGTCGCTCATCGGCGACCCGTACACGATCATCGTCTTGTCGAGCATGTTCGCCTCTCCCTCCTGGATGCTCTTGAGCTTGTCCAGGAAGTAGGGGAGCATGGCGACGTGGT
>CAZWVG010000092.1:0-19634 GCA_964637355.1 uncultured Gemmatimonadaceae bacterium
GGTCGTGACTCGTCGCGCAGACGGCTCGGTGCTCGTCCGCTCGCCCCGGGCGCTCGAGCCCTACGCCGCCAGGCTGACCGAGCGGCTCGAGCACTGGGCGACCAACGAGCCGCAGCGCACCTTCCTTGCGCAGCGCGCGAGCGGTGGCGATTGGCGACACCTCAGCTATGGTGACGCTCGCGCCCGCGCGCGCCGGATTGCGCAGGCGCTGCTGCAACGCGGACTCTCGCCCAAGCACCCCATCGCCATTCTCTCCGGCAATGGGATAGAGCACGGGTTGCTCGCCCTCGGCGCGATGTACGCGGGCATCCCGTACGCGCCGCTCGCGCCAGCGTATTCGCTCCTCGCTCGCGATTTCGGCACGCTGCGGTTCCTCATGGAATGCCTGCGTCCGGGGCTCGTCTTTGCGGCTGACGGCGACGCCTTCGCGCGGGCGATCGAGAGCGTGGTTCCACCCGGGACCGAGATCGTCGTCGGCGATGGGACGGGAGACGCCCTGGGCGCCACGCCGTTCAGCGAGCTCGAGGCGCATGCCGCCACCGACGCTGTCGACGCGGCGCACGCAACAGTCGGCGCGGACACCGTCGCCAAGGTGCTCTTCACGTCGGGATCGACCGGGCGCCCCAAGGGCGTGATCACGACGCATCGCATGCTCTGCTCCAACCAGGAAATGCTCCGCAGTGTCATGCGCTTCCTCGCCGAGGAACCGCCGGTACTCTGCGACTGGCTTCCGTGGAATCACGTCTTCGGCGGAAGCCACAACGTCGGGATCGCCCTCTACAACGGCGGAACGCTGTACATCGACGACGGGAAGCCGACGCCCGGCGCCTTCGGCACCACCGTGCGCAACCTGCGCGACGTCGCGTCGACCGCCTACTTCAACGTACCGCGCGGCTACGAGATGCTCGTGCCGGAGCTGCGCGCCGATCGTGTGTTGCGGGAGCGCTTCTTCGAACGCGTGGAGATCCTGTTCTACGCCGCCGCCGGCTTGGGACAGCGCTTCTGGGACGAGCTGCAGGAACTCGCCGTCGCCACGTGCGGGGAGCGCATTCGCATGGTGACGGGGCTCGGCGCGACCGAGAGCGCGCCGTTCGCGCTGTGCATCGCCAGCGACGACGCGCGCGCGGGGATGGTCGGGCTTCCGGTGCCAGGCGTCGAACTCAAGCTCGTCCCGGTGGGCGACAAGGTGGAGGCACGCCTGCGCGGGCCGAACATCACGCCGGGATTCTGGCGCGATCCCGAGCGCACGAGCGCGGCGTTCGACGACGAGGGCTTCTATCGACTGGGCGACGCGCTCACGTGGGTCGATCCCGACGATCCGGCGAAAGGGCTCGCCTTCGACGGGCGGCTCGACGAGGACTTCAAGCTTTCGACCGGGACGTGGGTGAGCGTCGGCCCGCTGCGTGTGCGTCTCCTTGCCGCGCTCGCCCCCTACGCGCTCGATGTCGTCATTGCCGGTCACGATCGGAGCGAGGTGACGGTGCTGATCTTCCCGAATCGCGCTGCGTGCGACGCATTGCCACACGACCGTATTCGCGAGATCATTGCCGAGCGCCTGTCGGTTGTCTGTGCGGAGGCGACGGGGAGTTCGACCAGCGTTCCGCGCGCGCTGCTCCTCGATACGCCTCCGTCGATCGACCAGGGTGAGATCACCGACAAGGGTTCGGTGAATCAGCGGGCAGTGCTGCGCCACCGCTCGGCGCTTGTCGACGAGCTCTACGCCTCACCCGTTCCACTTCACGTGATCGTCGCCTCCGACAACCTGCCGAATGCCTGACTCTTCACGAATCGACACCGACGGGCTCGTGGCGATCGACGTCCACGTGCACATCGAGCACACCGAGGACGCGACGGCGACGGACGACGCGTCGGCGAAGTACTTCGGGGAGAGCGGCGCGAAGCGCGATCGCGCGTCGATCGCCGAGTACTATCGCTCGCGCCGAATGGCGTGCGTGGTGTTCTCGGTGGACGAGCGGCTGTCGGGGCGGCCGCAGGTGCCTAACGACGTGGTGGCCGAGTTCGCGGCGGAGCACGCCGACGTCGCCATCGCGTTCGCCAGCCTCGACCCGACGCGCGGACCCGCCGCCGTGCGCGAGGCGCGCCGCCTGGTCGACACCGGGCTCGTGCGCGGGCTCAAGCTTCATCCGCCGCTCCAGCAGTTCTTCCCCAACGACCCGATCGCGTACCCGCTGTACGAGGTCTTCGCCGAGGCGCGGTTGCCGGTCCTCTTCCACACCGGGCACAGTGGCATCGGGACAGGGATGCCAGGGGGAGGAGGGATCCGGCTCAAGTACGGTCATCCCATGCCGATCGACGACGTTGCGGTCGATTTCCCCGACATGCCGATCATCATGGCGCACCCGTCGTTCCCCTGGCAGGACGAGGCGATCTCGGTCTGCCTGCACAAGCCGCAGGTCTACATCGATCTCTCGGGGTGGTCGCCGAAGTATTTCTCGCCCACCCTGATCCAGTACGCGAACACCCTCCTCAAGCACAAGGTGCTCTTCGGATCGGACTACCCGCTGATCACCCCAGACCGGTGGATGGCCGACTTCGAGAAGATCGCGATACGCGACGAGGTGCGTCCGTTGATCCTCCGCGAGAACGCCATCCGCCTCTTTGGACTTGGCGGATCACCCACTCCGACAGCTGCAACATGACGGACAACTCACCACTCCGCAGCGACGTCGTCGGCAGCCTGTTGCGACCCGCCTATCTCAAGGAGGCGCGCGCGCGACGGAGCGAAGGGGCGCTCAGCGCGCCGGACTTCAAGCGCGTCGAGGATCGTGCCGTCGACGAGGCGCTCGTCCTCCAGTCCGGCGCGGGGCTCGACGTCGTCACCGACGGCGAAATGCGTCGTTATGCATTCTACGGCCACTTCGTGGACGCAGTGGAGGGACTCGATCGGTACGGCGGCTGGGCGATCCCGTTCCGCGACGACGCGGGGCACGAGATCGTGCTCAAGCGCCCGGTGGTCGTCGAGAAGCTCACGCGCGTGCGCCCGATGTGCACCGAGGAATTTGCCTATGCGCGCGGTCGCACGACCAAGGCACTCAAGGTGACGCTCATCAACGCGCAGCAGGCCGCGGCCTACTACGACGCCGAGAAGTCGCGCGGTGCGTACGCGACGGTCGACGCCTACCTTGCCGACGTCGTCGACATCCTGCGGACCGAGGTGGATGAACTCGTCAGGCTCGGCTGCACCTACATCCAGCTCGATGCGCCGCAGTACGCGGGGCTCATCGATCCGGCGATCCGCGAGGGTTATCGGGCGCGCGGCACCGATCCCGACCGCCTCCTCGATCGCTGCATCGAGTTGGACAACGCCGTCATCGGCGAGCATCCCGGGGTCACCTTCGGGCTCCACCTCTGCCGCGGCAACAACCAGAGCATGTTCTACGCGAGCGGCGGGTACGAACCCGTGTCGCGCGTCTTCGAGCGCACGCGATTCGATCGCTTCCTGCTGGAGTACGACGACGCGCGTTCGGGTGGCTTCGAACCGCTCGCCCACGTCCCCGAAGATCGGGTGGTCGTACTCGGGCTGGTAACGACCAAGAAGCCGGAACTCGAGCGTGCCGACGATCTCAAGCGGCGCATCGACGAGGCGGCGCGAGTGGTGCCGTTGGAACGGCTGGCGTTGAGCCCGCAGTGTGGCTTCGCGTCGACCGAGGCGGGGAACGCGTTGGACGAGTCGCACCAGTCTGCGAAGCTGCGTCTCGTCGCCGAGGTGGCACGCGACGTTTGGGGAAGCGCGTGATCATCGGAACCTAGTCACGCGCAGCATGCACACCGAGCGGACACAGGTGGCGATCGTGGGTGCCGGACCGGCGGGGCTCCTCCTTGCCCGGCTCCTTGCGCGCAAGGGGGTCGATTCGGTCGTGCTCGAGCATCGGAGCCGCGAGTACCTCGAGCGCCGACTGCGCGCGGGGGTGCTGGAGCAGGGAACGGTCGATCTCCTCCGCGAAGCGCACGTCGGCGAACGGATGGAGCGCGAGGGGCTCGTTCATCACGGTGTGCACCTGCAATTCGATGGCGAGCGTCATCGCATCCCGCTGAGCGAACTCGCCGGCGGTCGTGCGATCACGGTGTACGGTCAGCACGAAGTCGTGAAGGACCTCATCGCCGCGCGACTGGCGAGCGATGGAGAGATCCATTTCGAAGTCGAGGACGTTCGTCCGCTCGAATTCGACGGGGACCAGCCGCGCGTGAGGTACACTTTCGAAGGCGAGGAGCGAGAGCTGCGGTGCGACTTCATCGCCGGATGCGACGGCTACCACGGCGTCTGCCGCCCGGCGATCCCAGCGTCCGCACTCGCGCTCTTCGAACGCATCTATCCGTACGCCTGGCTGGGGGTGCTCGCCGAAACGCCTCCATCGCTCGACGAATTGATCTACGCGCACCACGAGCGCGGATTCGCGCTCCAGAGCATGCGCTCGCCGTCACTGACTCGGCTCTACGTGCAGTGCGCCCCCGACGATCCGCTCGACGCATGGCCCGACGAACGAGTGTGGGAGGAACTCCATGCACGCCTCGAAATGCGCGACGGGTGGTCGCTGCGCGAAGGACCCATCGTGGAGAAAGGGATCACCACGATGCGCAGCTTCGTCACCGAGCCGATGCGCTATGGGCGCCTCTTTCTCGCTGGCGACGCTGCGCACCTCGTCCCCCCCACCGGCGCCAAGGGGTTGAATCTGGCCGCCGCCGACGTACGGGTGCTGGCGGAGGGGCTCGTTGCGTGGTACCAGTCGGGGCGCGATGATCTTCTCGACGCGTACTCCGAAACCTGCCTTCGCCGCGTGTGGCGCGCCGAGCACTTTTCCTGGTGGATGACCTCCATGCTGCATCGTGCACCTGGTGACGACGCGTACCAGCAGCGCCTCCAACTCGCTGAGCTGCGCTACGTGTGCAGCTCTCGCGCTGCCGCGACGAGCCTCGCGGAGAATTACGTGGGGTTACCGCATGTCTGACGCGGACCGGCACCTGAACGGGACGCGCGTGCGGCGCGAGGTCCTCGGCGACGCACACGTCGATCGCGCAGCGCAGAACGCCACAGCGTTCGACGAACCGTTCCAGCGATTCATTACCGAGACGGCGTGGGGAACGGTGTGGGCCGGCGACGGGATCGATCGACGCACACGCTCCCTCATCACCATCGCGATTCTTGCCGCACTCGGGCGACGCGAGGAGCTCGAGTTGCACCTGCGCGCCAGCCGCAACACCGGAGCGACGGCAGAGGAGATCCGCGAAGCGCTCCTCCATGTTGCCGTGTATGCCGGTGTTCCGGCCGCGAACAGCGCGTTCGCGCTGGCCAAGTCGATCTTGACGTCGGGTACCGGGGACGAGTCGACGGAGAAGTCCCGATGATCACGACCACGATCGGCGAGATCGTTCGCGGGGACGCCGAGGTCTTTCCGCCGTACCTGTACGAGGCCTACCGCTCGACGATCAAGCGCGCGCCCCAGCAGCCGCTCATCGAGGTACCGCTCACCCTCTCCGAGTTGACCGGCCCGGGACCGGTGTTGAGCGCAACGACCCCTGAAGACGCCGATCTCACGCGCAATGCCGGCACCGGCGGCGAGGCGATCGGGCAACGCATCATCGTAACCGGACGTGTGCTCGATGCCGAGGGGCGTCCGGTCCCGCGCACGCTTCTCGAAGTTTGGCAGGCGAACGCGGCCGGACGGTACATCCACCGGCGTGACCAGTGGCCCGGGCCGCTCGATCCGAACTTCCTTGGCATCGGGCGATGCCTGACGAACGAGAGGGGCGAGTATCGCTTCCTGACGGTCAAGCCGGGTGCGTATCCGTGGAAGAACCACGTCAATGCCTGGCGCCCGTCGCATATCCACTTTTCGTTGTTTGGGGAGTCGTGGGCCTCGCGCCTCGTGACCCAGATGTACTTCCCTGGCGATCCACTCCTTCCGCTCGATCCGATCTTCAATTCGGCGCCCGAGAGCGGGCGGGCGACGATGATCGCCGAGTACGCCCACGATGTCACGGAGTCGGAGTGGGCGCTCGGCTGGCGCTGGGACATCGTGCTCGGCGGGCCTCGCGCCACCGTCTTCGAGGGCGAACGCGAGGTGACGGCGTGAGTGCACGGTCGCTGACGTCGTCGCAAACAGTGGGGCCGTTCTTTCACGATTGCCTCTTTCGCGAAGACGCACGACGCAGCGTGCTGTGCGACGCGTCGGTCGAGGGAACGCGCATTCATGTCGAGGGGCGCGTGACCGACGGCGATGGCGCCCCCGTCCCCGATGCGATGCTCGAGATATGGCAGGCGAATGCGCGTGGCCGATACCATCACCCGGCCGACCGGCGCGACGTGCCGCTCGACGACTCGTTTTCCGGCTTTGGACGCGTCGACACCAACGACGACGGCCGGTTCGCGTTCACGACGGTGAAGCCCGGCGTGGTTCCCTTCGACGCCGATCGCGGACAGGCACCGCACCTCTCGATCGCCATCCTCGGGCGCGGCCTCAATAATCACCTCTACACGCGCGTCTACTTCGACGACGAGCCAGCGAACGCGGCGGATCCCGTGCTCGCCCGCGTTCCGGCCGAACGGCGAGCGACACTCATCGCGCGGCGAGTTGGCGACGCGGGGGAAGGCGAGTCGACGTATCGATTCAACGTCGTATTGCAGGGAGCGAACGAGACGGTCTTCTTCGACTTCAGGACTCCCGGCCGGTGATGAGGCGAACTCGCGCGAGCGCTCACCTCGTGGAGGGGGAGTGACGGCCGCGGGCGGGCTGTTCACGACGTCGGCGATGACCGCGGTGTTTTCGCCGCGCGCGCACGTCGCGCAGATGCTGCGCTTCGAGTCCGCGCTGGCCCGCGCGCTCGCTCGCGCCGGAGTCGCACCCGCCGCTGCAGCCGAACAGATCGCCGCCTGCTGCAACGTGGAGCGATACGACGTGGACGCGATCTACGCCGCAGCTGCAACCGCGGGAACGCCGGCGATTCCGCTCGTGCGCATGTTGAACGAGAACGTCGGCGAACCGGCGCGACGATGGGTGCACTGGGGTGCCACGAGCCAGGACGCGATCGACACCGCGCTGATGCTCCAGATGCGCGACGCCCTCGCGCTGTTGAGCGACGACCTCCGGTCGATCTGTGACATCACCGCCGCTCTCGCCGAGCGACATCGCGGCACGCTGATGTCCGCGCGCACGCTCCTGCAGCAGGCACTCCCGATCACCTTCGGGCTCAAGGCGGCGCGGTGGCTTTCGCTCGTTGCGCGGCAAGTGATCGCGGTGGAGTCGGCGCGCACCCAATCGCTCGCGCTGCAGTTCGGCGGCGCGGTCGGGACGCTCGCGTCGACCGGCACGCGCGGGCTCGACGTCTCGTTGCACCTGTCGGAGGAACTCGGGCTCCCCCTCCCCGACCTCCCGTGGCACGCCGAGCGCGATCGCGTGGCCCGGATCGCCGCGGCGTTAGGTGTGGTGGCGGGAGCGATGCAGAAGATCGCGGGCGACATCGTGCTGCTCGCGCAGACCGAGGTAGGTGAAGTGGCCGAGGAAGCGGGCTTGGGCAAGGGGGGCTCGTCGGCCATGCCGCACAAGCGCAATCCGGTGGACGCAGTCGCCGCCATTGCCGCTGCGCGACTCTCGACGGCTCTCGTCCCCGTGCTGATAGGCGGAATGGCGCAGGAGCACGAGCGCGCAGCGGGAACGTGGCAGACTGAGTGGGCGGCGATCCCGGAACTGTTCGGCTACACCGCCGGCGCAGTCGCGCGAGTCCGGCAATCGCTCGACGGGCTGGAAGTCAATGCAGCACGCATGCGCGAGAACCTCGAGGCGAGTGGTGGTGTGAACATGGCCGAATCGTTGGCCACGGCGCTCACCGAGCGGCTCGGGCGCGCCGAGGCGCATGCACTCGCGCTAGCGCTGAGTGCACGTGCGTCGCGCGACGGCGGGTCGCTGCGCGACGCGGCCACCAACGACGAGCGCGTGCGCGACGTCCTCACGCCGGAGGAGATTGCGGGCGCGACCGATCCGCGGAACTACCTCGGCGACGCCGACACCCTGATCGATCGGGCACTCGCGCAGTACCGCGCACTGGCGAGCGCGCCGTGAGTCACGACGCGTTCACCGGTCGCATGGACGTCGGTGGCTGCCGCCTGGCGTACTGTGTCGAGGGACCGGCGGGCGAGGATGCACCAGTCGTGGTGATGCTGCACTCGCTTGGCCTCGACCTGCGCATGTGGGATCAGCAGGCAGCGGCGCTGTCCCGGCGCGCTCGCGTGATTCGCTACGACTGCCGCGGACACGGAGCATCCGACCTGCCGAGCGAACCGGTGAGCATCGACCAGCTCGGGGGCGACCTCCTGGCGCTGTTGGACCACCTGGGCGTGCGGCGGGCACACCTCTGCGGGTTGTCGTTAGGTGGCGTGATCGCGCTCTGGACTACCGCGCACCACCCCGAACGCGTGCATCGTGCAGTGTTCGCGAATACCGGTGCGCGCATCGGCACCGAAGACTCGTGGAATGAGCGAATCCGCGCCGTGCGGGATGGAGGAATGGCGGCGATACGCGATGCAGTCCTGGCGCGATTCCTTGGGGAAGAATTCCGCCTCGCGCACCCCGAGCAGACGCGCGACGTCGCCCGGATGATCGACGAGACGCCGCCCGCGGGATACATCGCGATCTGCGAGGCGCTGCGCGCGGCCGATCTCTCCGCCGACATTGCCCGTATCCGCGCACCATCGCTCATCATCGCCGGAGAGTGTGACGTCTCCACGCCGCCGGCGCTTGGCGAAGCGTTGCACGCCGCGATCGACGGGAGTGCGCTCACCATCCTCCGCGGCGCGGCGCACCTGTCGAACGTCGAACAGTCGGACGCGTTCACGCACGCGATCGGGGATTTCCTCGCCGACGAATGAGACGGAGCTCCCCGTGTCGCCCATGACCCCCAACTCGTCGTCATCGTTAGGCCAGGGCGGGCAGGAGGCGAGCGCACCACCCGCCGCGGACGATCCACGCGCGATCATCGCCAGCGAGCGCATGGGCGCGATGCAGGTCCTCGCTATCGCCATCTGCGTCCTCCTGAATGCCCTTGACGGCTTCGACGTCCTCTCCATCAGCTTTGCCTCCCCTGGCATCGCCGCCGAGTGGGGCATCGATCGCGCCGTACTCGGCGTGGTCTTGTCGATGGAGTTGATCGGCATGGCGGTAGGGTCGATCCTGGTCGGCGGTGTCGCCGATCGCATGGGGCGCCGGCCCGTGATCCTGTGGAGTCTCGTCGTGATGGCGATCGGCATGGCACTCGCGACGACCGCGCACACTGTCCCCACACTCTCCGCCTTTCGACTCTTCACTGGCCTCGGGATCGGCGGGATGCTGGCGACCATCAACGCGGCGGCGGCGGAATTCTCCAATGCGCGGCGCCGCAACTTTGCGGTAGCGCTCATGGCCGGCGGATATCCGCTGGGAGCGATCGTCGGCGGCTCGATCGCCTCGAATCTCCTCGCGTCGGGGACGTGGCGTTCGGTCTTTGGGTTCGGCGCCTTCGCGACGCTCGCGTTCCTTCCGCTCGTCTGGTTCATTCTGCCGGAGACCGTCGCGTTTGTCGTGCACCGGCGCCCGACAAACGCGCTGGAGCGGGTGAACGTCGTGCTGCGCCGACTCGGGCATCGCACCGTTGCTTCACTCCCCGCGCCCCAGGGCGACGCGCCACGGGCAACCATCGCGCAGCTCTTCGCCCCCGGGCTCGCGCGCACGACCGTCCTGCTGACGATCGCGTATTTCGCCCACATCATGACGTTCTACTTCATCCTGAAGTGGATCCCGAAGATCGTGGTCGACATGGGGTACGCGCCGTCGACCGCGGGGGGAGTGCTCGTGTGGGCGAACGTGGGTGGAGCCACTGGCTCGTTCCTGCTCAGCGTCCTCACGCAGCGCTTCGACGTACGCCGCCTGGTCATCGGCGCGCTCGTGCTCTCGGCCGTGATGGTTTCGCTCTTTGGACAAGGGCAGGCGGACCTGCAGCAGCTTGCCCTGGTGGCCGCCGTGGCCGGCATATGCACCAATGCGGCGGTCGTCGGGCTCTACACCATCTTCGCGCAGTCATTCCCAACCGCGGTGCGCGCGGGGGGAACGGGATTCGTGATCGGTGTGGGGCGAGGCGGCGCGGCGCTCGGCCCCATCATCGCGGGCTTGCTGTTCAGCCGAGGCGTCGGACTCGCGTCCGTCGCCATCCTGATGGCGCTCGGCTCCTTGCTCGCGGCCGCGACACTGGCGCTTCATCGCTACCGGGAGCAAGGCGAGACTGCCTAGCAGGTGCACGGCCTAACGCCGGTCAGCGCTCACGCGAGCCAACGATTTGCAGCATCGCCGTCGGAGCGCTGAGCGGCCGCCCCCCTCCCCTACTTGAGCCGCGGCTCCGTCTTGCGCGGCGCCTTCTCGCACTCGGGCCACCCGCGCGCAGGGCCGCGCCCGCCGCTCATCGCCGTGACGTCGACGCGGTCCAGCGGAATGCGCTGAGGATCCTCGGCGGCGAGGTAGGCGAGCATCGCCGTCAGCGTCGCGTTGTACCGCAGGTCATCGAAGACGACCTTGTCGTACGTGTCGCGCTCCGTATGCCACGTGACGTTGCCGTAGTCCCATCCCAGCGAGCCGAGCCCAAGGGCCGGGAGCCCGCGACAACCGAAGGGGAAGTCATCGCTTCCGCCGCCGGCCGGTCGGCCGGGGACGACCGGCTGCCCGCCGTTGAGCTGCGCGCGAAACTCGGTGGGAATCCTTCCAAGCCAGTCGTTCAAGTGCGCCGGGGCACCGACGAGTCCCGCCCCGCCGATGAACGCGACGCGTCCGGTCCCGTTGTCCTGGTTGAAAAGCGCCTGCAAGCCGCTCAATACCTCGGGATGATCTTCGGTGAAGGCCTTGGAGCCGACCTCGCCCTCCTCTTCGCCGCTCCAGTGCCCGACGAGGATGGTGCGCTTGGGATTGGGATAGACCTTCTTGAGGATGCGCATCGCCTCGAGCATGGTGAGCGTCCCGGTGCCGTTGTCCGTTGCACCTGACGACCCATCCCACGAGTCGAAGTGCGCCGAGAGCACCACGTACTCGTCGGGGTGCTCGGTGCCGGGAATGCGCCCGACCACGTTGAAGACGGGCTGCTCGCCGAGGAGCTTGCCGTCGAGATTGAGCGTGAGCTTCGGCTTGTCGCCCGCGGCGGCGAGGCGCGCGACGAGGCCGTAGTCCTCGCAGTCGAGTGCGATCGCTGGTGTTTTCGTGTTGTAGGTCTCGAAGACCTCCATCGCCCCCCACCCCGTGTTGAGGGCGCCGCTCCCGAAAAAGCGCGCCCCTCCTGCGCCGTTCGCCGCTGCCTCGACGACCTGCGCCGGCGTGCGTCCCCCGCCCAACGACCACGGAAGCTTCGGGCGCGAGACGATGATACCACCCGCGCCTCCCTGCTCGAGCCGGACACCGAGTTCACCACCGCCTAACGCGGTGAAGTATCCCGTCCCCCGCACTCCCGCACTCTCGCCGCCGGGCGCGCCTGGTGAGACGCGCCTCGGCGCCCACTCGCGCTGCGTGGTGACCATGAGCGTGTCCATGCGCGCCTTGCTCTCGGGCGTCGCGTTCGCAGCCCAGTCGTCCTGTGGGCGGCACGTGGGGAGCGGCGCGGAAATCATCACCAGCTTCCCCTTTGCCTGCGGGAGCCACGCCACGAAGGCGGTGCTGTCCTTGAACTGCGGAAGGATGATCGGTTCGAGCGTGACATCCTTGCCCCCGGTGCCGGGGCTGTAGCCGACCATTTGTCCCTGCAAGGTGCGATTGCGCGGCGCGACGAGGTCGATGTGCGAATGTCCGCGGACCCAGCCGCGCCAGGTACCGTACTGCTCTTCCCTGGCGGCGATCCCCCATGACTTGTACATGTCGACCAGCCAGTCCTGCGCCCGCTTGAGGTTCGGCGTCCCCTGCAGACGTGGACCGAGCGAGTCGAAGAGGACGTGTGCCTCCGACTGGAGGGCGCTCGAGTCCATGCCGACCGCGTAGATGTGGCGAATGGTCGGGTCCTGGGTCGGGAAGGTCTGAGCCTTCGCGGAGGTAGCAGCGACGAGGAGCGTGCAGGCGATGGCGAGTCGGCGCATGGTCGTGTTGGGTGTGTTGCGTCGGGAGGCTTTCTCCCCGAGTCTATATCGCGCGCGAATTGCCGGACGGGCCTTTTCGCGCTTTTGGCGGTACCTTCACGCCTCGGCGCCCTCGTTCGGGGTGCTGCCCCCGGGAGATGGCTCGCTCACCCGTTCCGGGGGCATCGCCGCGACGCTCGCGCGGACCTGACGTTCGACAGGAGGAGGGAGTGATCGCGAAGCTCTGGCATCCGATCGGTGGTGGCGCGCGTCACCTACGCACAGCGTGCATGTGGGGGCTCGCCATGGCACTGCTTGCGACAGCGAGTCCGCTCGCCGCGGCTACACAGGAGCGCATTCGCGTCCTGCTCGACTCCGATGCAAACAACGAGGTGGACGATCAGCATGCGCTGGCGTATCTGCTCTTCAGCGGCGACGTCTTCGACCTCGTGGGGATCACCGTCAACCGAACGCGGAACGGCGGCGACGTCGACGAGCAGGCCGCCGAGGCGGAGCGGATCGTCACGCTGGCGGGGCTCCAGCAGCGCTATCTCGTCACGCGCGGCGCGAACGGATCCTTCGACGAGATCGCCCCTCACACGGGTGAGCGCGACTTCGACGGGAAGGGCGCAGTTGACCTGATCATCCAGCGTGCGCACGCGCCGAGTGCGAAGCCGCTCCTGCTCCTCCCCATCGGGAAGCTGACCAACATCGCGCTCGCCCTGAAGAAGGATCCATCGATCGCCAAGCTGGTGCGGATCGTCTGGCTCGGCTCCAACTATCCAGAGCCGGGAGAATACAACCAGGAGAACGACGAATCGGCGCTGGCGTACGTATTGGAGACCGAGGCGCCATTCGAGATGGCGGTCGTGCGCTGGGGGCTCCCGACGGGGACGGCGGTCGTCCGCGCCTCGCTCGACGAGATTCGCGCCCGGATGCCGGGACGAGGACCGCACGTAGCCACTCCCATCGTCGGACGCAACGGCGGGCGCTTCACTTCGTTTGGCGACTATTCCGTCGACCTGTTCGAGCACGTGAAGCTCGACGGCGATCCGCCATCGCGTGCGCTCTACGACATGGCCGCGGTGGCGATCGTCAAGCAGCCGGCATGGGCACGTCCGCGCACGATCCCCGCGCCGCGCCTCGTGGACAGCAAGTGGGTCGAGCGCCCCGACAATCGACGCATGGTCACCGTGTGGGAGCACTTCGATCGTGAGGCGATCATGCGCGACTTCTTTGCGACGATGGAGCGGCCGGTGCTGGTGCACTAGCCGACTGTCGGTCGTGGCTGTTCCGCCGTGGCGGCGGGCGATAGGCTCGATCTGCGCCGTAGATCCATGCACGGCTGGCGTGGCGACGCAACCCGATGGGCGCGAGGACTGTCGAATGCGCGCATGCACCGCGGCGCGCCGGTCGCCGCGGCACTCTTCCGCCCGCGGCTGCTCATGAAGACTCGGTCTCGCCCCTGTTTCGCTGCGTTCTGCCTGCTCGCCCTCGCAGCGAGCGCGCTCCCTGCCCAGGCACCGCACGTTGCGGGGCGCATTCGCACGGACGTCGCGACCGGACTGATCGACGGCTCGCTGTGCACGTCGCGCTTCGCACCGGTGCGCACACTCCGCTTTCTGCTCAACAACGCCCTCAACATCAAGACGGTCACCGACACACACGGGACCGTCCTGCCGTATCGCGGCGAGGACGACGGGCGCATCGTTGGCGAGGCGCGCGAATACGTCGTCGCGCGACCCGACAGCGCGGCACCGCTCACCTCGTTCTGCGTGGAGTATCGCGGCGCAGTTCCCGTCTTCGATCACAACACCGCCAACGAAGACTGGAAGGGGCGAATCGTGGACGGGTTCGGGACGTTGCGCGCCGCTGAGCAGACGCGCTGGTACCCCACGCTGTTCGACTCGGCGAGCACACGCGCGGAAGCGGAGGTCACCTATCGCATCGAGGTGCACTGCCCCACCTGCCGCGCGCTCTATCTCAACGGTTCGGCGCCAGTGGCAGATACCGCCGCCACGTTTACGTCCGCCGTTCCACGTCAGCTCATGCTCTACGTCGGCGACTTCGAGACGTCCGGCAACGCGAACGTGACGTTCGTGGGTGGCGCCGCCGACGCACGTACCGTCGCCGCATTCTCGGGGGCCATCTCCCGCATCGGAGAGTTGTACGCCAAACTTCTCGGTGCAGTATACGACGAGCGACCGGTCCTCCTCTCGTTCACGTCGATCTCGCGCGACTACCATCCCGGCGAGGTCAACTGGCAGTTCGTCACCTGGCCGACGATCACCTTCTCCGGAGGACTCGACTTCGATCGCATCGTCGATCGCTCCGGCGGCGACGTGCGAATGCCGCCCTGGCTCTGGCCGTCGTTGAGCCACGAGATGGCGCATTACTATTTCGGCACGCGCTACTTCCCCCACGGACCGCTGTTCTGGTTCGCGCTGGAGTCCACAGCCGAGTACCTCGCCCTCGTGACGACCGAGGAGATTCAGGGCGAGGTCCCCTTCGTCACCCGCCAGGCGTCGCAGGCGGCCAACTTCGGCCAGGCGCCCTACCCCGCGCTTGCCGCCATTCGGGGACCGGACGAGATCGACGCGACGCAGCGCTACGCCCTCCGCCCCTTGCAGCTGCTGGTGCTCGAGTCGCGCACCGACCGCAGTCGCGTGATGGCCATGTTGCGCGGGATTCTGGCGATACCGCCGGACCAGCCAGTCGACTATCCGACACTCACGCGCATTGCGCTGGATGCGGGGATCTCGGCCGGCGACGTCGACGCCGCGTTCTCGACGAGTGCGGCAGAGGTGCGTCGCTTCGTGAATACCCGTGCGCACGCCGTTCTCGCGACGTCGGCGTCGCTTAGTAGTCCGGAGTCCGCAATCCAGTTGGGACTAACGCTCGTGAACGTCGACACGTCGACGACCGGTCGATTGCAGGTACTGCGAGCGCTTCAGCAGGTGCTCACGCGCGATTCGACGCGACTCGTCGCGCGTTACCAGATCGGGAAGATCGCCGCGCTGACCGGGCGTGAGCTCGACGTCGGTGAAGCAGCGCTGCGCTACTACCTCGCACGTCCGGTTGCTCCGGACGCTCCCACGCACGCCGACGCGAAATGGCGACTCGGCATGATCCTCGAACGGCGCGGCGACCGTGCCGGCGCCGCAGCGCTCTACCGAGAGGTGTTGGCGGAAAACCCCTCGCACGCCGGAGCGAAAGAGGCGTTCGGGCGGCTCGAGCACTGATGCGGACGCGACTCACTCTCTCCGTCGGCCCATCGGGAGGACTCGGCGCATGGTCGTATTGCGGCGGCGTCTGCGGCGGCGCCATCACCCGAGCTCTTGCTACGCTCTTCGGCAAGGGACAGTCTATGTGACGCTGGCGACCTCCCCGGAACGATCGTGGTGCAGTCGGCACCTGTGCCGGGGCGAGCGCCATTTTACGTTAGGCACCGATGCGATGTCCGATCGCGTCGTGCAACGTTGGTCACCGAGTGTCGATCGAGCGCTCGGCCACTACCCCGGAGCGATGCGATGTCGCGTGGATGGATCGCGGTAGCGTGCATGGCGTTGTGCTGCGCATTCGAGCTCCCCGCGCAGGCGCACGATTCATCGACATCGACCGCGAATGCGGCGCGAGAGCTCACGGCTCTCAATGCGCGCGTCGAGGAAGCAGTTGTCCGCGGCGATGCGGCGTTCCTCGAGGAGGTCCTGGCCACGGATTTTCGCTTCCCGCACGGAGATGAGTGGACGTCTGGTGGCGAACCGTCGCTGGTGGATTCCAAGTCCAGTTGGATCGCAGCAGTCAAGAACCGGCGCACGGCGTACATCGCGCGCGACGTCAGCGCTCAGCAGGTCGAACTGCACGGAGACGTGGCGCTCGTGACCGGGAAAATCCATGTGCGCACCACGTCCGACGACACGAAGTGGCGCGACTACACGATCTGGTTTCTGCGGACCTTTGTGAAGCGTCACGATCGCTGGCAGCTCATTTCACATCGCACCGTGCACGAAACGTTCGCGCAGTGATCGTGGTGTTGGTGCCGCGACGACGCGTGCCCCTCTTGCGCGCGATGCGCGCGACGGACGCGCAGTCCACGCATCCGTCGCGCCTTCTCGCCCGCGCCAGCACACGGCGGGCGCACGTGGCTCGTATCAGTTTCGGGTCATCGCCCCGAACGAAGACGGCGTGCGGAATGGCGACAGTGCGGCGGTCGAGATCCTGTTCCCTCCGACCTTCGTGCAGTCTCGACTTTTCCTGGTCCTCTGCGTTGCCGTCACCATCCTCGTCGCTGCCCTCCTCCTCCGCTGGCGTCACCTGCAGGTGACGTAGGCCATGCGCGCGTGCGATCGATGTATCGCTGGTGTACGATGCCGATAATCTCACGCTCGTGGTCCGCGACGAACGCAGCCGGACACCATCCCTCGGGACCATGCGACGCCACCATGCGCGACGTCTTGGCGACGACGGAGCGGCCGACGCTGGTGCGCTAGTCGCGCACCTATGGAATCGTGATCGAGACGACGCCTCTGGTCGCGTCGTACGTGGAGTCGAGGAGCGTGAGGTCGGTCGTCGCCTGCCCCCCCTGCCACACCCCCCGCGCCGAAAACCTCGCGTGATGCCCGGGACACTCGAATCCCGCCGCGGCGGCTTCCACGTACCAGCCCTTGTGCGGACAAATCGGCGAGAGCGCGTGGTAACTCTCCTCCGCCAGTCGCACGAGCGCGGCGGGATATCCGTTGCCGAGCCCGAACAGCGCGATACCACCCACGGCCGCCATCTCCGGCACGGTCGCGAGCACGACGTCCAGCACCATCGGCGGTCGCTGGTGCGTCACCGGCGGCGGCGCCACCCCTAACTTGATCGTGCGCGCTACGGGGTCGTACGTGAACGGAACGAGCGACAGGTTGCCCGTCGCCTGGCCCCCGACCCACGTCCCGCTCTCGTCGAAACGTGCCCCGTGATTGGGGCAGGTGAATCCGTCGCGCTGGATGGCGATCGTCGTCCCCTGATGCGGGCACGACATCCAGAACGCGTCGTACTGTGACTCCGCGCGCCGCACCACGGCGACTGCGCTCCCGCCCGCGACCGCGACCTTCGCAATCCCGCCCACCTGCGCGAGCGCCGGATAGTCGGCGATCGCGATGGTATAGCCCCCGTCGCCCAAGTCGGTAATCGACGGCTTCGGCCCTGTCTCCCACGTGCCAGTGCCGCAGGCCGCTGCCAGCATCGAGCCGGCCGTTGCGATCAACGACTGGACGAGGAATGACCTGCGCCCGAGCGTCGACGATGCCGTGAGTCGAAGCGGACAACTCTCGGTGGAGCAGGGATGATCCATGCGTCGCCTCGCGCGTCAGTCGCGCCGGATGAGAGGAAGCATCATCACCACCGAGAGGACGGCAGTGCCGCCAGATGCAATGGCGAAGGCACGGTGTCGCTGGCGCACCGCTCCCGACTCCTTCGCCGAACGCGAGAGCGACCCGACATACGTGAACCCCGCATCCGCGGCGAGCATGAGCACGGAGTGAATCGTCCGCCACGTGCGTCCGTCGGAGCTCCGGCGCGCGTCCCACAGGTTCCAGGCACCGGTGACGGTATTCACCGCGAAGAGTGCGAGGACGCCATCGGCGAAGAGCGGGTGCGCGCGCTTGATCCACGCGGGGGAGCTTGTCCCCTGTGACATCAGCCGCGAACCCGTGGCATACTCGCCCGCAAAGAGTGGGAGCATTGTCCAACTCGCGAGCCGATGAATGGTCAGACGACGAGGATACCAGTCGCTCAGCTCGACCGCCTGGCGACGTGGTCGCTGATGCGTGGTGTCGGCACTCGGCATCGACGAACGGATGCACGCCGAATCCGCGGGGGCGCTCGCGGCGACACTCGAACACGATGGCACCGTCGTGGAGACGGTGTCGTGTGTGAGGAGCGCGGCCGCAAGGAGGAGCGTGATCATCGGGACGTCGACTGAATCCTAGGGCGGACTGGATTCGAATCGACGGCCGCGCGACGAAACTGACGCAATCGTGACTCTGTGAGAGCGGTTCATGAAGGGGCGTCGCACCGCGGCGAGGCAGGGCGTTGCCTGGTCGGCATGTGCTGGAGCGGCCAGTCGCGACTTGTCGCCCGGTGTACCGGTGCGATGCGGCTCGCCTTTTCGGGCGAGGGACGGTCGGTGGCGAGTCGCGAGTGGCGACCGCCCGGGAACCTAACCGAGATATGCATCGTCCGCGGGAGACTAGCGACGGGTGACAGGGGGCACCTTGCAGCCTGCGTCTGTCGCGACCGGCAGGCGGCGGTGAACCCGCGCGACATCCTTGCACCACCCATCGCGGCGTCGCATTGCCTGTCGCCGGGCGCAGCGCTAAGCTAGGCAAGACACTCACGAGCGGGAGGAAGGCGCCACAGCTGCAATTCGCCAGGTCGCCGGCACTCCCCGCCACCCGCGGCGATGCGCGATGCCCACTCCGAAGACGAACACCGAACTCCCCGACGACCCGCTCTGGTACAAGGACGCGATCGTCTACCAGGCGCACGTCAAGGCGTACTGCGACAGCAACGGGGATGGTTACGGCGATTTCGGTGGACTGATCGAGAAGCTCGACTACATACAATCGCTCGGTGTCACCTGTCTCTGGCTCCTCCCGTTCTATCCGTCGCCGCTCAAGGACGACGGCTATGACATCGCCGAGTACAAGTCGATCAACCCGACGTACGGTTCGCTCGCGGACTTCCAGCGATTCATGTACGAGGCACACCGGCGCGGGATTCGCGTGGTGACCGAACTCGTGATCAATCACACCTCCGACCAGCATGCGTGGTTCCAGCGAGCCCGACGCGCCCCCAAGGGGAGCCCCGAGCGCAACTGGTACGTGTGGACGGATGACCCGAACACCTACGCCGACACGCGCATCATCTTCACCGACACCGAGACCAGCAACTGGACGTGGGATCCGGTCGCGCAGCAGTTCTTCTGGCATCGCTTCTTTAGCCACCAACCCGACCTCAACTTCGACAACCCCGAGGTGCTGGAGGCGGTGCTCGATGTGATGCGCTTCTGGCTCGACATGGGAGTCGACGGACTGCGTCTCGACGCGATCCCGTACCTCATCGAGCGCGACGGGACCAACTGCGAGAATCTCCCGGAGACGCACGTGGTGCTGCAGAAGATGCGCGCCGCACTCGACGCGGAGTATCGCGGGCGGATCTTCCTCGCCGAGGCGAACCAGTGGCCCACGGACGTGCGCCCGTACTTCGGCGACGCGAACGAGTGCCACATGGCGTTTCACTTCCCGCTCATGCCGCGGATGTTCATGGCCATGCGTCGCGAGGACCGGACGCCGATCGTCGAGATCATGGCGCGCACACCGGAGATCCCGCCGGAATGCCAGTGGGCAATCTTCCTTCGCAACCACGACGAGCTCACGCTCGAGATGGTGACGGACGAAGAGCGTGACTACATGTACAATGAATACGCCAAGGATCCCCGCATGCGCATCAATGTGGGGATCCGGCGCCGCCTCGCTCCGCTGATGGACAACGGGCGGCGGCAGATCGAGCTGATGAACGC
>CAZWVG010000093.1:0-19601 GCA_964637355.1 uncultured Gemmatimonadaceae bacterium
GCCGATTCAACGAAACGACGAGGGGAGGGGGAGGGGGAGGGGATGCGGATGACGGATGATAGACGGCACGGCGCCGCTGTGCGCGCTTGCACGGACTGCGTAGTCGCGATCGTCGCGGTGCTCCGCACACGGCAGTTCATGAACTGGTAGGGTACGCGAAGGCGCGCAGCCGCGAAGGCTGCGCGCCTTTTGTTGTTTGTCGGCTTCCACGTGTCCCCACACAATTGCCAGGAGGCTTCATGCGATACGTCGTCGGTGCGATTGTAGTAGTGCTGGTCGCGGTCCTCCCTCTCGATGTCGACGCGCAGGCGACCGACTCGCTCCCGTTTCGTGCGGGGCAGTGGGGGGCGGAGTTTTCTGCGACCGGTTCGTTCGGCAGCGTGGGATTGCTTCGCTTTCGCTCGAACCGGAGTGCTTGGCTGATCGACGTCGGTGGGAACGTTCGGTCCGGCACGCAGAGCGATTACGTGACCTCGACCGACCGATCGTCCGTGGATCTCCGCGTCGGACCGAGATGGTATCGCCCGATCGGCCCGCGCCTGATGCAGTTCGCGACGGTGGGGCCGACCATCGGCTACTCGTACGAGAAGAGTAGCGGCGGTCTCGCGGGTCAGGAGATCATGCTCACGCAGCACTCGTTTGGCGCCGGGATATTCGGCGAGCTGGGTGCGGCATGGCTGGTCACGCCGCAGCTGGCGCTGGGGGCGGCGTGGCAGGCACGCGCCGGCTACTCGCGTGTCACGACCGACCACTCACAGGAGCCGAATTTTCAGGCCGATGGAAAAGCCTCACAGCTATTTGCTGATTTCGGCGCAGCGACGCTGCGCGTGAGTTTGCACTTCTGAGTCCTTGAATCGGAGAGTCCTTGAACAGAGGAGTACGCAGAATGCGTGTTGTCGCAAGTCTCCTGTCGGTACTCTTGGTCGCCGTTCCGTCGCTCGCACGTGCGCAACAAGCGGACTCCCTCCCATTTCGCGCGCGACAGTGGGGCGCCGAGTTCACGCCGGGTTCGTCGTTCGCCAGCGCGGGGGTGCTGCGCTTTCGCGGGCGCGCGACCGCGACCGTGCTTGATGTAGGTGGAGGATACGGCGAGCATCGACAGACAGGGGGAACGGTTCATGGCAGTTCGACGTATGCGCGCCTGCGAATTGGTCAGCGTTGGTACCGCGCGATTGCCCCGCACCTTCAGCAGTTCGTCGCGCTCGGACCAAGCGTCTCCTATCTGGGATCCGACCAGACGGAGCCAACCGTGGTCGGGGGACGGCATGTCCGCGAACAGCGAACGACGAGAGTCGGCCTGTTCGGGGAGTTAGGTGCCGGATGGATGGTGACGCCGCATCTGTCGCTCGCCGCGGTGTGGACAGCGCTCGCCAACTATGAGCATTCGACGAATCGGGATGTGCTGAACGAGACTGAGTTGCGCGGGAAGTCGTCGAGCTTTGATGCAACGGCTGGCTCGGTGTCGCTGCGCGTCGGCTTGTACTTCTGAGGGAGATGTGCAGGCTGGCCAGTGCGGCCCACCACCACGCAACGTCCATCTCGGCGACAGCCACTCGTCCTCGGCAACGAACACACCTTTCCGGTAGTCGTGGCCATCCACGGCTCCAGACCTGGCAACCGCTCCATCGCGCCTGGTGACACGTAGAACAGATCACTGGCACGCACGTTGCGCGCCCCGCGAGGGCGGCGACATCCACGTAGACCTGACCAGTGAAAATCAGATGCGCGCGATCCTGTTTGCATTCGCGGTATTGTCTGCCTCGCCACTGCTGGCGCAATCGCCCCGGCGCGATGGCGGTGCGCTCGCCGCCGCGCTCAGCGCCGCGCCGCAAACCACGCACGCGTTCCGCCCTTACTCGCCTCCACAGGAGCCTCGCGTCAGCAAGACCCGCAACGTGATCGTGAGTACCTCCGCGTTGGTCGGCGGCATCGCGTTGGTCGTCATTTCGAAGCCGGACGAAAGCGACGCCGAGCCCATTCACCCAGTCATTCGCGTTCCGGTCGCGTTCGTAGTCGGCGCCTTCATCGGCGCGATCGTCAGCAGTCAGATCCTGCGCCTCTTCGGCGACTGATCCCGCCTCATCGCGCCGAACGCTCGTTCAGCTCCCCCTGAGCGCCACCATCGCGTCCACGCTCCCCGCCCGCCGGGCCGGTACCGCGTTCGCGAGCAGCGCCACCAGCGCCAGCACGCCAAACGCGATCGCGAAGCTGACAACGTCGAACGCCCCCACGAACAGCACGCTCGACAACACGCGTGCTGCCGCGGCCGCGAGCGCGGCGCCGATCACCCCGCCGATCGCCACCAGTCGCATCCCCTCGCTGAGCACCATCCCCACCAGTTGGCCGGAGCGCGCACCTAACGCCTTGCGGATGCCGATCTCGCGCACGCGGCTCGACACCGAGTAGGCAATCACGCCGTACAGCCCCACGGCGGCGACCACAAGCGCGAGCACGCCGAATGCGCCGATCAACCAGGCTCCCGCCCTAACCGGAAAGAGTCGCACATCGGCGAGGTCGCGCGACGTTCCCTTGTCGATGAGCACCACGTTGGGGTCGAGCGCCAGCAACTCGCGCTGAAGCGCCGGCACGAGCCCGCGCGCCGGAACGGACGTGCGGACGACGAAGTTGGCGTACGTCTCCTGGCGACCGAGCGGAAGATGCAGATACGACTTGGGCTGCTCCCCCGGGGTGTCGACCTTGTAGTCCTCCACCACGCCGACCACCTGGTACGGGTTCCCCCCTTCGCTCAGCCGCAGTTCGCGCCCCACCGCGTTCTCGGGCGTCCCCGGCCAGAATCGCCCGGCCATCGCCCGCGAGATCACCACCACGCGTCGCCCGTCGTCGCGATCGGCAGCTGCAACGCCGCGCCCGGCGAGCACCTCGAGCTGCAGCGCGTCGAAGTACCGCTCGTCGACGTACGCCCCGTCGATTGCCAGCGGACGATTGTCGCTCGTCTCGCGCCCGGCGATGAAGACGGTGAAGCCGTTGTTGTTGAGCGAGAGCGGAAGCCGGCTGGTCAGCCCGACCGCTTCCACCGCCGGGACGCTCTGCAGCCGCCTGACACCTTCCTCGAGAAACGGTCCGGCGCGTACGCCGTCGTAGCCGCTCATCTTGAGCTCCGGCGACAGGTACGCCATGCGGTCGCCGTCGTAGCCGAGCGGGACGTGCCCCGCCGCAATGAGGCTGCGAACGAGAAGCGCCCCGCCGATCACCAGCACCAGCGACACCGCGACCTGCACGACAACGAGCGCGTCGCGCACCCCAAAGCGTCGACGGCGCCCGCCTCCACCGGTGCTCGAATCCTTGAGCGCCGGAACGAGATCGGGGCGCGACGCACGCAGCGCCGGGACCAGCCCGAACACCACGCCGGTCGCCACGGCGACGACGAGCGTGAAGGTCAGGACGCGCCAGTCGGGACTCACCGCGAGCCCCAGGTCGATCGGGAGCGGCGGCTGTGCGCGCGTCACGAGACCGGAGAGCACCACCGCCAACGGTACGGCGAGCGCGCCGCCGAGGAGCGCCAGGATCAGGCTCTCGGTCAGGAGCTGCCGCACGAGTCGCGTACGTTCCGCGCCTAACGCCGCCCGCACCGCGATCTCGCGCCGACGCCCCGCTGCGCGCGCCAGCATGAGGTTGGCCAGGTTCGCGCATGCCACCACCAGCACGAGGCTCACCGCCGCCACCATCAGCAACCCCGCCGGCGCAATCGTCGCATCGATATCCGGATTGATGCGCACGTCCCTGGTCGGCACGATGACCACGCGCTCCTTCGCCATGGTCTCGGGAAACTCTTCGCCGAGGCGCGCGACGATCCCCTCCATCTCGGCGCGCACCTGCGCCACCGTCACCCCCGGCTTCATGCGCCCCTTGAGCCAGAGCCAGTGCTGCCCGCGCCGCTCCAACCGCGTGTTGCCGGTCGATCGCCCGATCACCCGGTTACTCCCCACCGGCTCGACCCGCTCGGCCATGGTCGCCGGAATCCACATCTGCGCCGTCACGGCGGGAACCATCCCGCGAAACTCGGGGGGCGCGACACCAAGCACGGTGTAGACGATCCCGTTCATCCGGAACGTCTTGCCGACCACGTCGGGAGCGCCGTTGTAGCGCGACTTCCAGAAGCGATCGCTGATCACGGCGTACGCCGAGGCGTCGATCGCCGTCGCCTCGCCAGGTGCAAAGGCGCGCCCGATCGCCGGGCGCACACCGAGCGCACGGAAATAGTTGTCGGTGACCAGCTCGCCGGTGACCAGGTCGGAGCTTCCTTCGATCGACAGGTGCGCGAAGAAGTTCGTGTATCCCACCAGCTCGCTCAGCGTCTTCGCCTGCTCGCGATACACGAGGTAGTTGGGGTACGAACTCGTCCCATGCTCGGTCGCGGTCGACTGTCGCCCGTAGATCTCGACCAGCTGCTCGGGATGGTCGACGGGGAGTGGGCGAAAGAGAATCGCATTGACGACGCTGAAGATCGAGCTGTTGACGCCGATCCCCAGCGCCAGCGTGAGCAGCGCGACGATGGTGAAGCCCGGGGCCCGCCGCAGCCCGCGGAGCGCGTAGCGGATGTCCTGTGCGAGCGTGTCCATGTCGCGTTCTCCCTAAAGCGATGCGGCGACCGCCGCGCCGAGTTGCATTGTCGTCGCCGTTCCCCCCATGTCCGGTGTGCGCGGCGCGTTCGCATCACCGAGCACCCGTTCGATCGCAGCGACAATGTCAGTCGCGGCCTCGGAGTGCCCGAGATGCTCGAGCATCATCGCCCCCGACCAGATCATCCCGATCGGATTGGCGATCCCCTTCCCGGCAATGTCCGGCGCCGAGCCGTGCACGGGCTCGAACAACGACGGAAAGCGGCGCTCGGGATTGATGTTCGCACTCGGCGCGATCCCGATCGTCCCCGTGCAGGCGGGGCCGAGGTCGGAGAGGATGTCGCCGAACAGGTTGCTCGCCACGACGACGTCGAACCAGTCGGGATGCAGCACGAAGTGCGCAGTGAGGATGTCGATATGGTACTTGTCGACGCGTACGCCGGGATAGTCGCCGGCCATCGCTGCCACCCGTTCGTCCCAGAACGGCATCGTGATCGCGATCCCGTTGCTCTTGGTCGCCGAGGTGAGATGGCGCTTGGGACGGCGCGCCGCGAGTTCGAAGGCGTACCGGAGCACGCGATCGACGCCGACGCGCGTCATCACCGTCTCCTGGATCACCGTCTCGCGCTCGGTCCCCTCGAAGATGCGCCCGCCGATGCTCGAGTACTCCCCTTCGGTGTTCTCCCGCACCACGTAGAAGTCGATGTCGCCAGGTGCACGCCCGGCCAGTGGCGACGGGATCCCCGGCATGAGGCGGCACGGGCGCACGTTCACGTACTGGTCGAAAGCCCGGCGGAACTTGAGGAGCGACCCCCAGAGCGAGATGTGGTCCGGCACCGTCGCCGGCCACCCTACAGCGCCAAAGTAGATCGCGTCCATCGGCGAGAGCTGCGACTCCCAGTCGGCGGGCATCATCGTCCCGTGACGCTCGTAGTAGCTGCAGCTGGCCCACGTCTTGTGATGCCACTCGATGGTGATGGCGTGTCGAGCCGCGATGGCGTCGACGACACGGATCCCCTCGGGGAGGACTTCCTGGCCGATGCCATCTCCGGGGATGGCGGCGATGTGGTAGTGGGGCACGGACGACGAGGTGTGGAGAGAGAACGAGGAGCACAACCTTGTCCGCTCGCCCCCCGCTTGGGAAGCCGCCTCGTCCCACCGCGCAAACCCTTCCGCTGACACGGTTGTCTGACGACTAGTACGACGATCGTACTAATCACCGCGACGACGTCATGCCCCCCGACTCCACCGACACGTCCGGCGCACCGCTCTCGCCGGCGACGTATCACATCCTCCTCGCCCTCACGGCGCGCGACCGTCACGGCTACGCCATCCGTCGAGCGGTCGACGAGCAGAGCGACGGCTCGGTGCGGCTCGGACCGGGAACGCTGTACGCGGCGATCCGCCGCCTCGAAGATTCGGGCCTCATTGAAGAGTCGCCGTGGCGCCCCGACGCCGACCTCGATGACGAACGCCGGCGCTACTATCGCCTCACCTCACTCGGGCGCGCTGCCGTGGAAGCAGAGACGGAGCGTCTGCGCGCGACGGTGAAGTTCGCCCTGCGGCAGCTGTCACTGAGGCCTTCGCGATGACTTCGAACCGCACGCCGGACGACACGGAACACGACGCCAGCGCGCGCACGCTCCGCCAGCTCCCCTGGCGCTATCGGATCGTGCTTGCCCTACTCCCGGCACACCTGCGCGACGAACACGAACGCGAGCTCGTGCACGATCTCACGCGCACTCCCGATGCGCCGTCGTGGCTCGAGCTGCTGACCGACGTACTGCGCGCCGCGCCAGGCGCGCACTGGGACGTGCTGCGACAGGACCTGCGCGGCGCCCTGCGGCAGCTGCGACGCTCACCGGGCTTCGCCACCGTGGCGATCCTCACGCTCTCGTTAGGGCTCGGCGGCAACCTCGCGTTCTTCACCTTGGTCGACGGCATCCTCTTCCAGCCCCTGCCGATCGCCGATTCGGACCGGCTCGTCGACATCACCGAGGAGAACCTCCCCGGAGGGATGCGCGAGTTCGGGATGTCGCCGGCCAATTTTCGCGACTACACGCGCGACAGCACGCTCTTCGCCGCGGTCGGTGCGTATCAGTCGCGATCGGGGACGCTCTCGGCTGGCGACGTACAGCAGCGCGTCGTCACCACGTCGGTGAGCGGACATTTCTTCGACGTATTTCACGAGCGTGCCGCGCTCGGTCGCGTGCTGTCGCCGAGCGACGACGTGGTGGGTGGCAACGCCGTCGTCGTCTCGCACGACTTCCACCAGTCGGCGCTTGGCGGCGACCCGGGCGTGATCGGCCGGGAGATCACCATCGACGGTCTCCCGCTACGGATCGTTGGAGTCATGGCCCCCCGATTCGCCTTCCCATCGCCGACTGTGGCGTTCTGGCGACCGCTGGCGATGCCCGAGAGCGAGTGGGAACGGCGAGGAGCACGGTTCGTGAGTGCCGTTGCCCGCCTGCGCGCGGACGTCAGCGTCGCGCAGGCATCGGCCGCGCTGGAACGCGAGGCCAGCGTCCTCGCCACCACATATCCGAAGACCAACCGCGACTGGACGGTCTTGCTGCGCACCGTTCGCAATGCGCGCGTCGACGATGCGCGGTCCCAGCTCTACCTCGTCTGGGCCGCCGGGATCCTCGTCCTTCTCGTTGCGATCGCCAACGTCGCGGGACTCTTCCTCGCCCGCGCAATCACGCGGGGGCGGGAGTTCGCGCTCCGCACCGCGCTGGGTGCGCGCGCGGCTCGCGTCACGCGACAAGTGACGACCGAGACCTTGCTCCTGACGGTGGTCAGCTCGGCCATCGGGATCGCGTTGGCGTTCGTCATTCTGCAGTGGATTCGCGTGATGGGAGAGCATGCACTCCCGCGTATCGACGAAGTCGCACTCGGATGGCGAAGCGTGGCCGTCTCGGGAGGGCTCGCTCTGGCGACCGGCATCGTGCTTGGGCTGGTCGCCGTCCCCGCCGTGCAGGTGCGCGATACCTGGACCGCACTCGGCAGCGTGCGTGGAGGCGCGTCGAGGATGCGTTGGCGGTTGCATCGCACACTCGTCTCCGCCGAAGTGGCATTTGCCGCGTTCATACTCATCGGCGCCTCGCTCGTCGCTCGCACGCTATGGACGCTGGTGCACCAGCCGCTGGGATTCGTTAGTACCGACCTGGCAACCTTTCGCGTCGAACCGCCGTTTCGCGTCGATGCGAATCTTCCCGCGCCCGAACTGCTTCCGGCGCTCGATCGCGACCGACGACGGGTTGAGGGAGGGTATCGCGCGCTCTTCGACCGGCTGGCGCAGCTGCGCGGCGTACAAAGCGTCGGCGGCATCAATCGCCTTCCGCTCACGGGCAACTACTGGGTCACGTCGATCCAGGTACCGGACCATCCATCGACGGACGCGGAGGGGCGCCATCGGAGCTGGATTCGTCCCGTGACGGACGGCTATCTGGAGACAATGGGGACGCGAGTGCTGCGGGGACGCTCGTTCACCGCGAGCGACAATGCCGATGGGGAGCGCGTGGTCATCATCGACCAGACGCTGGCGCGAAGGGTCTGGGGCGACGCCGATCCTGTCGGGGGAATCATCCAGCTCGACGGTCCGCCCGATCACGACAACAGCGCGCGGGTGGTCGGGGTGGCCGAGTCGGTGCACATGAACCGACTCGACGCCGACCAGGTCGGGGCCGTGTACATCCCCATGGGTCAGTCGCTCGAATGATTCTTCCCCAACTGGGGAATGGATATCGTGGTGCGCGGGCGTGGTGCGGCGCAGCTGGGCGCCGAGTTCCGACGACTCGCGCGTCTCGAGTTCCCCGACGCCGTCGCGTTCGGCGAGACGACGATGGACGCACTGGTCGCCGATTCGCTGCAGGAGCGCCGCTTTCACCTCCTCGTCCTCGGCATGTTCAGCGGACTGGCGCTGCTCCTGTCGGCGGTCGGCGTCGGCGGCGCGCTGATGCTGGTGGTCCGCGAGCGGAGGAGCGAACTCGCAGTCCGGATGGCGTTAGGCGCAAGCCGGGCGCGGGTCTGGTGGGACGTGGAGCGCGGCGGGCTCGTGCTCACGATTGCGGGAATCGCCATCGGGACGGGCGCGGCGCTCGCGGGGGCACGACTGTTCGAGAGCCTGGTCTACGGGATCGATGTACGCGACCCGTGGTCGTACCTGATCGCGCCGCTGGTACTCGCGGTGGCGGCGCTCGCGGCCGTGGCGATCCCTGCGACGCGCGCGATCCGCGTCAATCCGTCGGCGATCCTGCGCGATCCCTAACGAGTCGGGCGCGAATACCGGTAGATCACCGATGGCGCTCCGAAGAACTCGACCGTCTCCCCCCGCTCGGCGCCGAGGGCGGTGGCGACCTTGATGGAACCGGCGTTGTCGGGGCGGATGATGCTGATGATCTCGTCGCGCCCCATCACCTGGCGCGCGTGAAGGAGCGACACGCGCCCAGCCTCCTGCGCATAGCCCTTTCCCCACCAGTTGCGCCCGAGCGTATATGCCAGCTCGAAGCCGGGCCAGCCGGCCGGCTCGTGCAGCCCGATGCGCCCGACCAGCGCGCCGGTGGCGCGTTCTTCGACGGCCCAGAGCCCAAATCCGCGCAGCGCCCAGTGCCCGATGATCATGGCGATCTGGCGCCACGCCTCCATGTGCGTGATTGGGCGCCCGTCTCCGAGAAAGCGCGAGACGATCGGATCGCCGATGAGTGCGGCGTATTGTGCGAGGTCGTCGTCGCGGAAAGAGCGGAGGATGAGACGCTCGGTCTCGATCACCGGGACGCGAACGGTGAGGACGTCTTCTGTCAATGCCATGGGAATTGGGACGCGTGCCGAGTCGCGGCGCCTAACCGCGCGCCGCAATCGCCTTGAGCGCGGCCACCATGCGCTCGGCGTCAGCAGGGGTGTTGTAGAGTGCCGGCGTCACGCGCACACAGTCGCCCTTGGCGAGGCCGGTGCGATAGAAGGTGAAGAGGTGGAACTCATCGAAAAGCGTCTTCGCCACTGCACGATTGGAGTCGTGGTCGCCTCGCCCGCGGATGCGGAACGAAGTGATCGCCCCCACCAGCGCGGGGTCGTCGGGCGTCAGGATGTCGACGCCGTCGATCCTTCGCGCAGGGACGGCCCACGCGTCGCGCAGGTAGCGCAAGCGCGCCGACTTTTCCGCGACGCCGATCTCCTCCTGAAAGTCGAGCGCGTCGGGAATCGTCATCACCGTGGCAAAGTGCGTGGTGCCGGTATGGATGCGCGAGTCGATCGAATCGAGCGGCCCGGGATCGCCGTGGGCCCGATCGATCGCCGACAGTCGTCCCTCGCGGATGTACATCGCCCCCGCCCCCACCGGCGCCCCAACCCACTTGTGCAGGTTGATCCCGATGAAGTCGGCGCCCAGGTCGGGAAGTGCGAGCGGGACCTGGCCGAAGGAGTGCGCCGCATCGACCACCACGTCGACCCCACGGGCGTGCGCGAGCGCCGAGATCTCCTTCACCGGGAGGAGCAACCCGGTCTTGTTGTTGCAGTGCGTGAGGAGGAGGAGCTTGGTGCGCGGGTTGGCGTCGAGCGCGGCCGTGTAGGCGGCGATGATCGCGTCGTGCGAGGCTGGCTCGGGGATGTCGAGCGTGACGAGCTTCGCTCCCTTTCGCTCGGCCAGCTCGTTCATCGCGTACTGCATCGCGTTGTAATCGAGGTCGGCGTACATGATGGTATCGCCGGCCTTGAGCGCGTTGTATTGCCCGATGAGCGCCTGCAGCGCTTCGGTTGCCCCGCGGGTGAAGGCGATCTCGGTCGGCTTTGCGCCGAGCGCCCTGGCCACGCGCTCTCGGACGCTGGTGAGGATCTCGGGATACTCGCGCCGGGCGAAGAGCGAGCTCGCAGAGTTCGCGCGATCGATGTTGCGGTGATAGGCGGCGAGGACCGGGTTCGCCATCATCCCGAAGTAGCCCGCCTCCATATTCGTGGTCCCACTGACCACGCGATATCGCGCGGCCACTCGGCGCCAGTACGCTTCGTCGCGTGCGATGACCGCGGGATGACCCAGGGGTCGCGCGAGTGGCTCGAGCGCTCCGCCATCGCGGTTTGCAGGCGAATCGAGCGGTGCGGCATGTGCAGGGACGGAGGCGGCAAGCGAGGCGGCCGAGGCCAGCGCAGCGTTGCGCACGAAATCGCGGCGGGTAGGCATGCGGGGAGTATGGCGCCCGCCGCGGCGTTGGGACAGTCGCGCGTGGCTACGCTTGTGACGAGACCGCGCGACGAAGGGTACAGCGAGCCGATCTCCTCCGCGCTCTCCGCGTACTCCGCGGTTCAAAAGCTCTTGACCGCGGAGATCGCGGAGATCGCGGAGATCGCGGATATCGACTCTGCTACGATCAGCTCCTCGCGAGACTAGTCGAGCATGTCGGGAGGGATGTTGCCGCCATTGCCGGCGATCTTGATCAGCACCGCCTTGTGCAGCCACATGTTCATCTGCGCGGAGTCGCCCAGCTTTTCGGTGGGACATCCGAGTTCGACGGCGAGTTCCTTGCGCGCAGCGAATGAGCTGTCGAGGCCAAGGAGCTTGAGCAGGTCGACGATCGAGGTCTTCCAGTTGAGCTTTTCCTTGTGCTCGGCGGCCATCCCCTCGAGCTTCGCCATCACGTCGGTGACGGGGATGAGCTTTGATTCGTAGTGGATGGGAGGCGCCGGCGGGGTGGGGGCACTGACGGTCGCGTTAGGCGCGGGGGCGGCGGGTGCAGCCGCGGGGGAGTCGGCGTGCTCGCCGATGCCCAGCTTGTTCAGGATGCTGCCGAAAATGCTCACGGAGTTCGCTCCTGTTGGGGACGAGATGGTCCCCGGAGCCTATCCGCGCCGTAGGCGGCGCGCAAGCAAGCGGCACCGCGCCGCTCGCGATTGCGTCCGGCGGCACGGCGCCGGCGCCCGTTAGGCGGCGCTATCGGTGTCTACTTCCTTCGCAGCGTCATCTCGATCGTCTTGATCGGCGCGCCCCCGGGGCGGACGAACTCGCCTATCTCGTGATAGGTGTCGCCGCGTGCTACGATCGTGTAACGCACGCGTCCCCCGTTCGATGGAAAGCCCCACTCGAGCGTGTCGCCGCGCACCGTGACATCGACGGCAAGCGAGCGCCCGTCGCGGAACGTGCGCATGCGGAGCGAGTCGCTGGCCGCATCGCTCCACACCATCGCCGCCGCCTCGAACACGATCTCGCCACGATTCGCCGCCTCGATGGAGCGCCCGGTGCCGCGGATCATCACCACGGTCTCGCCCGCCCCCCAGGCGATCGATTCGCTCTGGCGCACCCTCATCGGCGCCCCCTCGCCGGCGAGTATGCGCGCCTCGCCTTCCCACTCGCCGACGATTGCGGCGATGGGCGCCAACGCCGCCCGCCCCTTGGCAATCGTCGCCTCGATCGCGGCGCGCCGCGCGGGGTCGCGTTGCGCGCCCTGGGCGTTTGCCTCGTGGGCCGAGGCGACGAATACAATGACTGGAGTGATCATGGCGAGACAGCGAAGAACCGGCGACACGTTGCAGCTCCTGAGCGAAGGTGATGCCCCAACGATCATCTCGTTCTCGCGCCTACGCTTGTATCTGCGTGACATTGTGCGGCTGCGTGCTCCGCGTGCTCCGCGGTAGAAAAAACAATTAACCGCGGAGTCCGCGGAGATCGCGGAGGAGGATCGGCGAGCCGCGACGTGCCGACGCAACACCGCTGTTTCATCCGTGACCTCTGTGGTAGAAACGCTGTTTACCACAGAGGTCACGGAGGTCACAGAGCACAAGAGCGGCGCTCCGACTCCATCGCGCGACGCAAACAAGCGTTGTGACCGATACTCTCCGCGGACTCCGCGGACTCCGCGGTTACAAAGCAGTTTACCGCAGAGTTCGCGGAGATCGCGGAGGAGGATCGGCGCGCCGCATCGTGCCGACGCGTGTTCTCTGTGTTCTCTCTGTTCTCTGTGTTCTCTGTGCTTCAAAGCTTTTCGCCACAGCGCTCACAGAGTTCGGGCACAATCGCGCGCTACGGCACCACGTTGTCGTGCGCCGTGCGCGCCATCTGCTGCGATGCATCGGTAGGCGGCAATCCCGTCAGCGCACGAAACTCGCGCGTCAAATGCGCGTGGTCCACGAACCCGGTATCGGCCGCGATGCGCGACCAACCTCGGGGGCGCGCGTCCAGGTGCTGCGCCAGTGCTTCGCGCAGTCGCCGGATTCGCGCGAACTCCCGCAACGTCAGCCCGGTGACCGCCGGGAAGCGTCGTTGCAGCTGCCGGAGCCCCAAACCTGCGCCGCGCGCGACCTCCGCCATCGCGATCTGCCCCTTCGCCTGCACGATCAGCCGCACCCCTTCGCGAATGCGTGCATCGGGAAGCGCTGCTCCCGCCAGCAGCTCCACCATCCCGCGATCGAAGGCTGCAAAGATCACCTCCGCGTCGTCTCCCTCGGGAAGGCTCGCGAGCATCGCCCCGAAGCGCTCCACCACTGGTGGCGGGGCAAATCCCAGGTGATCGCGCAGCACTCGCGCCTCGATCCCGAGCGCCGACTCCAGCGCATCGGGGCGAAAGCGCACCCCCCACACCCGCTGCCCCGCCGTCACCGGCGGGTGCATGGCCCCCTTCCTCGGCCCCACGCAAAGGACCGCGGGCGGCGAGTCGGGGCGCCGAAGGAGCGCGACCGACGTGCAGCCGTCGGGCCAGACCGTATACTCTGCCGTCGGCCCGAGCGTGGCGTCGGCCTGGAACGACCAGAGCGACAGCACCCACGGCGAAATCGCCGCCGAGGGCGCGCGCTCCGCATATCGGAACGGATGTTCACTCGAGGCGGCTATGATGAGCTCCGCGTAAGAGTTATCGTCGAAATCTGCCCCGCGAGTGCGCGAACACAACCCACGGGCGCGCGCGCCGGACGAGCGAATATCGACATCCAGGGGGGAATTCCGGCGCGAGGGTTCGCTCCGCACTTTCACCCTCCTCACCATCAAGCGCATCCAGGCAGCCCTCATGTTCCGATTCGTTCGTCACTCGCAATTCGCCGTCACGGCCACGCTGCTCTCCCTCGCGACGGTCGCCAGCACTGCGGCGCTGTCGGCTCAGTCGACCGCATTCGTCGGAGTCCGCGTCGACCAGGACCGAAACAAGGTCCTTCTCGAGCTCACCCCCGAACGCATGGGGAAGGACCTTCTCCACGAGGAGGTCCTCGCGACTGGGGGCGGCGTGAGCGCGCTCGGCCTGGATCGCGGGCAGACCGGCGGAAGCGCGGTGATTCGCTTCGAGCGGCGCGGGAAACGCGTCGTCGTGCTGCGCGACAACTGGAGCGTGCGCGCCATCGGCGCGGACGAGGCGGGTGCACGCGCGGCGAACGAGGCGTTCCCCACATCGGTCATCGCCTCGTTTCCCATCGAGGGCGAGGCAAACAACGTCCTGACTGTCGATGCCACCTCGTTCTTCCTGTCGGACACGTACGGGATCGCCGAATCGATACGGCGGGCACAGGGCGGGAATGCGCGCGTCGATGCCAACCGCAGCTGGTTCGACGTCACTCGCACACGCGCCTTCCCCACCAACACCGAGATCCACGCGGTCCTGACGTTCAACGTCGACAACCCCGGCTTCGCGCTCCGGCGCGCTGCTCCAGAGGCCAACTCCCCAACCTTCGAGCTGCATCACTCGCTGGTCGCACTCCCCGAGTTTGCGGGATGGCGTCCGCGCGTCGCCGATGCGCGCGCCGGCTTCTTCGGTCCGCGCTTCTTCGACTTCGCCAATGCCTTCGACGAGTCGTACAACGCTGCCTACATCAATCGTTGGCGACTGGTGCCGAAGGACCCGGCGGCCTACCTGCGAGGTGAACTGGTCGAACCCGAAAAGCCGATCGTCTACTACCTCGACCCGGCGATCCCCGAGCCGTATCGCAGCGCGCTCCGCGACGGCGGCAACTGGTGGGGAAAGGTCTTCGAAGGGGCGGGCTTCAAGAACGCCTTCTCCGTGCGTGACCTCCCGGCCGGCGCCGACCCGATGGACGCGCGCTACAACATGATCTACTGGATCCATCGCAACGGTCCCGGCCCCAGCGTCGGTCCGTCGCTCAGCGATCCACGCACCGGAGAGATCCTGCGCACCGTCGTGCGCCTCGACGCCTGGCGTTCGCTCATCGACTACAACATCTATGCAGGACTCCTCCCCGCCGCCGGCGCCAACGGGCTCGGCGTGAGCGCCGAGGACTTCGCCATGCGCCGCCGGCGCCAGCATGCGGCGCACGAGATCGGGCACACCCTCGGCCTGTCGCACAACTACATCTCGCAGTCGCAGGGACGCACGAGCGTGATGGACTATCCCTTCCCGCTCATCACCGTCGATGCGCGCGGGAACCTCGACCTCACCAAGGCCTACGCACCGTTTGCCGGCGCATGGGATTCGCTGGCGATTCGCTACGGCTACCGCTGGTATCCGGACGAGGCCACCGAGAAGGCGGGGTTGGCGAAGACGGTGAAGGAGATGCTCGATCGCAACGTGCGCTTCGTCGCCGACCAGGACGCCGGCGCCGAGGGGTCGATCCCGGAGGTGACGCGCTGGGCGGAAGGGAAGACGATGTTCGATGCGGTCGAGCGCACGATGGCCGTGCGCCGCATCGCCATCGACAAGTTCGACGAGCGGGCAATCAAGCCTGGGGAGCCGATGTACCTCCTCAACATGCGCTTCGCCCACGTCTACCTGCACCACCGCTACTCGCTCGAGGGGCTCATCAAGTACGTCGGCGGAATGGACTTCCGCTATGCGATGCGCGGCGACGGCCAAACGCCCACGACCATCCTCCCCGCCGCCCTGCAGCTCAAGGCGTTAGGCATGGCGATGGATGCGCTCGAGCCGGCGGCGCTGGCGGTTCCGGAGCGGGTGATGGCGCTGATCCCGCCGGTCCCCTTCGGCGGCGACAATGCCATGGAGTGGATCGGCTCGGCCGGCGGGACGTCGTTCGACCAGATCTCGCTCGCCGGCGGCGTGGCGACCGAAGTCGTCGAAGGGATCATGCAGCGCGAGCGCCTCGCGCGCGTGGTGCAATTCTCGGCGCGCGACGCGACGCTCCCGTCGCTCGACCAGGTGCTCGGTACGGTCGTCGAGCGGTCGTGGGGAGCGCCCGCCGCTGGAGATCTGGCGTCGGCGGCGCTCCGGCGCACGGTGGATCGCGTGGTGCTGAACACGCTCCTCGACCGGGCCGGGGACAAGCAGGCGCTCCCTGAAGTACGGGCCGGCGCCGAGTTGCAGCTGACGAAGCTCGACGCGCGCATCGCCGGCATGAGTGGCGGGACCGCGGCCGACGAGGCGCTGCGCGCGGCGGCCCGGCGCGACATCGCGCGCTACTTCGCGGGAGAGGACGATCCGGCGACGCGGTCGCGCTACCCCGTCATTCCGCTTCCGTGGCCGTGAGCACGCCCCTCGCGAACCGAATCTGAGTCCCATTCCGCAAACCCACGATGTCACGCTCGCGACGGCAGGTGCTCCGCGACTTGAGTGCGCTCTTCGCCATCCCGTTCGTGCGGTGGCCCGCGATGCGTGACGATCCGCTCGCCGGGACGATCGCCGCCTATCAGGCGGGGAGGCTGCGGCGCGAGTGGAGCGCGGAGGAGGTGACGCGTGAGGCGTTGCGACGCGCTCAGGCGTGGAATGCATCGCTTCACTCGGTCGACGAGCTGGCGGCGTCGGCGCTCGACGAGGCGCGAGCGTCGGATGTGCGCGCGCGCAGGCGCGCGCTGCTCGGCCCGCTCGACGGAGTTCCGGTCTTCGCGAAGTCCATCTATGACATGGATGGACTACCGACGACGTGCTCCAACGCCGAGTGGGCTAAGCTCTTTCCCGATCCGGTGAAGGGCGACGCGATCGAGGTCGCGCGCATGCGCGCGGCGGGCGCGGTGGTGCTGGGGAAGACCGTTGCCGACGATTTCGCCTATCGCGGGAGTGGGACGAGCACGCTCTCGGGGCAGGTGCGCAATCCGCACGACCCTACGGGGACGCGCACGCCCGGCGGTTCGAGCGCCGGCACTGCCGTCTCGGTCGCATGCGGGATCGCCTTCGCCGGGCTTGGGACCGACGACGGCGGATCGAACCGAATACCGGCACAGTTCACCGGCGTCGTCGGGATGAAGCCGACCTTTGGACTCGTACCGCGGAGCGGGGTCATTCCCACGTGGCCCTATCTCGATACGCATGGTCCGCTCGCGCGCCATGTGGCCGATGCCGCCCTCCTCCTCGACGCGATCGCCGGCCCCGATGCATCTGACGGGGTGGCGCTCACCACGCCGCGGACGCGAGGCGCGCTCGCGAAGCTCCGCGACGATGCACTGCGTGGTGCGCGGATTGGCCTCGTGGAATCGCACGTCCCGCGCGCACAGATGACCGCCGAGTCGCTGTCGGTCCTTGATCGCGCCGTTGCAGACGTGAAGAGCGCGGGAGCGATCGTGGAGTCGTTCGCAGCGCCCGTGCACCTCGCCAATTATCGGGCACACTTCGCCGAGTCGGCGAAGGCGCGCGGCGATGTCGCGCCGAATCACAACTCACCGGCGGCAACGGCCAACGCGTTATTCCGCTACTTCGCCAGGCATGGCGGCGATGCGCGCACGTACGTTGCGCGCGGGTTGGCGTCCTACCAGTCGTACTACGACGTGCTCCCAAAGGATTGGGACGAGATGGCGCGCCTCATCGAACAACCGTACGAGGCCGACCCTGCCAGCGTCTCATTCGCGCGCTCGCGGGCGACGGCGGTCGCGGAGCTCGCCGAGTCCATGAGGGCGCAACGCCTCGACGCGATGATCTATCCCACGATGCCGTTTCCGGCCTTCCGCCTCGCAGACGGGTGGCCGGACATCCGCACCCCGCTCGGCTACGGCAACTGGATGGGGCTTCCCGAGGTGTCGGTTCCGGCGGGGATGGGGAGCGATGGGATGCCGGCGGGCAATCTCTCGTTTGTCGGATTGCCGGGGAGCGACGCGAAGCTGCTGGCGCTGGCGCATTCGTACGAACAGCACTCGCGCCGGTTTGTGGCACCGCCGGTGCCGACGACTTCGCAGGGTTAGGACGAAAGACGCGGGCGACCCGAGGGTCGCCCGCGTTGCATTCGATGCGGCTGCCTAACGCCCCCGTCCACCGACGGTCAGCGACATCCCCGCCTGCACGACGTAGGGATTGAGCGTGACCGGCAAGTTGTAGCCGTTGGCGTCGAGCGAGGTGTTGGTGCTGAGGAGGGCGTTGACGTACGGCGTGAGCGACACACCGCCACCGATTGGAATGTCGAAGCCGAGCCCGGCCTGCGGCGCGATCCCGTTCGACGCCACATAGTCACCGTCGTTCTCGAAGACACCGCGCATGTAGCCGACCCCACCCTTGAGAAAGAAGCCGGCCGATGCGCTCGGGTACAGGAGACCGACGACGCTCGCCGCGGCGATGCGGCGCTCCACCGGCGCTTCGTTCTTGATCCATCCCATGCCCTCGACGGCGAGCACGAGATGATTGGAGACGGCGCCGCCGACGCGCATCACGCCCGAGAAGCCGTTCACGCGATTCGAGAAGTCGAACTCGCACCCGTCGCACGTCACGCCCACGGAGCCCTGTCCAGCGCCGATCGAGAAGTGAAAGGGCGAACGGTGCGGTGCATCGTGGGTCGACTGCGCGCGGATGGTGAGCGCGCTCGTCGCGATCACGGCGGTGGCGACGACGGCGTGCAGGACGACGTGGACGAGCGCGCGACGAGCGGCGCTGACGTGTGCGATGGCGGTCATGATGGCGACTCCGTGGGGGAGGTGAGGGCGGTTGCGAGCGGCTTCTGTCTTCAAAGCGACGCGATCCGTCATCTCCCCTCACGTCCCGCCACGTGCACCCCGATTCGGCCGCACGCCTCGCCACGCACGGCACCCTGCCTACGTCCCGTCCCACCCCCGTAGGACTTGGAGCCGGTCCGCGCTTGCTTTATGCTCGCCCGGATCGCCCCCCTTCGAGACCTCGCGATGCTGATTCCGTTTTCGCTCCTGCTCCTGCCGCTGATCACCGCGCCCGCCAGCCCGACGCCGCCGACTCCTGCCCCGGCGCCCGGCGTCGCGCTGGTCTATCACGGGAGGAGCGGGAGCCGAGAGGTGGCAATCCCGCGCATGGATTCGAGCGTGGTGATCGACGGAAATCTCGACGAAATCGTCTGGCGCTCGGCGGCGAACCTCACCGGCTTCTCGCGTTATGCGCCCACCGACGGCTTTGCGGCTGACGACTCGACCGAAGTCCTGGTGTGGTACTCGCCGACGGCGATCCACTTCGGCATTCGTGCCTACGCCGAGCCCGGAACGGTGCGGGCCACGCTCTCCGATCGCGACAAGATCTTCGGCGACGACTACGTCGGCGTCTTCCTGAGCACCTTCAACGACGGGCGACAGGCGATGGTCTTCGGCGCCAACCCGTTAGGCATCCAGGGAGACGGGATCGTCGTGGAGAGCGGGCGGTCGAACGGCGGCGGCTTCTCCGGGCCGTCGGTCGGGCGCGAACCCACCGACATCAGCCCCGACTTCAACTACCAGTCCAAGGGGCACGTCACGGACTTCGGCTACGAGATCGAGATTCGCATCCCGTTCAAGTCGCTCAAGTACCAGTCGGGGGCGACGCAGACGTGGGGGATCAACGTGCTGCGCAAGGTGCAGAGCCGCGGCTTCGAGTATACGTGGACGCCGGCGCAGCGCGCCGCGGCGTCGTTCCTCGGGCAGTCCGGGCACCTCCTGGGGCTGACGGGGCTGCACCGCGGGCTCGTGCTCGACCTCAATCCGATCGTGACCAACCACTGGGAAGGGACGCCGACACCCAACGGCTTCTCGCGCCGCAGCGAGGATCCCAAGTTCGGCGCGAACGTGAAGTGGGGGATCACCAACAACCTCACGCTCAACGGGACGCTCCGCCCCGACTTCGCCGAGGTCGAGTCCGACGCCGGACAGTTTGTCTTCGACCCGCGCGCGTCGCTGTACTTCGCCGAGAAGCGCCCGTTCTTCCTCGAGGGGAGCGAGCAGTTCGAGACGCC
>CAZWVG010000094.1:0-19572 GCA_964637355.1 uncultured Gemmatimonadaceae bacterium
CGAGCGGCGATGCGCGTGCACTCCGATGCTCGCGCCGTAGTGGGCGCGCAGCCGTGCGTGCGCAGTCGTGCAAGTGTGCGACTGGCGGGCATAAGCCAAAGGTTCGGGAGGCAACTTCCGTGGCGATGAAGGAGTAGTACCTGTCGTGAGACCGAGTTCGTTGTTGCGTGGTGCGCCTGTCGCGCCACTTGACCCGTGTGCAGGTTGCAGCGTGTTTGCCGATCGACTGTCCGGGCGCATGAGGGCGAGCTGCGCCGTGCGACTTCACCCATGCACGCCGGGAGCGCCGTGCCGGTGACCCGCGACCCCGAGCTGGAGAAGCTGGCGCCGGCGAACGCCGGCGAGGCGGTGGCCCTCGAGCTGTCGTGGGCGCGCGGCTCCCTCGACTGTCATGTCGAGCGCCTGCTGGCGTTCGTCGATCGCAACCGTGACGACATCGTGCAGCTGGCGGCGGAGCGCTCGCGCGCTCCGGGTTCGGACGAGGAGACGCCGTCCATCTCCGCGCGCGCCGAGACGCCGCACGCACCCCACGACGCGGTGCTTCTCGATGCGGTGAAGTGCGTGGTGGGGCGCGCCGGCGCGGTCCACCTCGCGTCGGAGATGCGCGACCAGCTGCAAGTGATTCGCGACGAACTCTGGATTCGCGGTGAGCGCGGCGATTACGACAAGGCGCATATCACCGAGGAGTGGACCTCGCGTCACGCGGCCAACTGGCGCCGGTGGCGGCTCAAGGAGTACGCGTTCGTGATCGACCGGGTCGCCGAGCAGGTACTGGCGCGCATCGCCTCGGGGCAGCGCACGACGACTCCTCCGACGGAAGAAGCTCCCGAGGCGCCACATCGGGAATGAGGCGCGCGTCGTCGCGTGGGTGACCAGCGATGAACGCGCACCCCGGCAGCTGCAATTTGCGCGTGACCGAAGAAGGCCTGACGGATGGCGCCGACGTGTACTCACTCGGCGCCACGCGTGTACGCGTCAGATGCCGCCCGGCATCTTGCTCCCGTTCCCCCCGATCGGATCGCCTGCCGGCAGCTTGATCGCCGGCCCCGGGATCGTGCGCTCGGGGCGCTTTTCCCACCGGCGAATGTCGGCGGCGGCCGACATCTGGTGCGCCGTACGCTGCGGGAGCTGCTCGAGCCGGTAGGCGAGCTTGTCGAGCCGGTCGGTGAGCACCGCGCGCACCTCGGCCGAATTGTCGGCGCGGCTCGCCTGGACCATCATCTCGTCGATCGTCGCGCGCTGCACGACGCGTTGCACTTCGATCTGGTACGGGGACGACGGGACCGGCGCGTCCCACGTTGCGGCGACGAGCTTGTCGACGACCTCCTCGAGCGTGGGGTAGTCGCCCATGCTCCCGAAGGAGACCAGGCGCGCCATGCGCGGCGGCTGCAGGATCTCCCCCACGGTGAACGCCGCCGACGCCTCGGCAGCTGCAATGGGGTCGAAGAAGAGGTCGGTGCGGCGATCGAACATCTCTCCCTGGTCGTGGCGATCGGCCGGAGGCGGGATGAGCTGCACGATGCGCTGCGGGAGGGCGAGGAAGTCGACGGTGAGCGTGGAGAGGAGCACGTCGAGCGTGCGGCGCTGCTCGGCGCCGGGGACGATCGTGAAGGGGACCTGTCCGTCGTTGCGCAGCGCGTTGGTGTAGTCGGCCCCTCCCAAACTCTGCGCAGCTGAACGCAACTGGAAGCGATGGTGCATGTAGAGCGGGAGGAGGACCAGCTCGAGCTTGGACATGGGCTCGCCCGGGCGAATGAGCTGCGGGCCGAACTTGGAGAGCCCGATGTTGCGGATCCTGATCTCCTCGGCGAGGCGGTCGACGAGGTTGGCGCCGTTGTCCCACACCGAGGCGTACTGGTGGCCGGCGCCGATGAAGTTGTTGTTGGTGTAGCCCACGTAGCGGAGCCCGCGCTTGACCCCGGCGTCGGCGATCGCCTTGAGTGCCTGTTCCTCGTTGGTACCAGCGGGGAAGTCCTGGTAGAGCCAGGTGATGGCAAGCTTGTCGTACTCGCCGATCCCGCGTGCGTACGCGTCCGACAGGTCGAGCCCTCCCTGCGGCGTGATCTTCACGAGAGGAGCCGGATAGTCCATCACCGTGGAGCGATTCTGCGCACTCCCGATGTAGTTGTGCGGGAAGCCGATCGTGTGCCCTACTTCGTGGGCGGCGAGCTGGCGCACGCGGGCGAGCGCCATCGCCAGCGCGTCGCCGTTGTCGGCCACCGCGGCGAGGTAGTCGGCGGTGGGGGCGTCATCCATGGCATCGTCGCCATTGCCGTTCCCCTGATCGAACGGGGCGACCATCCCCTGCCCGTGCAGATAGTCCTGCCGCAGGCGGAGCGAACCCAGGTTCACGTTGCCGCGGATGATCTCGCCGGTGCGCGGGTCCTCGACCGTGGAGCCGTACGAATAGCCGCGCGTCTGGCGGTGGCTCCAGTGGATCATGTTGTAGCGGATGTCGTCGGGGTCGGCGCCGGCGGGAAGGACGGCGACGCGGAAGGCGTTGATGTAGCCGGCCGCTTCGAAGGCCTGGTTCCACCAGGACGTTCCCTCGATGACCGCGCTCCGAATCGGCTCGGGGATCCCGGGGTCGACGTAGTAGGTGATCGGGGTGACTGGTTCGGAGCGCGCGGCCGACGGGTTCTTCTTCTTGAGGCGGAAGCGTGAGGCGTAGCGAATGACGACGTCGCGGTCGACGGGCTGGGCGAAGTCCATCACGTCGGGACCGTTGACGCCGATGCGGGGATCGGCGAAGCGCGGCGTGTAGCCGTCGTCGGGGAGCTTGATGAAGGAATGGTGCTCGCGAAGGGTGACCGACTCACCGCTTGCGGCGACGCCGTTCACCAGCGGGCCGGGGGAGTTGCTCCCGAAGGTGAGAAGCGCCTCGACCTCGGTGTTGCTGGGGAAGGACTTGATGTTGGCGGGATAGAGCGCGCTCCGCGACGCGTCGAGCTGGAAGGATCCCTGCCCGGTGCGGGCGAGCGTCTGCACCACGCCGCGCGCGTCGCGCAGGAAGAAGGCGGTCGCGTCGACGAGGACGCGCTGGTCGGTCTGGGCGACGATGTCGAAGCCCCAGTGCACCGACGGGGCGAACGCGTCCTTGACCGCGTCGACCTCTTCCTGATTGGAGCTCCGCGCCTTGAAGCGGTAGTTCGGCTCGAAGAGCAGGACGCGCGGTCCGATGCGCTTGGCGATGAGGATGTACGTCCCGCCGAGTTGTCCGCGATCGATCCCGACCGGATTGCTCCCGAGCCCCGAGGCCATCGAGACCTGGTACAGGAATTCGGTATCGAGCTTGTCGATTTCCCAGTACAGCCTTCCGGAGGCTTCATCCCAATAGAGGGAGAAGAAGCCTGGCATCGCCTTCATGCTGGCCGTTCGCTGCGCGATGGAGGGGATCGCGCCTTGTTGTGCCCCGCCTTGTTGGGCAGCGATCGGCGTGGCGACGGTGGCGAAGGCACTCGCAGCGGCGGCGAGCACCAGGACGGCGGCGATGAGGCGCGGGGTACGTGGCATGATGACGGGCACGGGCTCGAATGAGGGGCAACGGCGACGAGGCGATATGCGGGCGACCGGCGCCGGCCGCAACCCGCACGGGCGCTAAGGACGCGTGCGGGACGCACCGGGGACGCACCGGGGACGCACCGGGGACGCACCGGGGACGCACCGGGGACGCACGGCGGACGCTGCACAGACTTCAAGCACAGCTGCAACGTCAGCTGCAAGGTCAGCTGCAACGTCCCGGGATGAACAAATTCCAATGTTCGCATCGAAACGCGCGGGGACGAGTCGGACTGAACCGATGGCGTTACATCACGTTCCGTCGCATATTCGTCCCCCTTCCCCCGGTGCTTTTTCGGATTGACGGAACCTCGCCGGCACCGTAGAACGGTGCGGCGCGTTTTGCTTCGCAGCCGAGCATGCGGCTGCTTTCCCCGCGGTTCGTCGGGATGCCCCCCCTTGGCGAGCTGCCAACCTCCCCTTCATCACAGGAGTGTTAATGTCTCATGCAACGTTCTTTCGTCGGATAACGGTTGGGGTCGCGGCGCTGGTCGTCGCCCTGTCCGCACGTACGATGTCGGCGCAGACCGGCATCGTGGCGGGCAAGGTGACCGATGCGGCCACGAGCCAGCCGATCTCCGAGGCGCGCGTGGTCGTCACCGGGACGCCATTCGGCGCGCAAACCACGAAGGATGGTGACTACCGCCTGACCAACGTGCGGCCGGGCAAGGCAGTCATCTCGGTCTTCCGCCTTGGCTACAAGGCGACGGTCGACAGCGTGGACGTTGTCGCCGGCCAGACCGCGACGCTCAACATCACGATGATCCAGTCGGCGATCAACCTGTCCGAGGTGGTCGTCACCGGGACCGCCGGGAACCAGGAGCGCAAGGCACAAGCGGCGCTCGTGGCCTCGGTCTCGGCGGCCGACATCGTGAAGGACGCGCCGGTGACGAGCGTGGCCAACCTGCTTCAGTCGCGTGTGCCGGGCGTGGCGCTCAGCGGCCAGTCGGGGACGACGGGATCGGCGACGCTCATCCGCATTCGCGGCGCCTCTTCGATCAACCTCTCCAACCAGCCGCTCCTCTTCGTGGACGGCGTGCGCATCAACGAGGGGCAGACGAACTCGGGGCAGTCGGGGCAGCAGTTCGACCGCATGAACGACCTCAACCCCGAGGAAATCGAGAGCATCGAGGTGGTGAAGGGGCCGGCCGCGGCGACGCTGTACGGCGCCGACGCATCGGCGGGCGTCATCCAGATCATCACCAAGAAGGGGCGCGCTGGCTCCAACTCGTTCACGCAGAACCTGCGCTTCGAGCAGGGGACGGCGGACGCGAACTACACGCCCCCCGACAACTACGGGATCTGTTCTGCGACCGACGTTGCCTCCACCACCAATCCGCTGTGCCGGGGCCAAGCGGCCGGGACGCTCGTGCATGACAACCCGCTGCTGCGTGTTGGCGCCTTCCAGCAGGGGAGCGACCGTGTCGTGAACTGGAACGCGCGCGGCGGTGGCCAGAACTACGGCTACGCGCTCTCGTACGGCTCGCAGAACTCGCAGGGTGTTCTGCCGAACAACAAGTTCAACCGCTACAACGTTCGCACGAACGCCAACTACGTGGCGAACTCGAAGCTGACGGTCGATGCCGGCTTCGGTCTGGCGCAGAGCAAGACCGACCTCCCGGACAACGACAACAACATCTACGGCTGGTTTGGCGGCGGACTCCTCGGCAACCCGGTCGGGGTCAATGGTCGCAACGATTCCGGCAATCCGGCGAACGACGGCTGGTACGGCTTCAACCGCCACTACAACGCGATCAGCTCGATCGACCGCAGCCTGCTCTCGCACCGCGTCACCTCGAACATCACCGCCAACTACTCGCCGACCTCGTGGTTCACCAACCGCTTCACCGGCGGCCTCGATTTCATCGGCGACAACCAGCGCAGCTTCTTCCCCAAGAACGACAGCTCCTGGTACGGCGGCGCCCTCAACACCGGGCAGAATGCGCGGACCGACCGCACCGCCGAGCGTTACACGTTCGACTACCTCGGCAACATGCGGAAGGACTGGGGCCCGACGTGGGAGACGAACCTCTCGTTCGGCCTGCAGGTGATCTCCACGCGCAACACGAACCTCAACGTCACCGGCCTCGGGCTGGTCACCAACTCCAACAACTCGGTTGGGTCGGCCGCCACGCTGTCGGGCGGCGGTGGCTTCACCGAGCAGAAGCAGTACGGCTATCTCTCGCAGCTGCAGATCGGCAACAACAATCGCCGCTTCCTGCAGCTCGGCGTGCGCATCGACAAGAACTCGTCGTTCGGTTCTTCGGCTCCGGCGTTCGTGCTGCCGAAGGTTGGTGGAAGCTGGGCGATCTCGGAGGAGCGCTTCTTCGAGGGAATGTCGCGCTTCGTGAACACGCTGCGCCTGCGCGCGGCCTACGGGACGACCGGACGTTCGCCGAATCCGGGCGACGCGCTCGAGACGCTCGTGGCGGCCCCGTACAACCTGACCGGCACAACTGGCGCCGGCGCCATCCCGGGCAACCCGGGCAACTTCAACCTCAAGCCGGAAAAGGGGACGGAGTTCGAGGCAGGTCTCGACGCCGGCTTCTTCAACGACCGTGTGTCGGCCGAGCTGACGTACTTCCGCAAGACCACGAACGACCTGATCATCGCCCGCCCGATTGCACCGTCGCTCGGCTACAACTCCAACCCGCTGGCGAACATCGGGTCGGTGCTGAACAGCGGCTTCGAGGTGGCGGTGAACATGAGCGCGATCAACCGCTCGAATCTCCGTTGGGACATCCGCGCTGGCGCGAATACGCTGCATAACGAGCTGACCAGCCTGGGCGACCAGAAGCCGTTCGTGCTCGGTGGTGCAACGCGCGCGCTCGTCGGACAGCAGCTGGGCGTATTCGTCTCGAAGAAGATCCAGTCGATCGACGTGGCGACCAATAAGGTCATCGTGAGCGACACGCTCTATCCGATGGGGAATCTCTACCCCACGCTCGAGTGGAACCTCACGAACACCGTCACGCTCTTCAAGAACTTCCGCTTCAACGCGCTCCTCGACGCCAAGCGCGACGTGATCGTGCAGAACTTCACGGCGTACTTCCGCGAGACGCAGCTTCCGCGCGCTCGCGAGCGCATCGATGTCAACTACCTCACGCCGTACGAGCGCCTGCGCCGCTATGGCAACCTGACGTCTGGCCAGCCGGCGTTCATTACGACGGCGGGGAACGCGGCGACGGTGTCGGACGTGATCGACGCGTATCTCGAGGATGGGTCGTTCATGCGCCTGCGCGAGCTGTCGGGAACGTTCACGATGCCGAGCACAGTGCTGCGCGGCGTTGGCCGCTACGTGTCCGGCGCCTCGATCACGCTCGCCGTGCAGAACGTCGCGCTGTGGACTGACTATTCGGGGGCAGATCCGGAGATCAACTCGCAGACCAACGGCTTCTCGCGTCAGGACTTCCTGACGCTGCCGAATCCGCGCAAGACGGTGCTCCGCTTCAACCTCAACTTCTAACCGCGAAATGATCCGAATGCAGAATATTCGAAGCGCGGTTACGCGCACCGCTGCGGGCACCATGCTGGTGCTGAGCGCGGCGGCATGTTCCAACGACTTCCTGAACGTCACCAACCCGAACGTCATCGATGCCGCCACGGTGGATCCGACGTCGGGTGCGACCACGCTGGCGCTGTCGGCCCAGCAGAATTTCGCCACGGCGCTCGGACTGCTGAGCGTGTACAGTGGGTGGTTCACGGTCGAGGCAAACGTCTCCGACACCTTCCCGACGCGTAATGAGTTCGGCTTCCGCCAGATCTCCGATCTCAACGGGTCCCTCAACACCGATGTCTGGTCGCCGCTCTCGCTGGCGGCCGCGTCGACCAAGACCGTGCTCGACCTCACCCTGCCGTCGCCGGCGTCGAACCTGAACATCGCGCGTGCGGCCACCTTCCGCGGATTCTCGGTCCTGATGATGGCGACCGACTTCTGCACGGGAGCGCTCTCGGGTGGGCCGGAGCTCACGACGGCGCAGATGCTCGACACCGCCGTGTACTGGTTCGACCAGGCGATCAGCGTCGGGACGGCCAACGCCACGTCGGACGGTATCGCGTTGGCCAACGCGTCGCGCGTCGGTCGTGCCCGCGCGAAGCTCCAGAAGGGCGACAAGGCCGGTGCCGCGACCGATGCGGCGGCGGTCCCCGCAGGCTTCGTCTTCAATCTCAAGTACACCGACGAGCTTGCGAATCGCGCGCGTCTTTCGAACCGGCAGTATCAGCTCACGTTCGATCGCAGCTCGATCAGCGTGGCGCCGTTCTTCCGCACCACTGACCCGCGCGTGCCGTTCAAGGCGCCGGGCGTGAGCACGCTGAACGGGCAGGACGCCGTTCCGGGCGGATTCTACGAGCAGACCAAGTTTGGCAACTATGCCGCCTCGCAGCGTCTCGCGTCCAAGCTCGAGGCGGATTACATCGCCGCCGAGGCGGGGACGACGCAGCAGCAGCTGACGCTGATCGCCGCGCAGCGTGCGGCGAACAACCAGCCTGCGTACAGCGGCCCGACCGACGCGGCGAGCGTGCTCAAGGAGCTCTACCTCCAGCGCTCGTTCGAGTTCTACCTGGAAGGGCGTCGCTTGGCGGATTATCGCCGCTCGCCGGCCTCCGTTTCCGGGATCACGGCGCCGGGCGATCCGTACTTCAAGCCGGGTTACGCCAACACGGGGAACCAGACGTGCTACCCGCTCCCCCGCGTCGAGCGTGACAACAACCCGAATATGAGCTAAGGGCAGAACGCTTCGCTCTCAGACGCGAATCGGGCGCAAGAGACCAAGTCTCTTGCGCCCGATTCGCTTTCTGAAGACGAGAAGACGACAGGTGTTACATCGCGTGACGAATCGGGACGGCGTGTGACGTTACGTCATGTAACATCTTCATGAAGCGGTCAGTCATGAATGGTTCCTGCGCGCGCCCTTTAGGTGTTGCGGTGATGCAGCGCGGAAGGGCAATTCTCGCATCGCTCCGGCAACATTCGCGTAGAGAATTCGCGAATCGACACCGAACTCTGCCGCTGTAATAGTGGGTTCATGCGACGGTCACATCTTGGCTCGCATGGGCACGACAGAACGCGTCATATCGATCATCGCCCGCGTAACGGACAGTGACGAGGTGGAGCGGGACCACGACGTCCCGCTCTATGACACCGGCATATTGGACTCGATAGGGACCGTCGAACTCCTGGTGGAGTTGTCCCGGGAATTCGACGTGGTGCTCTCGCCGACCGAGGTCGATCGCGAAGAGTGGGCAACGCCCACGCGCATCGCCCGGTACGTCGAGATGCGCCTGGGAGGGTAGGAGGGTGACCGGCGCGCGCCCCATCGCGCCGAACCCAGCGCCGCCACGTGATCGCGTGCACCTGACGGCCGCCGCCTTGGCGTGCCTGCTCCTCGCGGTCCTCGTGGCCGCGACGTCGTGGAACGCCGCACGCGAATTGCGGCTGTACGGCTCCTCCGCGTCGCTCGAGCCGTGGCGCGGACGGATTCGCGGACTCGCCGCACATCAGGCTGCACTGGCCGACCCGACCCGTGTGCCGGTCTTTGGTTCGTCGGAGCTCTCGCACAACGTGCGCTTCCGCCCCGACCGGCTCTTCGCGGGCGCCCCTACCGGCTTTGCCATCTACCCGCTCGGCGAACCGGGCGTCCTCCTCATGCATCACGTGCTCGAGGCGGCGGCGTTAGGCGAACAGCTGCGCGGGAGGCGCGTGCTCGTCTTCGTTCCGCCCAACGAGTTCGCTACGCGTCGCCAGAGCGAACAACAGGAGTTCTTCGCCGGCAACTTCTCGCGCGTGCAGGCGGCGACGATGCTCGTCGAGCACCGGATTCCTGGCGCGCTCCGCGACGACATCCTGACGCGCCTCGCTGTCTATCATCGCGCACTCGAAATCGACCCGCTGATCGCGGCCGAAGCGCAACTCGCGCGGCGCGGACGCTCTCCTGCAACTCGCCTCGCGACCGCCGCATTGCAGCTGCCGGTGTACGCCGAGGCGGCGTGGCTGCGACTCGCCGACCGGGTGCGCGCAGCTCACGACGTGCTCGCGCACCAGTCCGTCGCCCGCGATTCGGCAGCGCTGCGCGCACCGATCGCCTGGGATTCGCTCGTGCAGTTGGCGCGCAGCGTCTATCTCCCCGGCGCCTCATCCAATCCATACGGGCTCCCCGACGACTACTGGACGAAGCTGCGCGAGGCCCGGACGGGAGCCGGCGGGCTGCAGCACGTGGGCGAGCGCTTCGACGCGGAGTACGAGACGTCGTCGGCGTGGGGAGAGCTCGAGCTCCTGGTGCGGACGCTCGCGGCGTCGGGAGCGCGACCACTCCTCGTCGCGCTCCCGCTCCCGGGGCTCTACATGGACGATACGGGCGGTACGCCCGACGGGCGCGCGGGATTTCACCAGAAGCTGTCCGAGTTTGCACATCGCGCTGGCGTTCCCGTGTTGGGCTTCGCCTCGCTGGACGACCAGCCGGGACAACTCGTCGACCTGCAAACGCACCTTAGTCCCGTCGGCTGGCTCGCCGTCGACGCGGCGATCGACTCGGTGATGCATGGCGACGAGTACTGACTCCCGCCCGCGTGTGCCGCGGCTCCTGCGCCTCGTCGTGACCTACCTGTTCATCAGCGCGGCCGCTCTCTGGCTCGCCGAGGGGGACGCATCGGCAACCCCGAGCTTCATCTACCAGGCCTTCTGAGCGACTGCGGTCGCGCTCCCCCACCATCGCATCACCCCTGCATCACAATCGCATGGACTTTCTCGACGCCATCACCGCGTGGGGGCTGGCGCATCCCGAGCGGATCGCGCACCGCAGCGGCGAGGCCGGCATCACCTACAAGGCACTCGTCGGGCGCGCAGCGACGCTGGCGCGCTGGCTGGACGACACGCACGTCGACGATCGCCGCCCGGTGGCCATCGTCGGCCATCGCGAACCGCAATTTCTCGTGGCGATGCTCGCCTGCGCGCTCACCAACCGCGCGTACGTCCCGATCGACGACGCGACGCCGGTCGAGCGGGTGGAGCGCATCGCGCACACGGCAAACGTCGCGCAGCTCCTCACGGTCGCCGACGTCGAGCGCCTTGCGCCGAGCGAGAGCGCGCTCCCGCCTCGGCGCCCGCGTCACGCGGACGACCTGTTCTACGTGATGTTCACGTCGGGGAGCACGGGAGAGCCGAAGGGGGTGCAGGTGACGCGCGGGTGCCTGCAGGCATTCCTCGACTGGATGACCGGCGCCCACGCGTTGCAGCCGGCGGGGGAGACCTTCCTCAACCAGGCGAACTTTTCGTTTGACCTGTCGGTGATGGATCTCTACCTGAGCCTCGTGAGCGGGGGAACGCTCGTCAGTGCGACGCGCGAACACGCGGCCAATCCGCGTCTCCTCTTCGAGCTGCTGCGCACGACGCCGATCACGACGTGGGTCTCGACGCCCACGTTTGCTGCGATGTGCCTGGTGGAGCGCGCCTTCGACCAGTCGATGCTCCCAACGCTCAAGCGCTTCCTGTTCTGCGGGGAGGTGCTCCCGCATGCCGTGGCGGCATCGCTCGTGGAGCGCTTTCCGAGTGCGGAGGTGTGGAACACCTACGGCCCCACCGAAGCGACCGTCGCGACGACGGCGATCCGCGTGACGCGCGAGGTGCTGGACCGGCACGATCCACTCCCGGTCGGGGTGGCGATGCCGGGGACCGACGTGCTCGTGCGCGATGCCGATGGCCGCCCCGTTCCCGAAGGGGAGCGCGGTGAGATCGTGATCCGCGGGCCTAACGTGAGCGTTGGATATCTCGGACGCGAGGACCTCACGCGCGCGGCGTTCGACCTGGAAGGGCCCGGGCGTGCGTACCACAGCGGCGACTGGGGGCGCTACCGCGACGGGCTCCTCTTCTGCGAGGGGCGCATGGATTCGCAGATCAAGCTGCACGGCTATCGTATCGAGCTCGGGGAGATCGAGGTGCAACTGCGGCGCTGCGGCGGCGTGCGCGATGCCGTGGTCCTGGTGAACGCGCGCGATGGCGTGGCGCACTCGCTCACCGCCGTGGTGGTCGAGGAGGCGCCAGTCGGCGCGACGACTCCGGCAGCTGCAAGCGAAGGCGTGGCACACCACACGACCGCAGCAGGCGCCACGACACCGAGCGGCGCTACACCGAGCGGCGCTACACCGCGCGGCGCTACACCCAGCGGCACACCGGGTGCAACAGCGAGCGCCGCGACGGCGACCGCGCGCGAGCGCACACGCGCGCAGGAGCTGCGCGGTGAGCTGGCCCGCCACCTCCCCGCTTACATGGTGCCGCGCAAGGTGCGGCTCGTGGCGCAGTTCCCGATGACCGCGAACGGAAAGGTCGATCGACGGGCGCTGGCCGAAGCACTCACGCGCGAGCCGTGACCCCGTACGCCGACTTCCTCTACTTCGGCGTTGCGCTCTACTGGGTGATTCCGGCGATCGTGCTGGGCCTCATGGGGCGCCTCACCTGGCACTGGGTGCTGGTGTCGACCGTCGCGATGGGGATCCTGCAGATGGCGCTCCCCCCGTTCATTGCCGGGGGATCGTGGTGGGTGCCCGTCGTCGCTGCGGCCAGTTGGACCACGTGGCAATGGATCGTGGTGTCGCTCTACCTGCGCGCGCGCCTTCGCGCAGGCGCACAAACGTGGGCAGTCTGGACCGCGGTGATTGCGACGCTCCTCCCGCTCCTCGCCCTCAAGTTCGCGCCGGCGTCGCCGCTGGGGAGCGTGATGCACCTGATCGGGCTCTCGTACGTGAGCTTTCGCGCAGTCGACGTCGTGCTCGGCGTGTACGACGGCCTGATCGCCGAGTTGCAGCTGCGGTCGTACCTGACCTACGTCCTCTTCTTCCCCACGCTCTCGGCGGGGCCGATCGACCGGTACCGACGATTCGTGAAGGACCTCGCGCAGCGGCGCACGCGCGACGAGTACGTGCAGCTGCTCGACGAGGCGGTGCACGCCTTCTTCATGGGGGTGCTGTACAAGTTCGTGCTCGCCGTGATCGTGCGGCGGTGGTGGCTCGACCCGCTGACGACGGCGCACGGGTGGCGCGCGACATTCTCGTACATGTACGCCTACAGCGCCTACCTGTTCTTCGACTTCGCCGGCTACAGCGCGTTTGCCGTGGCGTTCAGCAAGGTCTTCGCGATCCGCTCGCCGGAGAACTTCAACCAGCCGTGGCGCTCGCGCGACCTCGCCGAGTTCTGGTCGCGCTGGCACATCTCGCTCTCGACGTTCCTCCGCGACCAGGTGTACATGCGCTTCCTCATGGCGGCGCGAAAGCGCGGCTGGTTCAGCGGGAAGCACTCGGCGTCGGCGGTCGCGCTCCTCGTGAGCTTCGGGGTGATGGGGGTGTGGCACGGCGCCGAGCTGCACTACGTCGTCTACGGGCTCTTTCACGGCGTCCTCCTGATCGGTCTCGAAGCGTGGCGCCGGAAACATCCGGCGCGCCGCGGCGCCGCCGCTGCGACCTACACCTGGCGCGACCTCCCCGCCACCGTGCTCACACTGCAGTTGGTCTGCGTGAGCTTTCTGATCTTCTCCGGACGCGTGTTCTGACAGGGCGACCTCGACCATTTGGTGTCGAGATCGTGTAACCGCGCGTCGGCGATGTCCACCTGGTCTCCCCGATCCCGATTTCCTGGGAGAGGGGGCGCGCGCGGTGCCCCCGGTTTCTCGCCACGTGGAGCACCATGTCCGATTCCTACCGATCGCGCGAGCGCCAGGCACTCGCGCCGTTGCTCGAACTTGCCCGCGGCAAGAGCGCTCGCGAGCTGCAGGAGTGGCTGGAGTACCTTCGTGCCGAGGGGCCCACGGTCGCGGCGCGGCTCGAAAGGCTGCTGGCCGAAAGCGGGAGGGGCGCCTCGGGACGGGATTCCGCGGGGGATGCCGGCGGCGACGCCGAGCGGGATGATGCTGCCGCGGGCGATCCGGGCGATGGTCGATCGGGGGAAGGTCCGGCGACCGGAGCAAACAAATCTTCGTCGGCGCGCGGCGATTCTGTCGTGCCCCCGCTCCCCCCGATCGTCGCGGGAGTTCCGGTACTTCCACTCCCCCTACCGCCTCGAGCGGGCGATGCGAAGCGCGTCGCTTCGTCGCGCGAGCGCCCGGAGCGCAAGCGATACGTCGCTCCCACGCTCTCGTTCGGGCTCCTCGTGCGCTGATTCTGCGGATATCCAACCTAGCGCGGGCATGCCGCCCGCTTCACATTCGCACTTTGCGATCCTTGCACCTGTTGCGAGGATGGCACGCGTGCTTCTCCGCGTCTTGATGGCCGAGTGCTCTCTCCAATGAGCGGGGAGCTGGCCAGGCAGGTCCCGCCGTGACGTCCACACATCAGCCAGACTCGCAGTTCAGCGCGATGATCGCGCAGGCCGACGCCGGCGACGACCGTGCGCGCGACCTCCTCTTCGCGACGCTCTACGAGGAGCTGCACCGATTGGCGCAGCGCGAGGTGCGGCGGCAGGGAGCGGGAAGTCCGATCAGCGCGACCACGCTCCTGCACGAGGTCTATCTCGCCTTCGGCGCGCGGGACGACCGGGACTTTCCCGATGAGGGGCGCTTTCTTGCGTACGCGGCGAAGGCGATGCGCGGCGTGTTGATCGACCGCGTGCGTGCTGCGCACGCCGGGAAGCGCGGGGGCGGAGTGCGCGCAACGACACTCGACGACGGGCACGCGCAGCAGGTGAGCGACCCGTCCGAACTCATCGCGATTCACGATGCGCTCGAGTCGCTCGAGGCAGTGGACCCGACGCTGGCGCGCATCGTGGATCTCCGCTTCTTCTGTGGCTTCACGCTCGCGGAGATCGCCGCGGTGCAGCGGGTGACGGTGCGGACGGTGCAGCGGCAGTGGGACAAGGCGCGGCTGTACCTGCGTCAGGCGCTGGACGTGTCGCCGGCCTGAGGCGCGCGATGCCCGTTCCCACGCCTGACGAGTGGAAGGTGCTGTCGGCGCTCCTCGACGAAGCGCTCGACCTCGAAGGCGCCGCGCGCCAGGACTGGCTCGAGCAGCTGCAACTCGAACGGCCGGAGCTGGCGCCGACGGTGAAGCGATGGCTCGCCGCGCGCGACGCGCTGTCGCACGATGGCTTCATGCAGGGGACGGCGGCGCCCCCGCCGGTGACCGGGGGGCGTGCCGGGGCGATGTGCGGCCCGTATCGCCTGGACTCGCTGATCGGGCGCGGCGGGATGGGGAGCGTGTGGCGCGCGCATCGCGACGACGGGCGCTACGACGCGGAAGTCGCGGTGAAGCTCCTCTCGACCGCGCTCCTTGGCGCCGAGGGGGAGAAGCGGTTCAGGCGCGAAGGGCAGATCGTCGCACGATTGCGGCACCCCAACATTGCCCAACTCCTGGATGCAGGCGTGTCGGGGGACGGACAGCCATTCCTCGTGCTCGAGTACGTGGAGGGGGCGCACGTGGATGTTTGGTGCCGCGAGCGCGCGTTGGGCGTGCGCGCGCGGGTGACACTCTTTCTCGACGTCCTCGCCGCGGTAGCCCAGGCGCACGCGAGCCTGGTGGTGCACCGCGACCTCAAGCCGTCGAACATCCTGGTCGATGCGAAAGGGAGCGTGAAGCTCCTCGACTTCGGGATCGCCAAGCTGCTGGAGGACGAGAGCGGGGAGGTGGCCACTGCACTCACGCACGACGGGGCGCAGCTCCTCACGCCTCGGTATGCAGCGCCCGAGCAGCTGACGGGGGGCGAGGTCACGACCGCGACCGACGTCTACGCGTTAGGCGTACTCCTGTTCGAGTTGCTGTGCGACGTCTCGCCGTATCGCCCGGCGCGCGACTCGCGCGGGGCGCTGGAGGAGGCGATCATCGCTGGCGAGCCGCAGCGCCCGAGCGAATGCGCCGTCCCCGAGGGGCGCCGCCGCACGTTGCGCGGCGACCTCGACACGGTCTTGCTCAAGGCGCTGCGCAAGGAGGGGAAGGATCGCTACGCCACGGTGACGGCGTTCGCCGACGACCTCCAGGCCTGGCTCGATGGGCGGCCGGTGCGCGCGCGCCCCGACACGCTCCGGTACCGCACGGTGCGCTTCGTCAGGCGCAACGCCCTGGCCGTCGCCGGCGTCTCGGCGGTCCTGCTCGCCGTCGTTGGGGGAGCGGGGGTCGCGCTCTGGCAGGCGCAGGCGGCGCGGCGCGAGCAGCAGCGTGCGCAGCAGGTGACGGATTTCATCAGCGGCATCTTCCGCAATGCCGACCCGTACGAGGGTGACGGAACGAGGCTCACCGCGACCGACCTGTTGCAGCAGGCGTACGCGCGCCTGGACAGCACGCTCACCGGACGCCCCGACCTTCGCTTCGAACTCACCTGGCTCATTGGGTCGAGCCTGGCGAACCTGCAGGCGTACCAGGCGGCTGACCCGATCCTGCACGAGGCGGAGCGCGTCGCATCGGCGCGGTATGGTGACGATGACGAGCGCACCTGGCGCGCCCGCCTCGCGCTCAGCGGGATCTACCGCTATCGCGGCGCGCTCGACGCGATGGACTCCGTGCTGGTCACCACACTGCAGGCGATGCGCGGCCGTCCGAATGCCGATCCGGCGATCCTCATCGGTACGCTCATCGACTCTGCGCACCTCGCCATCGACCGCGGCGCGCCGGCCGCCGCCGTCCCTCCGGCGCGCGAGGCCGACGAACGCGCGCAGCGCGATCTCCCGGCGACACACGAGCTTCGCGTGACGGCACTCCAGGTGCTGGCCGTCGCGCTCGAGTCACGCGGCACCGATCCGGAGGAAGTGCTCGCCGTGTCGAGACGCGCGGTGGAGGCAACGCGCGCGTACTATGGCGGCGTTGCCACCCATCCGCGGGTGATCGAAGGACAGATGGTCCTTGGGCGCGCGCTCGGCCGCGTGGGACGCACGCGCGAGGCGATCGACGTACTCGAACGCGCCGACAGCGCGGCGAACATCAGCATGGGACCCGACGCGTTCACCCGCGCCTTCATTCGCGGCAGCCTGGCCGCCGACCGGCAGGACATCGGCGACTACGAAGGGGCGCTGGTTGACCTGGCCGAAGCGCGGCGGCTCCTGCGAGTGAACGGCGACTCGATGAGCGTGAGCTACGGCATCGTGCAGGCCAATCGCGGGACGGCGATGGTCAGGCTCGGGCGGGGGCGCGAGGGAGTCGCCCTCCTGCAGGAGGCGCTCACCCTCCTCGAGCCGGCGTGGGGGCCAGCGCATCCGCGCCTCGTGACCTTCCGGCTGCGCATCGCGCAGGGAGAAGCGATAAGCGGGAGCCTCGACGCGGCGGCGCGCCGAGTGGCGAGTATTTCGGCCGACACCGTCACGCTCCCTGCACCGACGCAGCTCCTGACACGTTACATCGATGGCCTCATCGCCCGCCTGCGTGGCCGACCGGCCGATGCATTGCGGCTGCAACAGGAGGCGCTGGCGTTGAGTGGTGATTCGGCGTCGGTGGCAGCGATGCGCGAGCGTGCCCCGGTCCTCCTCGAACTCGCGCTCGACCACGAGGCGCTCGGCCACGTCGACGAGGCACGCGCTGCAGGGGAGCGGGCGGCGGCAGCGTTCCGTGGTAGCGGGGCGGAGCAGCTGCCGAGGGATGTGAATCGGCTCATCGGAATCGCACGGTAGGGTTCGCGCGTCTTACGCCGATACTTGGGGTGAGAGCCTTCGCCGCTCCCTCCCCCCTCTCCCTTCGCGCCCCCTCCGCCGTCGCCGGTGTCGCATGGCCAAATGCCCGTACACGTGGGTTCGCTCGTTCTTCTCGTCAGGCACCACGGCGCCCGGTGCGCCGGCCAAGCATCTCATGGTCAAGGTGATGCGCGACGGCGAGGAGCGAGTGAACGTTGCGCTCCCGGCGCGTAGTGCGCGCTGGCTCATCGAGCTCATGCCTGACGAGGTGGTGGAGAAGGTGCGCGCCGAGCAGATCCCGCTCGATGCGATGATGAAAGACCTTCGCGACGCGGAGTCGCTGTACCCGCGCCCGATCTTCTCGCTCGAGGAGCCACATCGTCAGGTGCTCGTCTGGTTGGAGTAGCGGGCGTGGGCGATGCCGCCGCTGATTGACGCACACCACGTGTGCGCGCGCGTTGCGGGATTTTGGTTCCAAACGTCTAATGATTCCCTGAGCCGTCGCATTCGGCGCCACGCGGCGCCGGCTCGGGAGCCCATTCCCCACGCTCCGCGATCGATGACCCGTGTGCTACAGCGCTTCGGCGCCCCGTTTGCCTTCGCCCTCCTCGCGGCGACCGTCGCCTGCGGACCGAAAGACTCAGGCAGCACGGGAGGGGGCGGAACGGTGATCGTCGCCGTCGCTGCCGACGCGGACAATCTCCTGCCGACGGTGATCACTGGCCTCATCGAGAAGCAGGTGATCGACCAGATCTTCGAGCCGTTGGCCGCGCCGCCCGCCTCGATGAACACGGTCGGCGATGCGGGCTTCGAGCCGCGCCTCGCGCAGAAGTGGGAGTGGGCCGCGGACTCGCTCTCGATCGCCTTCTCGATCGATCCGCGCGCCAAGTGGCACGACGGCCAACCGGTGCGCGCCGAGGACGTGCGTTTCTCCGTGGATCTCCTGAAGGATCCGGTGGTGGCGTCTCGTCAGGCACCGGGGCTCCAGCTGGTCGATTCGGTGAGTGTGCGTGATTCACTGACGGCGGTGGTCTGGTTCAATCATCGTTCGCCGGAGCAGTTCTTCGCGCTCGTCTACGGGCTTCCGGTGGTGCCGGCGCACCTCCTCGCGCAGGTGCCGCGGGACAAGGTTCGCGAGTCGGATTTCGCGCAGCATCCCGTGGGGAACGGGCGCTTTCGCTTTCGCCGCTGGGTGAAGGGCTCGCTGATCGAGCTGGTGGCCGACACGGCGAACTTCCGCGGGCGCCCGAATCTCGACCGCGTGATCTGGAGCGTCACCCCCGACCCGACGGCGATGTGGGGGCGACTGGTGGCCGAGGAAGTCGATCTCGTGGAGATCCTGCGTGGCGAAGCGCTCGCGGGTGTGGCCAAGTCGACGACGACACGCCTGGTGCCGTATCAGGGGCTCGACTTCGGCCTCGCCCTGTTCAACGAGCGCGACCCGTCGAACCGTGCGCGGGCGCATCCGCTGATGGGGGACGTGGCGCTGCGCCGCGCCTTGACGCTGGCGGTCGATCGACCGGCGATCGTGAAGAACGTCTTCGACACGCTGGCGTACCTGTCGATCGGGCCAGTGACGCGCGCGCAGTGGACGGCCGACACGTCCATCGCGATGCCGCCGCACGATCTCGCGCACGCCAAGGCATTGCTCGATTCGTTAGGCTGGACGGACCACGATGGCGACGGGGTGCGCGACAAGGGGGGGCGCGCGCTGGCGTTCTCGCTGTTGTCGCCGTCGTCGAGCGCACCGCGTCACCAAGCGGCGGTGCTGATGCAGGCGCAATGGAAGGACGCGGGGGCGAAGGTCACGCTCGAGGATCTCGAGTTCAACTCCTTCGTGGACCGGATCTCGACGGGGCACTTCGACGTCGTGATGCACGGGTTGCATAACGATCCGAGTCCGTCGGACCTTCGCGCGAACTTCGGCACGCCGCCTTCGGCGAAGGACTTCGCGGCCAATTACGGCGGGTATTCGAGCGCGGTGGTGGACGCGGCGCTCGACTCGGCGGCGTCGGAGTTCAACATCGCGCGGAGCAAGGCGCTGTATCAGCGTGCGTACTCGCAGATCATCGGCGATGCGGCGGCGATCTTCCTCTACGAGCCGAAGCTCGTGGCCGGCGTGAACCGTCGCATCGAGACGGGGGTGCTGCCGGCCGGCGGGTGGTGGACGACGCTTGCCGACTGGAAGATCGCGCCAGGGGCTCAGATCGCGCGCGATCGTGTTCCGCTCGGCGCCGGGGAGTCCTCGTCGGCGTCGCGTTAGGCGACGCTGGTGCGGGGCGGTTGCGGGTGGCGCGTTCTTCGGGGGCGCGGTAGCCGAGGGGATGCCGCAAGGCATCCCCTCGGCTTGTTCGACGCAGCTGTGGTTCTTTGGGGCGCGGTGGAGGAGGGGAAGCCACGGGGGCTTCCCCTCCTCTTTTTCGACGCGGTTGCGGGGGGT
>CAZWVG010000095.1:0-19451 GCA_964637355.1 uncultured Gemmatimonadaceae bacterium
GGAGGATGCGGAAGAGCGAGTTGTGCAGCGCATCGACGGCGTCGTCGGCCTTGCAGACTTCGCGTCCCAGCGTCCCGTCGGCGCGGATGAAGGCGTCGAGCGCATCGCTCAGCATGCGGCGCGCGCGGCGCGCCATGTCCTCGATCTCGGGATCCGGGACGATCGACGAGCGGAGGGCGATGAGGCGGAGCGCCGACTGCGCGATGTTGACCGCGTGATCGCCGACGCGCTCCAGGTCGCTGGAGACCTTGATCGCGCTGATGATGAAGCGGAGGTCGCGCGCCATTGGCTGCTGCAGCGCGAGGAGCTCGACGGCGAGCGACTCGACCTCGATCTCGAGCGAGTCGACTTCGCGATCGGCCTGGATCACCGCGTCGGCCTTCTCCTTGTCGCGCGTGAGGAGGGCATCGACCGCGAGGTCGACCAACTCTTCCGAGCGCGCCGACATGTCCAGCAGGCGCTGCTTGAGCGTCGCGAGCTGGTCATGAAAGTGGCGAAAGCCGCTGCTGCTGTCAGCGGGGCTCATCCGAACCTCCCGGTGATGTACGCCTCGGTGCGCTCTTCGCGAGGGCTGGTGAAAATACGCTCGGTGGCGTCGACTTCGACAAGGCGCCCCAGATAGAAGAATGCGGTCTGGTCCGAGACGCGTGCCGCCTGCTGCAGGTTGTGCGTGACGATGACGATGGTGAGCTCCGACTTGAGCTCGTACAGCAGCTCCTCGATCTTCTGCGTGGCGATCGGGTCGAGCGCCGAACAGGGCTCGTCGAGGAGGAGCACTTCGGGATGATTGGCCAATGCGCGCGCGATGCACAAGCGTTGCTGCTGCCCGCCCGAAAGACCGAGCGCGCTCTGCTTGAGGCGATCCTTCACCTCGTCCCACAGCGCGGCGCGCTGCAGCGCCGACTCCACGATCTCGTCGAGCTCCACACGCGATGCCGCGCCGTTGATCTTCGGTCCGTACGCGACGTTGTCGTAGATCGACTTGGGAAATGCATTCCACCGCTGGAAGACCATCCCCACGCGCTGACGAAGCTGCACCACGTCCATGTCGCGCGCGTTGAGATCCTCACCGTCCAGCAGCAACGATCCCTCGTGGCGCGTTCCGGGGATCAGCGCGTTCATCCTGTTGATCGAACGGAGAAACGTCGACTTCCCGCACCCCGATGGTCCGATGAACGCGGTGACGCTGCGCGCCGGCATCGGGAGGTTGATGGAATGCAGCGCCTGTTTTTCACCGTACCAGAATGAGAAATCGCGTGCCTCGATGGACCCGGTCGACGGCGATTGGACGGGGGACGGGGGACGGGAGACGGGGGTGGCTGCGCCGCTCATCATCCGAATCTACCGGTGATGTAAGCTTCCGTTCTCGGATCGTTGGGTGTCGTGAACAACTGGCTCGTGGGGGCGACTTCGACCAGCTCGCCTGCCAGCATGAACGCGGTGCGATTCGAGACGCGAGCGGCCTGCTGCATGTTGTGTGTGACGATCACCACCGTCACCACGCCGCGCAGCTCGTAGACCAGCTCCTCGACCTTCTGCGTCGAGATCGGGTCGAGCGAGGCGGTGGGTTCGTCGAGCAGGAGGACGCGCGGGCTCGTTGCAAGCGCACGGGCGATGCAGAGGCGCTGCTGCTGCCCGCCGGAGAGCCCGATCGCCGAGTCCTTGAGTCGATCCTTCACCTCGTCCCACAGCGCCGCGCTCCGGAGCGAGCGCTCGACGATCTCGTCGAGCTCGCGTCGCGAGGGGGCGGCGGACCCTAACCCCTTGAAGCCGGCGGCGACGTTGTCGCGGATCGACATCGTGGGGAAGGGAGTCGGACGCTGGAAGACCATCCCGATGCGGCGGCGCACCTGGATCGGCGAGGCACCGCGGGCGTAGATGTCCTGCCCGTCGAGGAGCACTTCCCCCTCGGTGCGCGCCCCGGGGATCGTCTCGTGCATCCGGTTGAGGCAGCGCAGGAGCGTCGACTTGCCACACCCCGACGGCCCGATGATCGCCGTGACCTGCCCGTCGTGAAAGGCGATGTCGACATCGCGCACGCTCCGCGTCGCGCCGTAGTAGGCGTCGAGCCGATGGACCGCGATGCGCACCGGCGCCGGCGCGGTCGGTGTCGTGGTCGCTGCCGAAAGTTGGGGTGCGGCAACCGGCGCCGGAGCGACTGGCACCGGCGGGACCGAGACGCGCGGACGCCCCGGAGTCGGCATGCGGCTTCCGACGTCGACGTCAGTCACCGCCCCCTCCGAATCGTGAACGAGTGACATAGCGCGAGATGAGCGAGATGATGAGCACCAGCCCGATGAGGACGAGCGCGCCGGCCCAGGCCAGGCGATGCCACTCGTCGTACGGACTGATCGCGTAGTTGAACAGCTGCAACGGGAGCGCCGAGATCGGCTGGTCGAGCGCGAGCGACCAGAACTGGTTGCCGAACGCGGTGAAGAGGAGCGGTGCCGTCTCGCCGGCGATGCGCGCGACGGCGACCAGCGCCCCGGTCACGATCCCCGGAAGCGCGGTGCGCAGCACGATCGTGAGCGAGGTGCGCCAGCGCGCGTAGCCGAGCGCCAGCGCCGCTTCGCGCAGCGAGATCGGCACCAGGCGGATCATCTCCTCGGTGGTGCGCGTGACGAGCGGGATCATCATGGCGCCTAACGCGATGCCGCCGGCGAGCGCCGAGAAGTGCCCGATAGGGCGCACGAGGAACTGCCAGGCGAAGATCCCCATCACGATCGAGGGGAGCCCGTTGAGGACGTCGGAGAGGAAGCGCACCGCGTTCGCCAGCCGAGCCCCGCGCTGCTCGGCGAGGTACAATCCCGCGCCGATCCCGATAGGCAGCCCGATCGCCGAGGCGACGCCGAGGAGGACGAGCGTCCCGACGATCGCGTTCCCCATCCCGCCCCCTTCCTCGCCGACCGGCTTGGGCATCCTGGTGAAGAAGTCGAGCGAGATCGAACTCGCTCCTTCGACCGCCAGGTGCCAGAGGATGAAGAGCAGCGGGAGGACGGCGAGGAGCGCCGCGATGTACATGACCCCCTGCATCATCGCGTTGATCACGCGTCGACGCCCCAGCGTTCCGGCGGTGCGGATCGCCGTCGTGCGCTGGACCCCGGTGTTGCGCGAGGGAGGCATGGCAACCGGAGCCGTCATCGTCCCTCCTTCGAGACCTGCCACACGAGCCAGCGCGCGATCACGTTGACCACCAGCGTGACCCCTAACAGCACGGCGCCGCAGGCCATCAGCGCCGACGTGTGCAAGGTGCCCGTCGCCTCGGCGAACTCGTTGGCGATCACCGAGGCGAGCGTGTATCCGGGGGCGAAGAGCGACGACGCGATTTCATGCCGGTTCCCGATGAGCATCGTCACTGCCATCGTCTCGCCAAGCGCGCGACCCAGCCCGAGGATGACGCCACCGACGATCCCCGAGCGGGCGTACGGGACGACCGCGTCGCGAATCATCTCCCACTTGGTGGCGCCCAGCGCCATCGCAGCCTCGCGCTGCGAGCGCGGCACGGCCATGAGCACCTCGCGCGCGACTGCCGAGATGTAGGGGAGGATCATGATCGCCAGGATCACCGCCGCGGCGAGCATCGACGGGCCATACGCCGGCCCGCTGAAGAACGGTGTGTTGCCGAGCCCCAGCGTGGTCGCCAGGAAGGGCATCACCGTCGAGCGGAGGAACGGGAGGAGGACGAAGATCCCCCAGAGCCCGTAGACGACGCTCGGAATCGCCGCGAGGAGGTCGACGAGGAAGGCGACCGGCGTGCGGAGCCAGCTCGGCGCGAACTCGGAGAGGAAGATCGCCACGCCTAACGCCAACGGCGTGGCGAGGACGAGGGCGAGGACCGACGAGACGACCGTCCCGTAGATCATCGGCGCGGCGCCAAAGACGCCGTGCACCTCGTCCCACTCGCTCGAGGTGAGGAAGGAGAAACCGAAGGTGCGAAGCGCCGGCCAGGCCGCCATCACCACTTCAAGCGCGATCAGCGCGAGGAGGATGGGGATCATCCAGGCGAACGCCGTCGTGATTCCCCTGTAGATCGTGTCGCCGATCGACGCACCGCCGATCGTGTCACCTTCCGCCACCGGGGGAGCGCCGCGAACGGCGGCTCCCACGGCAGCGCCCTGCGATGGCTGGGTCACGGGGTGGCGCCGACCTGGATCGTGCCGAGTCGCTCGGAGAGCTGCGTCGCGAGCGCGGCGGGGAGCGGGGCGTAGTCGAGCGCCGAGGCGCTCTTCTGTCCTTCAGCGTACATCCACTTCATGAAGTCGACGAGCTTCTTCCCCTTGGTCGCGTCGCCCTGCTTCTCGTACACGAGGAGCCAGGTGAACGAGGAGATCGGATACGCGTTGGCGCCCGGCGCGTTGACGATCGACACGCGGTAGTCCGAGGTGGGACCCATCTGCGACGCGGCCCCCTCGGCGGCGGCGGTGATCGTCTCGATGGTCGGGGCGATGTAGGCGCCGCTGGCGTTCTTGATCTGCGCAGCCGGGAGTTTGTTCTGGTTGGCGTAGGCGAGTTCGACGTAGCCGATCGTCCCGGGCGTCTGCTTCACCGTTCCGGCCACACCTTCATTCCCCTTGCCGCCCAGCCCGACCGGCCACTGCACCGACTTCCCCTTGCCGGGGCCGGAGGCCCACGCCGGGCTCACCGCCGTGAGGTAGTCGGTGAAGATGTAGGTCGTTCCGCTCCCGTCGGAGCGATGGACGACGAGGATGTCCTGCGCCGGAAGCTTGACTCCCGCGTTCTCGGCGGCGATCCGCGCGTCGTTCCACTTGGTGATCTTGCCGAGGAAGATGTCGGCGACGAGCGGCCCCGTCAGGTGCAACGGGTCCTTGACGTCGGGCAGGTTGTACGTGATCACGTCGGCGCCGAGGACGGTGGGGAAGTGCAGCACCTTTCCCCCTTTGGCGGCGGCGAGCTCCTCGTCCGACATGGGACCATCCGAGGCGCCGAAATCGACGGTCTGCTCGGAGAGCTGCTTGATGCCGCCGCCGGAGCCGATGGACTGGTAGTTGATCTTCACCGACGTCGCCGTGGCGTAGTCGGAGAACCACTTGGAGTAGATGGGATACGGGAACGTGGCGCCGGCGCCGTTCAGGTCCACCGACGAAGTGCTGGAAGAGGCGTCGGCGGGAGCGGCCTTGGAAGAGGACTCGCCACCGCCGCAAGCGGCGATTGTTACAATGGCGAGCGCGGAAAGGGCGCGGAATTTCACGGTGCGATCTCCGGATAAGTGCAAGGATGACAGGAAGATCGCACGCCTTGTGACTCAACCGCGTGTGGGAATTGTAACGGCCGTGTCACGCCTCTTCGTCCCGCGCCACCTCGGTCAGCGGGAGGGGGTGCGGATGGGCAATTCCGGGGCGATCCGGGCTCAAAAGTCGTTGCTGAAGGACAGGATTTTGAAGCGTCCGCGGTACTCGACGACCGCACCGAACAGGCGAGCGTCCTTCGTCGCGCCGGTCTCGTCCACCCGATGTACCACGCAGTGCTGGAAGGCACGCAGGAGGCCGTAGGTGAGCGGCTCCCCCGGGCACTGATAGCCGCGGATCCGGATGACGCCGCGCCGCTTCTGGTCGAGCAGCTTCGAGAGCCCGCTACGACTCTCGCTCTGCTGCAGCATCCAGGCGACGTCGGGTGGCTGGTTGTACGGCGGGGCGCCGAGCGGGAGGAGCGGGAAAATGATCCACCCGTATTCGCTCTTCGTCACGGCGAGTTGCTCGAGCGCGGCGCGATCGCTGACGAGCGCACCAGCGGCGAAGAGCGCAACGAGCGAGTCGAGCGATGGAGCGCCGCCTGCGAACTGATCCACCTGAGGGAGCCCTACGCGGAATCGACGCAGCGCTTCGGCGGGGGAGAGCGCCGAGTCGACGACATAGCCGGGCGATGCGCGGAGGATCGAGTCCTGCACGGCGATCGCCGCCGAGTCGGCCGCGCGCTTCGCGGCGGAATCGGCGCGCGCCTGACGCACCGAGTCGGGCGGGATGAGTTCAACGACGGTGGTGTCGGCGTTAGGCGTGGCGCGCGGTTCGGCGCAGGCGACGGTCAGCAGCGCGGCGGTCATCGCCGGAGCGAGCGACGCCAGGAGCGCGGCGCAGCGCGTAGCGGCACGCGGGAAGGAGAAGGTCATGGTGCGCAATCGTTAGGAAAGCTGACGGGACTGGCCGCAGGGTCGGGCCAGTCCCGTCGAAGACTACAGGGTCGTGCGAGCGTTCAGCGAGCGATTACTGCTTGGCGTAGTACGTCCACCCCTGCCACCACTTCGTGCCGCCAGCGTTCACGGCGCCGAGGTAGGCGGTGCCGGTGACCGCGGCGCCCGCGGTGGTTGCGAGCTTTCCGGTGAAGGTGGCGAGCCCGCCCGAGGTGGCAGCGGTCCCGGCCTTCGGCGTCCAGTCGAACGAGCCGGCATTCGTGGTGCCGTCGGTGGTCGCCGGTACGGCGGTGAAGAGATCGGCCACCGTCGTCGCCGGGGCGACCGTCAGCGCATTGGTGGTCAGATCGAACGAGTAGCGAGCTGTCCCAGCCTCGAAAGTCGTGGGCGAAGCGACGATCAGGACGTTGCGAACCGCCAGATCGGTGGTCGCCAGGTCCGGCGAAGCGACGCTGCCGGCTCGCAGGTACGTCTCGGCGTCACGCACCGAGATCGCGTTGCGCGGCCAGCGGGCGAGGATGCCGTTCACGTAGTAACCGCCGGTGCCGCGGCGCAGCATCATCCCGATGCCGCCCGACGTTCCCGAGGTGGAGAGGTCGCCGGTGCCGACGAGCGAGAAGTTGGCGATGATCGGCGTGGTGAACGGCGCCTGGTTGAAGCCGTTGGTGCAGCCGGTGCCGTTGCAGCCGTCGTTCTCGATCCCCTGCGGGTCGGACGAGACCGAGCCGGCGCCCGAGCGCGGCGTCAGCACCGTGCTCTGGAACGCGATCACGAACTGGAGGCGACCGCGGAATCCTTCGGACATGTCGTAGTGGTCGTCGCCCGACTCGTACGAGACGAGGTGGTCGGCGTCGACAGTGCCACCGAAGAACTCGTACGAATCATCGAGGCCCGAGAGCGCCTCGAGATACGAGAGCTTGGTCCCGCTCCCGACCGCGGCAAGCGTGAACGAGTTGAGCTCGTTGTTGAGCGACGGAGCGAAGCCGGCAAACTCGACGCGCACATACTTGAGCTCACCGCTGTTGTCGGCGTCGTTGGTGCCGCCGCTGTAGAGGACCTGATAGTTCTTGCCGCTCGCGACCGTCGTGCCGTCAGTGCCGGAGCCTTCGATCTCGACGTCGCCGTCGCGGCTCGAGCGAGCGTTGCCGACGATGATCAGTCCGCCCCAGTCACCCGGGAGGCGCTGGCCGACCGGACGCGACGAGGTCATGACGATCGGATCTGCCGCCGTGCCGACCGCGTTGATCTTCGCGCCGCGCAGAATCCAGAGCGACGAGCCGAGTGTCGCGAAGTCGCCCAGGATCTTGGTGCCGGGCTGAATCGTCAGCGTCGCGCCATTGGTGACATGGATGAAGCCCTTGAGCGTGTACGTGGTGTCGGCGTACAGCGTACGGCTCGCGGTGATGTCGGCGTTGATTTCCTTCGACGCGAATCCGAGGGGCGGCGTGGTGGCGGACGCTTCGGAGGTGTAGTCACTCTCCTGCGTCCCCTTGATCGCCTTCACGCGGTAGCGATACAGCGTTTCTTTCGTGAGCCCCGTGTCAGTGAATTTCACGGCGCCCGCGGTGGCGGGCGCAGTCACAGTACCCGCCTGGGCGAACGTACCCGCGGCGCCGGTCGCACGCTCGACGACGTAAGAATTGTCGCCCGCCGTGCTGGTGAAGCTGACGTCGATCGACGTGGTGCTTGTCGCCGTGGCAGAGAGCCCGAGCGGAGGATTGGGCTTGGGCGGATTGGTCGTACCGCCGTTGTCGCTGCCGCAGGCACCGAGCGCGATCACGCACGCGGCGAGCGACAACGGGCGAACGAGACGAAGAGAGAGAGACATTCGGTTTCCTGATTGAGCAAGGAGAGAAGGAGAGCGCGAGCCGCGCTGCCGACACGCCTCAAGAAGCGTTATCCACGTGTCGGTGCTGTGTCACGACGGTCACGGCCGTGTCACATGCGCGGGCAATCGCGGTTACGGGCGATACTGGAATCCCAGCTGGATCGTCCGCCCCGTCTTCCAGTACTCGCGCGTCACCGTTCCCTGCACGGTCTGGTACGGCGCGTCGAGCAGGTTGCGCGCGTCGAAGCGACCGCTCAGCGCACCAACGATCGGGAACCGTAGCGACACGTCGAGGACGTTGCGCGCGAGATCCTTGACGTCGGGGAGCGGCTGGTCACCGGCGGCGTCGATACGATCGCCCACGCGGTTGAAGAGGAGCGTGGCACTCGTGCCGCCCGAACGCGTGGCATAGGTGACACCGGCATTCACCACGTAGGGCGCCTGGCCCACCATGGCGCGCGTGGGGTTGGTCGACGCCTGCCGCGCCGAGTCGCCGAGCGTGATGGTCGACGACATCAGGGTCACGTTGCTGAAGAGCGTGAACGGGCGAAGCGCCTCGTGCAGCATGGCGAGGCTCTTCCGCAGTTCGAACTCCACACCGTAGTTGGTCGCCTTTTCGGCGTTGACATACGCGAGGAAGCGCTGCGCGCCAGCGCTCTTGTACACGCGCTCGATCGGACGGTCGAAGTTCTTGGCGAACACGGCGACGCTCACGAGTTCCGCCGCATCGGGATACCACTCCCAGCGCAGGTCGGCGTTGTCGATGCGCGTGCGAACCAGGTTGGGATTCCCCTCGAGGTCATCGCCGTTGAGCACGTCGCGGCTCTTGATCGGCGAGAGCTCACGGTACTCGGGGCGGGCGAGCGTGCGGGTGAGCGAGAGGCGCAGCGACTGGTAGTCGCCGAGCTTCACGTTGAGCGCCGCCGAGGGAAGAACGTCGTTCCACTGCTTCTTCGTGTCGACCGGCTGCCCGAGTGTAGACTGCGCGTTGACCTCGACCTCGTCGCGCTCGTAGCGCGCGCCGGTGATGAGGCGGAAGCGCGACGACAGCCCGATGTCGGCCATGAGGTAGCCGGCCGCCAGCTTGTCGCTCGCCGTGTAGGCGCCGCCCTGGCTCAGCGGGGCGATCTCGAAGACCGCAGCGCTCGGCGTCGTGAAGCGACCATCGAAGATCTGGTCGGCGGGGAGGGCACGATCGGCGAGCGAGATGCGCGGCGCGCTGATCGAGTACGACCGCGAGTCGGCATCGCGGCTCACCGAGCGATACAGCCCGCCCATCTTGATGCTCTGCGGAATGCCGCGATTGTTGAAGGAGAGGAGGTAGTTGAGGCGCCCTTCGTTCGAATCCTCGGTGAGGTTCGAGAAGGTGCGCACGGCACCACCGTTACCGGTCGAGAGCCACAGCAACTGCTCGTTGGAGCTCCCGGGGTTCACGATCTGCGACACGAACTCCGAACGATCCGGCTCGTCGCGGCGCACGCCGGACGTGGTCAGCTGCCAGTCGATCTTGTGTCGCTCGCCAAACTGGTGCTCCACCGCCAGCTGCGACGAGCGCACCGAGCGCTCGACGTACTGCATGCGGTCGATCTTCGCCGCGATCCCTTCGTTCTCGAAGCTCCCGCGCTCGATGCGCGCGTCGTTGTCGGATGTGCGGTTGTAGGTGTTGTTGAGCGAAACGCGCGTCGTGCCGCCGAGCAGCGTGCTCAGGTTGAGCAGCCCGCCCCAGAGCGTCCCCTGGTTCGCCGTCTCACCGTCGAAGCGGTCGATCTCGTTCGTCGAGCCCGGCGTCGAACCGCGCTGCGCCAGTGCGCGATGCTGGTTCGTGCGCAGCTCGTTGGAGTAGCTGTACGTCCCCGAGACGAGATAGCCGATGCGCTGCCCGAGGATCGGGTCGTTGCCACCGACGGAGAGCGCCATCGAGCCGTTGGGCAGGGCGTTGCGCGTCGTTGGCGTCCACGCATCGCGAAACGAACCCACCAACCGGTTCTTGTCCCCCTGGTTCAGGTCGATGTTCTGCATGTTGCCCACCGAGCGCACCAGCGCCGGGAGATTGCGCGCCGAGCCGGCGTTGGCGAACGGCTCGCCGCCCACGTTCACCGGGGCGAGGAGCGACTGCCCGGTTGCACCCGAGTTGTAGCCGAAGGTCGACTGCCAGCTCATCGTGCGCCGTGCAGGGAACTCGCGCGTCTTGATGTCCACCTGCGCGCCCGAGAAGTCACCCTGCTGATCAGGCGTGAACGTCTTCGACGTGGTGATCGTCTGCAGCATCCCCGCAGGGAAGAGGTCGAGCGGAACGACGCGGCGTTCGGGCTCGGGGCTCGGCATGCGCGCGCCGTTGAGCTGCGTCACCGTGTAGCGCTCGCCCAGGCCGCGCACGAAGACGTAGCGTCCGTCCTGTACCGTCACACCGCTCACGCGCTGCACCGCCTGCGCGGCGTCGGAGTCGGGGCTCTTGGCGATCTGTTCGGCGGTCACCGAGTTCACGATCCCGGTCGCGGTGCGCTGCGCGTCGAGCGCGTCGGCCACCGAGCCGCGCTCGGCGGATGCGGTCACCGTCTGTGCCGCGAGCTGGATGGCTGCGGTGGTGAGCGTGACGTTCTGCTCGAGCGACTGGCCGTCGGTGAGCAGGATCCCGGTGACAGTCTTCGGCGTGTAGCCGATGCGCCGGAACTGGAGCGTCACGGTGCCGGCGGGGACGCCGGTGATCGTGTAGCGTCCCTCGACGCCCGACATGGTGCCTAACGTGGTGCCCACCACCTGGATGCCGACGTCGGTGAGCCCGAGTCCGGTGGCGGCGTCGAGCACGCGCCCGACGATGCGACCGCTCGGCTGCTGCGCGGCACTAGGGGTGGAAAAGAAGAACAGACTCGCGAGCGCAACGGGGAGAAGTGCACGAGCACGCGCAGGGAGTCCGACGAGCTTTGCGATCATGGAATCTCTCTCTCGAAAGGGAGCGGAGTGCGGCGCAGTCGGCGCAGCGCACGCTGTTACAATGCCCGCCTCCCGTCTCGAATCGCCGACAGCATTGCAACGAACGCGTCACGGCCGGGCGCGTTCACGCGCCCCTGACAGGCAGGATTCCGCCTAGCGTCAGTGTCGATTTCGCTGCGTGTGCCGGCGAGTGTCACGCCGATGTAACGACGGCAAGACTTTCGTGACACGGGAGTGCTCCACGCGCGCACGCACGGCGCGCGACGCACCCACCCGGCTCGCTAGGCGGTCGGCCCGACGGCGATGAGTGCCGGCGCGGCCGGCGTCGTCGTCGCGACGTCGGTGTTCCCCGGAAAGAGCACGCTCACGGTCGTTCCGCCCGCCGCGCTGCTCTCCGCGCGCACGCGCCCACCGTGCGCCTCGACCATGTGCTTCACGATCGCCAGGCCGAGCCCCGTGCCTCCCTCGTGACGCGAGCGCGCGGCATCGACGCGATAGAAGCGCTCGAAAATGCGCGGGAGGTGCTCGGCGGGGATCCCGACCCCGGTATCGCGCACGCAGAGAAGGACGCCGTCATCCTCGTGACGAGCCGAGATCGTCACGCTCCCGCTTGGCGTATGGCGCAGTGCGTTGTCGACCAGATTGCTGAGCACCTGGCGGAGTGCCGTAGGATCGGCGTAGACCGCCGGCACGTCGGAGGGGAGCGCCGACACGAGGGCGATCTTCTTCTTGTCGGCGACGCTACGCGCACCACTGAAGATCTCCTGCACGACGGCGCGCAGATCGACCTGGATCGGATTCGGGCGCCACCCGCCGGACTCGATACGCGACAGGTCGAGCAGGTCGTCGACGATGCGTTGCATCCGGCGGGTGTTGGCCAGGATCGTCGCCGAGAAGCGCTCTCGGTCGCCGGCGGGGAGCGACTCGTCCTGCAACGTCTCGGCGAAGCCGCTCACCACTGTGAGCGGCGTGCGCAGCTCGTGCGAGACGTTGGCCACGAAGTCGCGACGCACTGTCTCCAGTCGACGAATCGGCGTGACGTCGAGAAGCGCGAGGACCGCACCTCCGCCATCGAGCGGGCGCGCGGTGAGCGTGACGGCGCGGTCGTTGAGCTGCGTCTCGAGCGCGTCGGTCGACGTCCCGTTGAGCGCCGCGGCGAGCGCGTCGCGCAGCACGCGATCGCGCGGGAGCCGATCGGCGGGGAAGGGGAGCGGGTCGCGCACGTTGAGCAGGCGACGGGCACCGGCGTTCATGTGCAGCACCTGCTGGCGCCCGTCCAGCGCGACGACGCCTTCGTTGAGCGCTTCGGTGAGCGCGCGCAGGAGCGCGTCGTCGGCCTCGAGCGCGCGCACGCGCGCCGTCAGCTGCTCGGCGAGTCGGTGGAAGGCCGAGGCGAGCTCCCCCACTTCGCCAGGTGCAACGAGGGAGGGACGGCGCGACAGGTCGCCGGCCGCGATCGCCCGCGCGTCGTCGCGCAACTCGAGGATTGGGCGCGTGACCGAGCGCGCAAAGACGGCAGCGAGCAGCAGCGCGGCGACGGTGGCGAGGAGCGAGACGACGAGGACGTCGAGCTGCACCTGGCGGATGATGATTCCCTGTGCAGCCGTCGAGATCGACACCCGGACGAAGCCCAGCGGGGTGCGCCGGGCGGCGTACAGCTCCTCGTCGCCGGCCGATGCCGAGAATCGAATGGAGGAACCGGTCCCGCTGTCGATGGCGGCGATGACCTCGGGGCGCGTGCGATGGTTCTCCAGCGCGCCTAACGCCGGCTGGTCGAACTCGGAGTCGCCGATGACGACACCGTCGGGGGTGATGATCGTGACGCGGTGGCCGAGGGCGGCGCCGGCGCGATTGGCCAGCGAGTCGGCATCCATCCCCTCCGTCCAGCTATCGGCGATGAGCGCCGCTTCGCGGAGGAGTTCGACGGTTGTGTCGGCGCGCAGCCGTACCCGGAGCCGCCAGTCGAGCGAGAGCACGACCAGCAGCACCAGCACGCCAATGACGAGGAGCGAACCTGCGAGGAGTCTTCTGGAGAGCCTCACGCACTACGCGGTTGGGCCGCCTTCAATCTATACCCGAAGCCGCGTACCGTCTCGATCAGTTCCCCCGCCGATTCCAGCTTGGTGCGCAACCGTTGCACGTGCATGTCGACCGTGCGCGTCTGGATGTCGGGCGCAGCCTCCCAGACGGTCTCGAGGAGGTGTGCGCGCGCCTGCACCCGCCCGCGCCGCTCGGCGAGGGTGAGGAGGAGGCGGAACTCGGTGGGCGTGAGCTCGATGTCGCGCCCGTCGACCGAGACGCGGTGCGCCGAACGGTCGATGGCGATCGGTCCCACCCGCAGCGTATCGCCCGCCGGCTGCTGCCCCTGCTGGATGCGGCGGAGGATCGCGCCGACGCGGAGGATCAGCTCCTGCGGGGAGAAGGGCTTGGTGATGTAGTCGTCCGCACCTAACGACAGCCCCTTGATGCGGTCCGGCTCATCCTTGCGGGCGGTGAGCATGAGGACGGCGACGTCGCGCGTCCCCTCTTCGGCACGGAGCTGCTCGAGGACGTCGAAGCCCGACATCCCGGGGAGCATGAGGTCGAGAACGATGAGGGCAGGGCGCTCCTGGCGCGCCTGGGTCACCGCATCGGGGCCGGTCGCGGCGGTGGAGACGCGATACCCGGCCTTCACCAGGTGATACGCGACCAGGGCGACGATATCCGGTTCATCATCCACGACGAGCACCCGCTCGTTGCCGGGGGCAGGACGGATGTTCATGTCTGGGCAGCCTCGAAGCGACGTTGGATCCGGGCGGTGATCATCTCGATCGCCACCGGGTTGTGGCCGCCACGCGGCACGATCACGTCGGCGTAGCGCTTGCTGGGCTCGACGAACTGCAGGTGCATCGGGCGCACCGTGTTCATGTACTGCTCCAGGATTTCCTCCAGCGGACGTCCCCGCTTATTCATGTCGCGCTTGATGCGGCGCGCGAGTCGTATGTCGGCATCGGCATCGACGAACACCTTCACGTCGCACAGCTCGCGCAGGCGGTGATCCACGAAGAGCAGGATCCCGTCTACCACGATCACATCGGCCGGCGCGATCCAGCGCGTCGACGCCGAGCGCGTATGGGTCACGAAATCGTAGACCGGCTTCTCGACCCCTTCGCCGCGCGACAGCTGCTCGAGGTGCGCGACCAGCAGGTCGATGTCGAACGCGTCGGGGTGATCCCAGTTGACCTTCCGCCGCTCCTCGAGCGAGAGGTGCGCATGGTTGCGGTAGTACGCATCCATGTCGAGAAAGGCCACGGAGGGGAGCGTGAGCTGCTCCGCCACCCGGCGAGCCACCGTCGACTTGCCCGACCCCGTCCCCCCCGCGATGCCGATGACGAGTGGCTTCACGAGACAAACACCGCAGTGTGTTCGCGCACAGGACGTTCGTCCATCAAGGGATGAAAAAGAAGCGTGCGGGGCGTCACGGTTTGGTATCGACGCCCGGCAAGGGGGGCGCGTTTCCGCCCGCAAGGCCGCGAAGCAGGCGTTGCGAGCTTCAAGCTTGCGAGACGTGACGATCCGGTCAATCGACTTCGTTCGGCTCCCCTTGCCTCATGGGCCCGGCTAGCTTCTCTCCATGCATCGCCAGTCTGTCCTCGCACTTGCCGCCTGCGCCGCCCTGAGCTGGTCGTGCGCGTCGGCCCCGGCCCGGGGGACCGCCACCACTCCCACCGCCGGTGACAGCACCCAGATCGTCGTGGCCGCCACGACCGACGTCCACGGACGGCTGCGCGGGTGGGACTACTTCGCCAACACCCCCGACTCGCTCCGCGGACTCTCCCGAGCGGCCACCATCGTCGACTCGGCGCGGCGCGCCAATCCCGGCCGACTCGTCCTCGTCGATGCGGGTGATCTCCTTCAGGGGAACCCGTTGACGTACGTGGCTGCCCGTGTCGATTCGTCCGGGCCGCACCCGGTGATCGCCGCGATGAACGCCATGCGCTACGACGCGGCCGCCGTGGGGAATCATGAGTTCAACTACGGCCTCCCGACGCTGATGCACGCGGTCGGCCAGGCGTCGTTTCCCTTCCTGGCGGCGAACGCGTACCGCCCCGATGGGTCGCGCGCCTTCCCGGCGTCGCGCACGGTCGAACGGAATGGCGTGCGCATCGCCATCGTCGGGGCGACCAATCCGGGCGCGATGGTCTGGGATCGCGACAACCTCACCGGCAAGCTCCAGATCCGCGACATCGTCAACGAGGTGAGTCGCGAGGTGCGCGCGGTGCGCCCGCGCGCCGACGCCGTCGTGGTGGTGATCCACTCCGGGCTTGGGGAGCGCTCCAGCTACGACACCGTCTCGACCGGGATGCCGAGCGAGAACGTGGGAGCACGCATTGCCCGCGAAGTCCCCGGCGTGAACCTCGTGGTGATCGGCCACTCGCACCGCGAAGTCGCCGACACGGTGATCAACGGCGTGACGATCGTGCAGCCGCGCAACTGGGCGACCTCGGTCGCGCTGGCGACGCTCTCGCTCGTTCGCCACGGCGATTCCTGGCACGTGGCGAGTACCAAGGGCGTCGTCGTGCGCGAAGCCGGCCACGCCGAAGATCCGGCGATCCTCGCCGCCACTCAGCGCGCGCACGACGCCACCGTGCGATGGGTGAACCAGACGCTCGGCGCGACTCCCGTCGCCTGGCATGCTGATTCCGCGCGCGTGAAGGACACGCCGCTCATTGATTTCATGCTCGAGGTCGAACGACGCGCTGCCGGCACCGACCTCGCCTCGACCGCCGCCTTCGACATCGGCGCCTCGCTCGACGCCGGGCCGATCACCGTTGCCGAAGTGGCGCGGCTCTATCCGTATGACAACACGCTTCGTGCAGTCCGCATCACCGGGAAGCAGCTGCGCGAATACCTCGAGTTCTCGTCACGCTACTATCGCACGGTAGGGACGCCCGACTACGCGCGCTCCCCGCTCGACCCGACGATTCCCGGCTACAACTTCGACATCGTCGCCGGCGCCGACTACACGCTCGACATCTCCCAGCCGATCGGGAGCCGAGTCACGCGCCTCGAGGTGAAGGGCGTTCCGGTGAAGGACACCGACTCCTTCACGATGGCGCTCAACAACTACCGGCAGACGGGGGGCGGAGGGTACGCGATGCTGAGCGGCGCCCCCGTCGTGTATGACCATCAGGAGGAAATTCGGGATCTCCTGATCGCCGAAGTGCGGCGACGCGGCACGTTGCGCCCGGAAGACTTCGCGGTGCGCAACTGGGAGTTGGTCCCCGCGAGTGCCGCCGACGCGGCCTACCGCGCGATGCAGGGCCCCGGTTTTGACGCGGCGCCCGCCTCTCGCGCGACGCGCGGTGCGTCGTCCGACGCGCACCTCGCATCCGGGCGCTGGCTCCGCATCATCGCCACCAACGATTTCCATGGCGTCTTCGAGCCGCGTGTCGACTCGAATCGCGTCGCGCGAGGAGGCGCCCCGCAACTCGCCACCGCGATCAGGAACGCCCGCGCCGCCTGCGTTCCGCCAGGCTGCCGCAGCATCTGGCTCGACGGCGGCGACGAGTTCCAGGGGACGCCGGCGTCGAACATGACCTACGGGGCGAGCGTGGTGACGATGTTCGCCCGGCTCGGCCTCTCGGCGTCGGCGTTAGGCAACCACGAGTTCGACTGGGGGATCGACTCGCTGCGTGCGCGCATGCGGCAGGCCCCGTATGCCATCCTCTCGGCGAACGTGCGCGACACCAGCGGCAAGACGCCCGGCTGGCTCCGCGCCGACACGCTCATCGATCTTGGCGGGACGAAGGTCGGCGTGATCGGCGTCTCGACCGTCAAGACACCGACGACCACCAAACCGGCGAATGTGGCGTCGCTCCGCTTCCTCGATCCGGCCCCGGTCGTGGACGAGCGCGCGCGGTCGTTGCGCGCGCGCGGCGCCGACTTTGTCGTCGTCATCGCCCACGCCGGCGCCTTCTGTGACAAGAACGATGGATCGTGCTCCGGTGAAATCGTCGACCTCGCCCAGCAGGTCACGGAAAAGGTCGACGCGATCGTGAGCGGGCACACGCACTCCCCAGTGACGACGCGGGTCAAGGGAATCCCCATCGTGCAGTCCTGGTGGGCCGGTTCGGCCGTCGGGATCATCGACCTCCCGATCGGTGGGAGCACCTGGCCCGATCCGATGCTTCGCAACGTGCTCTCCGACTCGATACCCGCCGACCCGGCGGTCAAGGCCTACACCGACTCGGTCCTCGCGCGCACCGCCAGCGCCTTCGCCGCCCCGGTCGCGACGATCGCCGAGCGGATGGAGCGCGGCCCGACGGGAACGCTCGGCAACCTCATCGCCGATGCGCAGCGCTGGGCGGGGAAGGGAGATGTCGCCGTGATGAATCGCGGCGGGGTGCGCGCGGCGCTCAATGACGGCGTTGCGACCCGCGGAACGCTCTACGAAGTGCAGCCGTTCGGCAATTCGCTCGTCGCCGTACGCATGACCGGCACCGAGTTGCGCGCGTATCTCGAGCGCATCGCCGCCAAGGCTCCGGGGGCCTTTCACCTGAGCGGCGTCCGGCTGCGCGTGGACTACGATCGCGCAGCAGGAAGCCGCATCGTCGACGCCACGCTGGCCAACGGGCGCCCGATCGATCCGCGTGCCACCTATCGCGTGGTGATGGTAGATTTCCTTGCATCTGGCGGCGATGACCTCGGAGTGCCACGGGGCGTGACGGAGCTTGGCATCCTCGATCTCGATGCGCTCACCGACTACCTCCGATCCAGACCTTCACCCGTGCGTCCGCCGACCGACGCGCGCATAATCCCGGTACAACCATGAGCGCGACTGTGCGCGTGTACGTGAACGGGCGGGGCGTCGATGCCCCCGCCGATGGCGCTCCGGTCGATGCGGTGCGCGTCTTCGACGCTTCGCTCGCCGACGAGGTGCAGGGGGGAACGCGCCGCATCACCGACTCGCGCGGCCTCGCCGTCGTGGACGGTGAACCGCTGTACAACGGCGCCATCTTTCGCGTGGTGGGCAACCGCTCGCGTGCCGGCGACACCGACGACGCCTGACGACACGGCATGACCCCGCTCCTCACACGATCGCTCCTCGAGCGACTCCCCAAAGCCGAGTTGCATTGCCACCTGGACGGCTCGCTCCGTCCGGCGACGATGCTCGAACTCGCCCGTGACCAGCACGTCGCCATGCCGTGCGACGACGCCCAGGCGCTCGCCGAGCACATGCTCGTGCGCGACGCGCGCAACCTCGAGGACTACCTCGAGCGCTTCGCCACGACGCTTTCCGTCATGCAGACCTCCGAGTCGCTCGAGCGCGTCGCGTACGAACTCGCCGAGGACGCGGCGCGCGAGGGGGTACGTTACCTGGAGGTGCGCTACGCCCCCATCCTGAACGTGCAAGGCGGGCTGTCGTTAGGTGAGGCGGTCGAGGCGCCGCTCCGTGGCCTCGCGCGCGCCGAGCGCGATCACGACATCACCGCGCGCGTGATCGTCTGCGCACTGCGCCACCTCCCCCCCGAGACCTCGATGTCGCTGGCGCGCCTCGCCGTCGAGCACCAGTCGGGCGGCGTCGTCGGCTTCGACCTCGCCGGCGGCGAGGCGGGACATCCGGCAGCGACGCATGCCGACGCCTTTGCCCATGCGCGCGCGCACGGCCTCGCCTGCACCTGCCACGCCGGCGAGGGCGACGGCGCCGACTCCATCTGGCAGGCGGTGCACCAGTGCGGGGCAACGCGCATCGGGCACGCGACTCGACTCTTCGAGGATCCCGTCCTCACCGACGAGGTCAATGAGTCGCGCATCACGCTGGAGATCTGCCTGACGAGTAACGTGCAGACGCACGCCGCGCAGTCGTACGAGTCGCACCCGTTCCGCCGCTACTTCGACCAGGGGCTGCACGTCGTCCTCAACACCGATAACCGACTCATGAGCGGGGTCGGATTGGTCGACGAGTACCAGCATGCGGCGCAGTCGCTCGACTTCACCTTCGACGAGCTCGCAAAGGTCGCGCTCAACGGCTTCGAGGGAGCGTTCCTCCCCGAGGCCGAACGGGCGAAGCTCATCCTGCGCGCGCAATCCGAGATCGAGGCGCTGCGCCATGCCTGACGAGTCGATGCACCCGGCGCATCTCCCGCTGGCCGACGCGGTCGCGCTCGTGCGCTCGCGCCTCCCCATACAATCGCCCGTCGCGGCGATCGTGCTGGGCTCGGGGCTCGGCGGACTCGCCGGGCGCATCGCGAACGCCACGCGCGTCTCGTACCGCGACATCCACGGCTTCGCCGAGCCCAAGGTCGAGGGGCACGCCGGTGAGCTTCTGCACGGGACGCTTGGAGGGCGCGAGGTGCTCGCCCTCGCCGGCCGCTTCCACATGTACGAAGGTCACGACGTCGCCCACGCAACGTTTCCCGTCCGTGTCGTCCATGCGTTAGGCGCGCGCACGCTCATCCTCTCGAATGCCGCCGGCGGCGTCAGGCGCACCTTCGGTGCGGGGCAGCTGATGGTCATCGCCGACCACCTGAACCTGATGTTACGCAACCCGCTCATCGGCGCCGT
>CAZWVG010000096.1:0-19447 GCA_964637355.1 uncultured Gemmatimonadaceae bacterium
GCCGTTCCGGGTCGCGGCTGCGGACCCGTCGCTCCGCTATCTGTCCGAAGGAATGGTGGAGTTGCTGGCGGCGCGACTCGGCGACGACAGTGCTGCGCGTGCCGTCGATCCCGGCGCGGTACTCGCCGCCTGGCGCGACGCCGGGCTCCTCGGCTCGGCCGACGTCCCGCGCGATTCGGCCATCAGTCTCGCGCGTCAGCTCGGCGGAGGAATGGTGGTGACGGGGAGCGTGGTCGGCGGGACGACGCACCTCGTGCTGTCGGCCTCGGTCGCATCGACCGCCACCGGGGCCACCATCTTTTCCGAGCGCGTCGACGGCCCGATCGACAGCATCACCACGCTCGTCGACCGGCTCGCGACGCAACTCCTTGCGACCGACGCCGGCGTGTCCGAGCGACTCTCGGTGCACCGCCTCCCGCCCCTCCGCGCAGTGCGCGCCTTCCTGAGCGGGCAGGCGGCGTATCGGCGCGAGCAGTATGCGGAATCGGTGCAGCAGTTCGAGCGCGCCCTCGACGCCGACTCGAGCTTCGCGCTCGCCGCGCTCCGCCTCGCCCTCGCCGCCGACAAACTGAATGGTGCCGAACAGCACGAGCGGGCGCTCGACCTTGCCTGGACGTATCGCGATCGCCTCAACGCCGCCGATCGTGCGCACCTCGAAGCCTTCGCCGGCCCGCGCTATCCCTCGCCTTCGTCCGAGTCGGAGCAGCTGCAAGCGTGGAACCGCGCGGCGATGCTGGCTCCGGATCGCAGCGAAGTGTGGCAGGAGCTCGGCGAACGGTTCTTCTACAACGGCGCGGTGATCGGATCGGTGGACTGGCGTACCCGCGCAACGAGCGCGCTCCGCCGCTCGCTCGACCTCGACCCCTCGGCCGACTGGTCACGCACCCTCCTTCTCCTCCTGGCGGCGCGCAGCGCCGACACCGCCACGCTGCGCCAGTTCGCCACCTCCGATGCACTAGAGGACCCCTCGCTCGAGCGCGCCCCCTTCGTACGCTGGCGCGTGGCGATCGCGTTAGGCGATCGGCCGGCGCTGGCGCGAAGCCGCGCCGTGATGCCGGAGATGTCGGCGAGCGACCTCCGCTGGATCGCCCTCAGCGGGATGTACGACGCGATCGACGCCGAGGATGCCGAGCGCGCGATCCACATCCTCAAGCTCCGCACCACGCGCTCGGCGGAGCTGATGGATGTGCTCCTGGCCGAGCACAGCATGGCGCTCAACGAAGGGCTCCCCATCCTCGCGCTCGATCTCACGGAACAACTCGAGCAACTCTTCCCGGCGAGTGGGGCGCACCTGCGCCTGCGCGTGCTCGATGCGTTGTACGGCGATGGGGATGAGGAGAGCGCCCAGCGCGCCGTCGCGACGATGGAGCAGTCGGTGTCGACCGCAGCGCCCCTCACCCCCGACGAGCGGGTCATCCGCATGGCCAACCTGTGCGTGCTGGAGCAGTGGCGCGTGGCGCACGGAGATCGTCGCTCCGTCGCCCACACGGTGCGCCTCATGCGCGACGCCGCGCCGATGCGCCGTACGCTCCCGGTGAGTACGCCGGCACGCGCCTGCGGCGACCTTCTCGACGCGATGGACGCGGTGGAGGGAAGGTTGCCTAACGCACGTACGCGCGTGCAGCGCCTCGACGCGCTGATGCTCACCGGGCCGGCGATCGGCGATGCGGTGAACTTCGCCCCGATCGCCCTCGCGCGGATGTACGAGCGACTGGGCGCCCCGCGCCAGGCGCTCGAGGCGATTCGCCGACGCCCGTACATGAGCGGGTGGCCGCGCTACCTCGCGACCGCGCGACGCGACGAGGGGCGGCTGGCGCGCCAGCTCGGCGAGCGTCAGGAGGCCGCGACCGTCCTGCGCCGCTATCTCGCGCTCCGCAGCGGGAAGGGAACAGTTCACGCCGCCGACGCCGGCATCCGGGAGTTTGTGCAGTCGGTCGGTTTCGAGTAGCTGCTGGCGCCACGCGTCGGGCACCAACGTGCTCCCTCAGCGCTGGCGCCCCGCGAAGAGAAAGCGCGCGTAGCCGATTTCCGAGGCGCTCTTGGTGAGCTCCACCGTACTCCACGCCACCAGGTCGGCGAACGGGCGATCGCCGAACGGCCAGCGTGTGCGTGCGGTCGCCCCCCAATCGCCGGGAGGCGTGTGCTCCATCATGGTCCTCCACCGTTCATGCAGCTGACGGAGCGTCGTGCGCAGAAGTTCGGCGCTCCCGGGCCACGTCACGCGATCGCGCTGCAGCGTGGCCGAACCGTCCGTATGGTCGAGAAGCATGGAGTACCAGAAACAGGCATGCCAGGTGAGCCAGGCGATGCTCGCCGGTCCCAGGTCGTAGCGCTCGTGCTCCGGCCAGTCGGCCGTCCACTCGCCGCCAGCGTTCCGATGGACGTGGAGCCCAGCCTCCGCTGGCCGCCAGAGACACTCCTCCGTGGTGAGTGTCTCGAGGTGATGCGACATGAGACGCCACGCCATGTCGTACTGCCAGAGGAGCACGTCGCGCGTGGTCATCATGCGTTCGCGTTGCCGTCGGGATAGCCGCCCCCGCGCTGGCCGCCGAGCACGAGGTCGACGTAACCGCGCATCTCGGGATACACGTCGGTGCGAGCACCGAGGGCGAGGAGGTGATAGGCAATCGTGCTGTAGTCGACGCCGTCGATCGGTCCGTTCAGCGCGTACCACACCATGCCGTCGAGCACCGTTCCGCCGTAGCTGTTGCGCTTCTCGAGCGAGGCGCCGTGTTGCACCAGAAGGTCGACGATGTCGAGATGGCCGTGCGCCGCGGCGAAATGGAGCCCCGAGGCATCGGCATCCTCGCTATCCGGGTCGACTCCCCTGCCGAGCATGACCTCGACGACTCCGATGTGCCCGAAGGTGCATGCCCACGTGAAGGCCTGGGCGAGATGTGCGCGCGGATCGTCGGAGAGGCGCGGCCATGGCGCCGTGGCGCGCGCTGCGGGATGAAGGGTGCCGTCAGCCGCAATTCGACGATCGACCACGTCCGCACGACCGAGCGCCGCGGCGATCAGTAGCGTATCGGCGCGAGCTCCACCGCGCACCAGGGCATCGGCTGCCAGCGGGAAGTGAAAGCGGAACGCCGTCAACACCGGCGATCCCTCGCCGTCCGGTCCGTCGGGCGCTGCGCCACGACGCAGCAGGATCTCCACGAGGGGCACCTGCACTCCCGCAAGGTGCGGGTGCACGCTGGAGACGAGCATCTGCATCGTGGTGACGTCGTGCGCGTACATATGGGCGAGCGCATCGGGCTCGCTCCCAGAGGCGAGGAGCAACTCGGCGATCGCGACGGCGTTCTGCGGGGTGCGTTGGCGAAAGCCTTCGTGTCCGTTCGCCGCGATGTAGTGCAGGAGTGTGGCCCGGTGGTCGCGCGTGGAGCGCGCGCGGGCGAGCGCTGGCTCCTCGCTCAGCAGCGCGCGCACGATCTCGAGATCGCCGTCGACCACCGCATCAACCGCACGTTCGAAGCGTGCCGTGGCCGAGTGCTCAAGTGCGAGCTCCTCGACGTGATGCGCGAAGCGAGACCAGTTCTCGAATCCGTGCAGGCGTGCGACGGTGGAAGATGCATCGTCGAGCGAAGCCGGTGTGCTCCCGTTGCGCGCGTCAGGTGACGCTCGCTTCACGTCGCGGACGATGTGCTCGATGCTGTGTGGCCGGCGCGAACGGTCATTGGGAGATGCGACAGCGGGGAGCGGCGAGCGCGACGAAAGTTGCGCCATCCAGTCGGTCGCCCAGCGGCGCAACGCGTCGTCGTCCTCGAGCTGGAGAGCGCGCAACAGATCCTCGACGAGTGTGCGATACTCGTCGAGCGTAGGGCGCTGAAAGAGCGCGATGGCGTCGGTCCCCCGCGGCGCGAATGTCATGCGACACGCATGGCGCGAGGGTGCCCGTCAGTCGCCGAGTTCATACGGAGCGGGTTCGGGAACTAGAGATCCAGAACAGTGTCGAGCCCGCGGTGAAGTCCCACCAGCGTCCCGACCCTACGAATGGCGACGAGCGCGCCGTCGACGTACGGGAGCGCGCTCTTCCCTGAATCATGGCGGATCGTCAGGCGCTGGTCGGGCATCCCGAAGATCACCTCGGCGCTGATCACGAAGCTGGGGAGGCGCACCGAGTGCACCTGCGATCCGGCGAGCGTTCCGCCGCGCGCTTCCTTCACCCCCACCGTATCGGCGACATCGACCGTCATGCGCGGCGTCTGTACTCGACCGAGACGCGCAGCAAGTTCGCGCGCCGTTCCGCTCGGCGCGTCGACCTTTCCGTCGTGCGCGTAGTCGATGATCTCCCACTGCGGGATCAGCTTGGCCGCCATCTCGGCGAAGCGCTGCAGGAGGACGACGGTCAAGGCGAAGTTGCCGCAGGCGAGTACGGCGCGCCCAGCGCGAGTCGCGGCAGCGCCGATCTCGGCAAAGTCGTCCTCGCTCAGCCCCGAGGTGCCAACGACGACGTGCGCCCCGTGGTCGAGCGCCGCGAGGATGTTCGACTTGGCGCTCGCCGGTTTGGTGTACTCGACGAAGACGTCGCACGGCGTGGTGAGCGCCTCCTCGGCGGATGCCGAGACGCGACTCGTAAGGCGCGGTTCACCGAGGATGTCGCCAAGCGATTCGCCAGCGCGCGAGCGAGATACCGCGCCCACGATGGTGACGTCGTCGGTGCGTGCGATGCCGCGCGCGAGTTCGGAGCCGGCCCATCCGGTGGCGCCGGCGAGACAGACGCGGATCATGATCGATGACTTGCGGAATGTGCAAGCAGAGGGGCGACGGACCCGACGAGTACCGTGCGCCTCGAGCGTAACGGATTCGATACAGCCAATCGATTGGCGCTCTCATGCTATGCCATGGCGCGCTATCCTGCGATACCTGTTCGCTCGGCTTTGCCACGAGAGGGGAGGTTGGTATGCGCGCACGCCAAGCGCACGGCCGCACCGCCACGCCTGTTTATCAGCGAATCTCGCAGCCTCGTGGCGTCATCGTTACCCTGTGCTTCGCCGTGTCTGGACTGCTCGCTTCGTGCAAATCGGCGGCGGGAGGGCGCGGTGGAGATGACCCGTCAGGCGTGGTAGCGGGCGAGCGCATGAGAGTGAGGGTACTTCAGGACACGGTGAGGCTCGTTGCGGATGGCAACGGATGGTTCGTCGGCACGGCCGACATTCTCGTCTCCAACACGAGCGCGCGCCCGCTGTACCTCGAGAAGTGCGGGCTCACGCAGCCGCGCTTCGTCGTGGAGCAGCTCGCCGATGCGGAATGGCGAGCGACGTACCGCGAAGCGTGCCCCTCGATACTGGCATTTCCCACGGTGATCGGGGCGCGGGATTCAGCGACATTCCGGTTGCGCCTGTCGCACACCACGCGACCGAATACCTCGCCCCGATTCCTCGCCGACGACCCCGCGGGCCTCACCCGGGTCTGGGTCTCGGCCACGCGGCGCTTCGACGCGACGACCATGACGGGAGGCGAGCAGGTCGCACAGGAGCAGCGCGTGAGCAACTCGTTCGTCCTGACGATCGCGCGTTAGGCGCGCTCGTCGAGTGGGGCGAACGCGAGAGTGCTTGTGTTTGAGTCCCGACCTCCGTCCCCGCTACACCCTGACCGCGACCGTCCCCGCCGCACGTCCCGCCCCCACCAGGTCGACCGCCTCTGGTGCCTGCGGCAACGCATAGGTGGACGCGACGATCGGTCGCACCTCTCCGTCGGCCATCATCCGGGCGAGCGTGCGCAGCGCATCCGCACTTGGCGTCGAGATCATCCCCACGAGCTTCTGGCGCACGAACGGAGAGAGGAGCATTGCACCGATCGTGCGCCCGAACCCCATCGTCCAGCGCCCCCCCGTGCCTCCCACGATGATCAACCGCCCCGCGGGGGTGAGCGCACGTCGGAGGAGCGAGACGGGGCGATTCCCCGCGAGGTCGACGATCACGTCGTAGGTCTCGTGCACGGCGGTGATGTCCTCACGCGTGTAGTCGATCACGTGATCGGCACCGATGGTGCGCAACAACTCGAGATTGCGTGTGCTCGCGACCCCGGTGACATCGGCCCCGAGCGATTTCGCGATCTGCACGGCGAAGGAGCCGACACCTCCCGACGCGCCGATGATGAGCACCTGTTCGCCCGACTGCACCTTCGCCTCGTCGCGTATCGCCTGGAGCGCGGCGAGTCCGGAGACGGGGGCGGAGGCCGCCTGCACCCACGAGATATTCGGTGGCTTCGTCGCCACGGTGCTGGCGGGGACGGCGACGAACTCGGCGAGCGCGCCGCTGCACGTCCCGAACACCTCGTCGCCGGGCGCGAAGCCTGCGGCCCCTGCGCCGGCCTCGCTCACTGTTCCGGCGAATGCGAGACCAGCGATCGGTTGTTTGGGTGCGCGCACGCCGTACGCCGGGCGCGCGATGTACGGGAGGCCGTGGGCGATCAGCCAATCACCCTTCGCCAGCCCGGCAGCCTCGACCCGCACGAGGAGGTCGCCGTCGGCCATCGCCGGCCGCGCGACCTCCTGTAGCTGCAAGACTTCCCTTGGCGGACCAAACGCGGTGTGGATGATCGCTTTCATGGCCGGTCTCCGGAATGACGCGGGGTGTCGCGTGGCACGGTGAAGCGCGCCGCGCCCAGCTGCCGTACGCGATGCCGAAGGCAACATGCGCCCGGTGTCAGGCCATCGCAAGCGCACCTGCAGTTAGTAGTTAGTTGACGGCCGCGCGGGGCGATGCACGACCTTGGCGTCGGGAAATGGCGCGCGGGATAGAGGCGCGCGGGTGGATGGCGCGCGGGGACGTGGCACGCAGGGAAGTAGCACGCGGGAAAGCGGCGCGCTGGAGGGTGGCGCGTCGTGGCGCAGCGGAGTATCTCATCGTGCCCCCTCACCACCAACTTCGGGAGCGTTCGATGCACGACCTGTCCAGGACTGCCCGTGTGACGGGGCTGTGGTACCTCGGGATCGCCGTGACCGGGATGCTCGGCTTCCTCCTCGTGCGCCCCGCGATTCACATCCCGGGCGACGCTGCCGCGACGGCGCGCAACGTGGTGGAGCACGCGTCGCTCGCACGCATCGGCGTTGTCCTGGAACTCGGAATCGTCGCCACGCAGGTGCTCGCCGCGGTCTGGTTCTACAAGCTCTTTCGTGGATTCAACGCAGTGGCGGCCGGGTCGCTCGCCTCGTTCGGCTTCGTGAATGCGGTGATGATCCTCGTGAGCGCCGCCTTCATGGCCACGGCCGTCGCGGTCCCGGGCAACCCCTCCATTGCACCTGGCGGAGACACCAGTGCCACGATCCAGCTGCTCTACGAACTGAGCGCCAGGTCGTGGAGTGTCGGGGCGCTCTTCTTCGGACTCTGGCTCATCCCGATGGGATATCTCGCCTGGAGCTCCGGGCGCATGCCGAAGGGACTCGGGTTCACGCTCATGGGGGGCGGCGGAGGGTACATCGCCAGCGCCCTGATCTCGAACGGCGTGCCGAACGCGCCGGCATGGCTCGTCGAGGGGCTCACCATGCCGGCCAGCGTCGGGGAGTTCTGGATGATCGGCTACCTGCTCGCGTTCGGGATCCGTCGCGCAGGTGATGGCTGGGGAACGGTGGCGCGCTGACCTCGGCGGGGCGCGCCACCACTCGCGTTAGGCGCCCGCGCTACGGCGTCGAGAGGACGAACCGGTTGCCGTCGGGATCCTTGAAGATCGCGCTGGTCCCCCACGGCTCCTTCGTCGCCGGCTTCACGAACTCCACGCCGAGCGCCGCCAGTTCGGCGGCCGTCGCCTCCACGTCGTCGGCCATGAAGGTGACGTTCATGAAGCCGCCGATCATCGCCTCCTGCCCAGGCGCCGTGAACAGCACGAGCTTCGTGTCGGCGCGCGGAAAGCCCAACTCGATCCAGCGCTGGTCGGGCCCCATCGGGGCATCGGTGATGAGGCGGCAGCCGAGCTTCGTCGTATAGAACTCGAGCGCGCGCGATTGGTCGCGCACGGGGATGCTGGCGAACTTGATGCCCTTGATCATGAATCGCACTCCAAACGGTGAGGGGTCGCGCGAACGATCGGCGGAGGCGTTTCCGTAGGCAAGGCGGGCAGGAGATGCTATAGTAATCGCTGCCATACTCCCGCACCCTCGCCCATGCGCGCCACCCCCGCCGTCGCCGTCGATCGCTACATCATCGACTCGCTCATGCCCGACCTGGTCGGCCACGACCGGCGTCCCTCGGCGTTCCTCCTGTATCTGACGCTCTGGAGCCGCACGCTGGCCGTGGGGGAGAGCGAGCTGCGCATCGCGCTCGCCGACCTCGCCGAGGCGACGGGTCTCTCCAAACGCACCGTGCAGGCGGCGGTCGGCTGGCTGGAGTACCGGCGCCTCGTTGCCGTGACGCGTGACAGCTCGACCGACGTGGGGACATTCGCGGTCAAGGCTCCCTGGGTGCATCGGGGGCGATAGCGACCGCTCCTCACTCCCGCAGCGCGCTCCACGCAGCGCCTCGCAATGCCCGCGTCGACGTCAGCTCGTGACGCGCGCGCTCCACGTCGACGTCAGCTCGCGGGGCGCGAGCTCCGCGTCGACTGGATGAAGGCCGCGATGTCGCCCTTGAGCTGCTTGAGGAGCGGCGGAACGATGTACATCATGTGCCCGCCTTCGTAGTAGTGAATCGCCACGCGATCCCGGTACGACGGCTCCATTCCCAAGTGATCGAACGTGTACTCGGTCGCGGCGAAGGGGGTGGCGAAATCGTAGTAGCCGGTCGCCACCATGACCTTGAGGTACGGATTGCGCGCCATCGCCGAGCGCAGGTCCTCGATCATGTTGAGGTACCGATTGCTGTACGGCGCATAGTCCCACGGTTGCACCTGGCCGCTGGTGTAGTACGGGAGGTCCATCTCCCACCCCAGCTCGCGCCGCACGTAATCGAGGAAGAGCGCGGTGTACGGGCCGCCTAACGCCTGATTCGACGGATCGAACTCCTGGTCCTCCCCCGCCGCATCGACGTCCATCCCGGTGTAGCGCCCGTCGAGGCGACCGATGTGCACGCCGCGATCGCGCAGCAGTTCCTTGCGGAATCGCTGGTCGCTCACGCGCAGATTGGCGTCTTCGATGAAGCTCGGCGACAATCCGGAATAGCGCGCCACCTTCGCCACGATGGCGGCGCGCTCGTTCCCCTGCAGCCTCGACCCCTTCACCAGCGCCGTCAGGTACTCGCCAAAGGCGAAGGCGCGCGACTCGGCGACCGCCTGCTCCAACCCCATCGCCTGCAGGTCGGCGGGGAGCTTCTTGTGATACCACGCCGACGCCGTGAACGACGGGAGGAAGTTGGCGTACGGATAGTCATTCCCGGCGACGTATCCCTTCGTTTGGTAGTCGAGAATCGACGAGATCAGGACGATTCCATTCAGCTCGATCCCGTGCCGGTTCTGCAGCTCGGCCGAAAGCCCGGCGGAGCGCATCGTCCCGTACGACTCGCCGAGGAGATACTTGGGCGAGGGCCAGCGATTGAAGCGCGTGGTGAAGACGCGAATGAACTCGGCGACCGACTGTACGTCGCCGCGCGCCCCGAGGAATGGGCGCGGGTCCTCGCCGTCGGCGGCGCGCGAGTACCCGGTCTGCACCGGATCGATCATGACGATGTCGGTGACGTCGAGCGGTGAACTCTCGTTGTCGACGAGCGTGTAGGGCGGGGCGGGCTGGAAGCCGTCCGTTCCCATCTGCACACGCTTAGGTCCCATGAGCCCCATGTGGAGCCAGATGGACGGGGACCCCGGCCCGCCATTGTACGAATAGGTGATCGGGCGCGTCTTCACGTCTTCGCCGTCCTTGCGGTAGTACGTGAAGAAAAGGTGCGCGCGCGGCTTCCCCGCAGCCGTCTTCAGCGTGAGGCGCCCCACCGTCGCCGTGTAGCGGATCTCGGCGCCCCCGATGCGCGCGACGTGCGACGTCTCGACGACGCGGTCGGTCGTGTCGGCAGGAGCGGGGCGCGCTGCGGGAGCGACGGTCATCGACTGCGTGGCGGGGCGGGTCTGTGCGGCGACGAGCGCGGGGGCCGCGACGAGCAGGAGGGAGGCGAGGCGCATCGGTAACACCAGAAGACGAGAAGACGAGAAGACGAGAAGACGAGAGGACGAGAGGACGAGAGGTAACCGTCGTGCCGTGGGTTGGCGACCTCGAGTGGCACCTTTGTTGCGCGGTTGGGGCCGTCTCAAGTCAGGCGAACTCGCGATCGCCTAAGCGGCGCACCCCCCGGCCCCGTCCCTGGTGCAGACTCGCCCCTCCCTCATCGGCTACCTCTTCGACTCGGCGCAGCGTCGCCCCGAGCGTGTCGCCGTCGAAGAGTTTGTCGGGGCATCGCTGACGTATTCCCAGCTCGACGCACTGAGCGATCGCGTGCGTGACTACCTGCACGCTGCGGGAGTGCGATCTGGCGACCGGGTGGGTGTCTACTGCCGAAAGTCGATCGACGCCTACGCGGCGATGCTTGGAATCATGAAGCTCTCCGCCGCCTACGTCCCTGTTGACTACGCAGCTCCTGCGTGGCGCGCGGCCTACATCCTCAACGACTGTGGCGTGCGCGCCGTGGTGCTCGAGTCATCCCTCGTCGACGCCTGGCGCGACGAAGCGGCGAAACTCGGTGCGATTCCCCCGCAGCTGCAACTCGAGAACACCGGTGGGGGCGAGGGGCTGGCTCGTGCCCTGGACGCGAGCGGCGCGTTCCCCGTGGTTTCCACCGCCGACGTTGCAGCTGACGCCCTGGCGTACATCCTCTATACGTCGGGCTCCACCGGGAAGCCCAAGGGGGTCATGCTGTCGCACCGGAACGCGACCGCATACGTGGAGTGGTGCAGTCGCGTCCTCGCTCCCACGGAGGACGATCGCTTCTCGTCGCACGCGCCCTTCCATTTCGACCTGTCGATCCTCGACCTCTACGTGCCGCTCAAGCATGGCGCCACCGTCGTCCTCATCGACGCGGAGCACGGCAAGGAGCCGGTAGGGCTGGCGCAGGGGATCGCCGAGCGCGCCCTCACGATCTGGTACTCGACTCCAACCATCCTCACGCTCCTGGCGCAGCTGGGACGGATGGAGCGGCACGACTACTCCGCGTTGCGCCTCGTCCTCTTTGCCGGCGAGGTCTTTCCGGTCAAGCACCTGCGCGAAGTCAAGCGTCGGCTCCCGCACGCGGTCTTCTTCAATCTCTACGGCCCCACGGAGACGAACGTCTGCACGTACCACCGCATTCCCGATGTAGCGGACGAAGCGCGGACCGCTCCCTTCCCCATCGGCCGCGTGTGCGAGCAGCTGCGGGCGCGCGTCGTCGACGAGTGCGGGCGCGACGTGGCGCCGGGCGAGGAAGGGGAGCTGGTCATCTCCGGCGACAACGTCATGCAGGGATACTGGAACCTCGCCGAGCGCACCGCGCAGGGGTTCTTCGGTGATGACGCCGACGGGGCAGGGCGCTGGTATCGCACTGGCGACGTGGTGACCGAGGATGCCGACGGCGTGTTCACCTTCGTCGGGCGACGCGACCGGATGGTGAAGCGGCGCGGGTATCGCATCGAGTTGGGCGAGGTGGAGGCTGGGCTCTATCGCCATCCGCACATCCGTGAGGCAGCGGTCGTCGCCCTCCCCGACGCCGATGGCGCGACACGCATTCGAGCATTTGTCGCGATGAACGACGGCGCCAAGGGCTCGGTACTCGAGATGAAACGATTCGCCGCGACCGCCCTCCCGGTCTACATGACCCCCGACATCTACACCTTCGTCGACGAACTCCCGAAGACGTCGACGGACAAGGTCGACTACCAGCGACTGGTGGCCGCGCCATGATGGACTTCTCGCTGACGCCAGAGCAGGAGACGTTGCGGCGGACGATCATCGCCTTCGCCCGCGAGCACCTCAACGGAGACATGATCGCGCGCGATCGCGAGCAGACCTTCTCGCGCGAGCGCTGGCGGGCCTGCGGGACACTGGGGCTCCAGGGACTTCCGGTCCCCGAGTCGTTAGGTGGCGCTGGCCTCGATCCGCTGACGACGGTGATCGCGCTCGAAGCGCTCGGCTACGCCTGCACCGACAACGGGCTCACCTTCTCCATCGCCGCGCACCTCCTCTCCTGCGTCGTCCCGCTCTGGAAGTTCGGGACCGAGGCGCAGCGGGCCGCCTACCTCCCGGGGTTGTGCGACGGCACGTTGATCGGGGTTCACGCCATGACCGAGCCCGGCTCCGGCTCCGACTCGTTTGCCATGCGCACGCGCGCCGAGCGCGATGGCGACGGGTGGCGGATCAACGGGTCGAAGACCTTCATCTCCAACGGGCCCGAGGCGGATGTTGTCATCGTCTTCGCGGTGACCGATGCGGCGAAGGGGTACCACGGCGGCGTGACGGCCTTCCTGCTGGAACGCGGGACACCGGGCTTCACCGCCAGCCGCAAGATCGAGAAGATGGGGCTCCGCACCGCGCCGTTCGGCGAACTGGCCTTCGACGACGTGCGCGTCCCCGATGCGGCGATCGTCGGGGGACTGGGCGGGGGTTCGGCGATCTTTACGCACGCGATGGACTGGGAGCGGATCTGCCTCTTTGCCGCGCACGTGGGGCAGATGCAGCGCGTGCTCGAGCGCGGGGTCGCGTACGCGCGCACGCGGCAGCAGTTCGGCAAGGCGATCTCGAAGTTCCAGGGGGTGTCGCACAAGCTCGCCGACTTCAAGGTGCAGCTCGAGTGCGCCCGCCTGCTCACATATCGCGCGGGGACGCGCCTGGACAAGACGCGTGGCGTGGCGCTCGATGCGGCCATGGTGAAGCTCGTCGTGAGCGAATCGCTGGTGAAGGGAGCGATGGACGTCCTCCAGATCTTCGCCGGCTACGGCTACAGCACCGAATACGAGATCGAGCGCGAAGTGCGCGATGCGATCGGGAGCCGGATCTACTCCGGCACGTCCGACATGCAGCGCAACATCATCGCGTCCTGGATGGGGCTCTAAGCAAGGCCCTGTCGTTTCCTCCTCCCGCGTCTCCCTCCCCCTCGGACCGGAATCCACGTCCATGACCGATCCCCTCGCCAGCGCCATCAGGGCCTACATCCTCGATGCATTTCTTCCGGGCGCCGATGCGTCGGAGCTGACCGACGACATGTCGTTGATCTCGAGCGGGATCCTCGACTCACTGGCGACGGTCCGCCTGGTCGCCTGGCTCGAGGAGCAATATCACATCGAGATCGCGGCGCACGAGGCCACGGCCGATCATCTCGACTCGGTCGACCAGATCGTGCAGCTGGTGCGCGAGAAGATCCCCGCCTGACCCTCCCCTTCGGAGCGACGCCATGACCGGATCCATTGCCACGCCGGCGCTGCGAGGGACGAGCGTAGACCGGGCGACCGCAATCCCGCTGCTGGGGATTGCGGCGCAGCTGGTGCTCCTCCTCCTCCTGATGCGGGCCCTACAGATCGAGAACAGCGCGTTCTACGATCGGGTGGCGCCGCTGGCGCTCGGCGGGGCGATCGTGAACCATCTCCTCCCACCGCGCTTTCGCCTGACGTTCTTCGCCCTCCTGTCGCTGGCGGGGATGTGGCTGGTGTTCGGCGTGACGCAGGGGAGCTGGATCATCGGGATCGGGACGTTGTTCATCATGCTGTGCCACCTGCCGGTGCCGCGCGCGGTGCGGCTCGGGATGATTCTCGCCACCGCTGCCCTCCTCGCGTTGCAGCGCATGGAGCGCGTTCCCATGCCGTGGTCGCCGGCGATCTGGTCGGTCGTGGGGTCGATGCTGATGTTCCGCCTCATCGTCTACCTGTACGACCTCCCACACCAGAAGGTGCGTACCACCTGGGAGCAGCGCTTCGCCTACTTCTTCTGCCTGCCTAACGTCGCGTTCCCGCTCTTCCCGGTCATCGACTTCACCACGTTCCGCCGCACGTACTACGACCGGGAGCCGCTGGAGATCTATCGCGAGGGAATCCGGTGGATCGTGCGCGGGCTGGTGCAACTGGTCATCTACCGCCTGATCTACCGCTACGCCACGCTCTCGCCTGCCGATGTGCACAGCGGGACCGACCTGCTGGTCTACATGGTGGCGAACTATGGGCTGTACCTGCGCGTCTCGGGGCAGTTTCACCTGATCACCGGGATGCTGCACCTCTTTGGCTTCCGCCTCCCGGAGACCCACCGCTTTTTCTACCTCGCCTCGAGCTTCTCGGACCTCTGGCGCCGCATCAACGTGTACTGGAAGGACTTCATGCAGAAGCTCTTCTACATGCCGGTCTTCCTCCCGCTGATGCGCAAGCGTGGGGAGACGTTTGCGATGCTCGTCTCGACGGTGGTGGTCTTCTTCTTCACCTGGCTCCTGCACTCGTACCAGTGGTTCTGGCTCCTGGGAACGTGGTTATGGAGTGCGACCGATTCGCTCTTCTGGGCGCTGCTGGGTGGTTGTCTCCTGCTCAACCTGGCGTGGGAGGCACGCAAGGGACGGCAGCGTGCGCTGCGGCCGGCGGCGATGACGACCGGGGCGCTCCTGCGGCACGGCGTCCAGACCGCCGCGATGTTCACCTTCATGTGCGTCCTCTGGGCGCTCTGGACGAGCCCGACGCTCGGTTCGTTCGCGACGCTCCTCTCGGGGGCGCACTTCGCCTCGACGGACGTCGCGGTCATCACCGTGTCGCTGATGACGGTCGCGCTCCTCGCGGCGTTCACCTACCGGCGCGCCCACGCGATGCCCGGACAGGCGAAACCATCGCGCCTCGCGCCGCTGGCCGGCGTGTCGTTCCTGGCGCTGATCCCGATCGGTGACATGACGGCGGCGGGAAAGCTCCTCCCGTATCAGGCGCGCCAGGTCCTCGCCTCGGCCCGCGAGGTGCAATTGAACAAGAAGGACCAGGAGCAGCTGCAACGCGGCTACTACGAGAAGATCGTGGGGGTGAATCGCTTCAATGGTGAGCTGTGGCAGGTGTACTCCGGTCGCCCGAAGCAGTGGGACACGATGAACGACATCGGCGCGCTCCGGAACACCAGCGACGAGCGGCTCGAGGAGTTGATCCCCGGATTCGAGGGCGACTTCCACGGCGGGCACATCACCATCAACGCGTTCGGCCTCCGCGATCGCGACTACACGCTGGCCAAGGCGCCACGAACGTTCCGGATCGTAGTCCTCGGGCAGTCGTACGTGATGGGGAGCGGCGTTAATGACGACGAGACGTTCGAGAACCTGGTCGAGGACCGCCTCAACGAGCAGTTCGCGAAGTCGCTCGGCTACGATCGCATCGAGATCATCAACCTCGCCGTTCCTGCATACTCGGCGATCCAGCAGCGGGCGGATCTCGTCGGAGGAAGAGTGGCGCGCTGGTCACCCGACATGGTGCTGTGCGTGGGGCATTGGCGCGAGATGCCGCAGGTGAAGAACTTCTTCGCTCCATTCATCCGCAATCGCACGGGGCGGACGCTCTCTCCCGAGACGGCGCAGTGGCTCGACTCCGCCGGTGTCACCCCCGGGATGTCTGAGAGCGAAAGCGACCAGCGTCTGTCGCCGCTCGCGGGTCGCATTCTCGCCTGGACCTACGCAGATATTGCCGCACGCGTCCGAACCCTCGGCGCGGTACCCGTCTTCGCCTACATCCCGACGCCAGGGACCAAGCTGGACGACCGCGGCGTGAACCAGTACCTCGACGCGGTGACGCATGCCGGCTTCGCCCAGCTACTCGACCTGCGCAACGTCTACGCGGGGAACGACGAGACGACGCTCTTCCTCGCCGAGTGGGACCGCCATCCGAACGCGCGCGGGCACCAGATCATTGCGGAGGGGCTGTTCAAGGAACTGACCTCGCAGCCGCAGCTCTTTGGGGAGAGTTTGGAGAAGACGGGAAGACGAGAAGACGAGAGGTAGTGGCGGGGGGGCGGGGGTTTCGATCTCCGCCCCTCTCCGCTGATTATTTGATTGCGACCGCTCGTTCTCCGGCGCGGGGGAATCGCTCGAAGACGGCGGGGTCGTGGCCGGGGACTACCAGTGCGGGGCGGGTCGCCAGCTGCATCATGCGGCGCTGGGCACGCAGGTTGGAGAGCGAGTCGAGCGTCTGGGCGATTGGGCGTGAGCGCTCGAAGTTCTCGTAGAGGTAGGCATTGTCGGACGCAATGACGACGGTCCCGCCCGGAGTCATCACGCTCACGTATTCGGAGGCAAACGTGTGCTTGCCGCCTGTGTACGCGCGGATCCCGGGGCGCACCTCGGCGCTGTCGCCCTCCACGAAATGTACGCGGCCGGCATCGAACAGTTGGCGGTACATCGCGGCCACGTCGGAATCGATTGCGCGATCGAGTGAGCGGCCGTCGGGACCGACGTAGTGCTCGAACTCGGCGCGCTGGAGCCAGATGCGCGCGTTGGGAAAGCGCTCGACGCCATCGGCGTGATCCCAGTGAATGTGGGATATCACGATGTCGGTGACGCGCGTGGGATCGAAGCCGGCGCGCCGTAGGGCGGAGTCGGGCGTGATGTAGTCGCGCGGCTTCCATTGCGCGATGAACTTCTGGCGCGTGAAGCCGGCATCGACGAGGACGATGTCGCCGTTCGGCGACACGAGCGGCCAGACCATCAGCGCGGCGTCGATGCGGCGCGAGGAGTCACTCCCGGCGATCAGTCCCCGCATCGGAAAGTTGGCCAGGGCGCCGAAGTGGACGGCGTAGGCGTTCCATACGGTCGTCGTCGTTGTGTTGCGTGGCGCGCTGGCGCAGGCGGGAAGTGCAGCGAGGGTGGCGACGGCTGCCAGCGAGAGGATGCGTCTCGCGGGGGCGCGGCGTGAGAGTCGTCCGCGAATCATGGCGAGTTGGTTCGTAGTGAGACGGCGGCCTGGCAGGTCACGGGGTATCGGAACGTGCAGGTGTGCCGTGTGAGGCGCGCGCGACGACGCGCGCGACGATTTCGTCGACCGGCGCCGAGACGTCGACCGTCCACGCGCCTTCGTCGGCATCGGGTGGTTGGAGTGCGTCGAACTGGCTGGCGAGGAGCGTGGGGGGCATGAAGTGCCCAGCGCGACGATCGAGTCGCTCGGCGAGGAGGGGGCGAGCGCCTGCGAGGTGGATGAAGCGTACGTTGGGGTCGGCGGCGCGGAGGACGTCGCGATACCGGCGTTTGAGTGCCGAGCAGGCGACGACGAGTCCCACACCTTTCGCGCGCGCTTCGCGAAGTCGGCCAGCGATGGTTTCGAGCCATCCTTGCCGGTCTTCATCGGTCAGCGGAATGCCCGCCGACATGCGAGCGACATTCTCCGGAGGGTGGAGTCGGTCGCCCTCGACGAATCCGATGTGCAGTGCGTCGGCGAGTCGTTCACCGACGACAGTCTTCCCCGCACCGGAGACGCCCATGATCACGTACCGCGTGGCCCCCGCGCCGTGTTGGTTCACGGGCGCACTGGGGCACTGGACTCCCTGCCGTAGTTGCACTCGCCCCGTTCGCGCCGTGAGCGGCGGAGCGTTCGACGTTGCGCGCACGGGATTCTGACGACGCTCGGCATGGGGTGGTGCGAATGAGGACGATCGACGAGGCGAGATGCGCGGGCGACGCAGTGCTCCAGAAGGGCGCCCCTGAGGAGCGCCCAGTATACAGCGCCGCGCAGCGGTTCGGCGAGCGCCACCCTCACTCGTGGGAGAGACGACGGAAGGGGAGCGCGAGCTGCAACGCGTAGGCTGGGTGGTGCGAGGGGGAGGGAGAGCTATGTCCTGCGGCTAATGGCGGCGAACACAGGTCGATCGTAATTGTTCCATCGAGGCTCGTCCTGCACCCTTACCGCCGCGCACGTCGCACCGCCACGGGACCGCACCATGCACGCCGCCACTGCCACCGAACCGATTTGCGCGTCCGATCGCGGGGCGCTTGTCTCCCATCTCCTCTCGCATCTCGCCCGCTCGGCGCGCGCCATGCGCCTCGCCACGCAACTCTCAGGCGCATTCGTCCCGGCGGTGATGGGCCTAACGATGAGCGGAATCATCCCGGTACTCCGCGACGAGCAGGAGATGCTGCGCGCGCTCCTGTTGACACTCGCCGACCCCGAAGCGCAGAGCTGGACAGCGGACGAGTCGCGCTCGGTGCGCGCGATGGTTGCGGCGGCGGAGCGCCAGAAGGATCCCTGGAATGTCAAAGGGAATGGTCGTGGAGCGGAGTCGCCCGTCGCGGACGCACTCCTCGACGCCATGATCGAAGGATGCTGGGCGAGGCGCGCGTTGTGGCAGGCCCTCGCCGAGCGCTCGCGCCGCACCGCGCCGCACCACGCCGTGGACTTCGCTGCGCTTGCGCGCCGGTCGGAGGCGATGATTGGAGTATTGGAGACGCTGCAGGGAGAGGTGGCGCTCGCGCGGTGACGCGCGCGACCTGCTGTAGAGTTGCAGCGCAGTACGGTTCTAACACGTCACAACGAGAGACGCCGCGCCATGTCATGGCGCGGCGTCGTTGCGTCGTGGTCGTCCGCTCAATTACCGGGGGTCGCGCAGCGTGTCGACATTCCATCCCCGGCGAAGCGCCGCCCGTCGTCGGGCATCGAGCGAGGCGAGCCACCCTGGTGCGTCGGCACCCTGCGTCTCGAGGAATCCGCTCGAGTTCGCCCCGTGCGTCCTCAGCCATCCCTCTCCATCGATGCCGTGCGCGTCGAGAAAGCCCGTGTGATCGAGCCGAGCGCGTCCGGGAGAACCGGTCGGCGCGTCGTCGACGCGCGCTGCGTTGCGCCGCGTGACGCGCTCGGCGTCTGCCCGCATGGGTACGCCGTCACCGGGCGCGGGGTCCTCGAGTGCAGCGGTGACGGGCGGTGGGAGCGGCAGGCGCTCGTCGGCATCGACGGCGAGTCGTGGCACTTCTCGATCGACGGGCGGTGGCGCGCCGCGCGGACGTACGAACGGCTCAGCGACGCGGTCGCCGCCGTGCGGGCGGCGGTCGAGATCTCTATCCAGCATGTGTGGCCTCCGTGTGCGTGGGATGCAATCGCAAGTTGTGTCGACGCGCCGGTCGATGGCATCGTGCGCGCGGGCGAATCGCGCGTGATTCCTGCGAGTCAGCAGCGGGCGCGAGCATGCGTGCTGCCTGACGAGCGGGAGCATGTCGAGGCGAGTCGTGCGCTGCGTCACGCGCCAGTTGCGATGTGTATAGCAGGGCTGGCGGACTGGACGCATAACGCGGGTTGACTGCTGGAGTTCGTTTGTCAATTGTGTCATGCACATGTCCTATCCACGGAGGGATAGGATCAGTACTCCCCGCACGGAGAATGCCCCCGCAGGGCCGGGGCGCGTATCGTGTGGAGGGTCGCGCGGGGACGTCGAACGTGTCGTGCGACCGCGAGGAGGCGAGCCCGACATCGGGCTCGCCCGCGCGCCAGATGGCGCGCCACGTGACGCCTAACGAGAAAGTGACATGCGCATCGTCCCCATCACCGCCCTCCTCATCGCGAGCACGCGGCTCCTCACTCCGTCGTGCGCGCAGGCGCAGCGGCACTGACCGGCCCCACTGCCGATCCCACGCGCCGC
>CAZWVG010000097.1:0-7157 GCA_964637355.1 uncultured Gemmatimonadaceae bacterium
GACTCGGTCGCGCAGAGCGCGACGGCGCGCAGCGACGCGCGCGGACGCTACACCTTCTGCCAGGTCCCGTCGGATCGCCGGGTGACGATTCGCGTCGCCGCGCGCGAGGGAGCGACGCCAGTGCGCGTCGAGACGAGGCTCCTCGCGCGCGAGGTGCGGCGCGTCGATATCTCGCTCCCCGACGCGAAGCCTAACGAATGACGCTCCCCCGGGCGAAATCGTAGAGCGTCACACGGCGCAGCCGATAGTAGGCGAGCCAGTAGCCGCGCAGCGCCTGGAGGTACTGTTCCAGCGCCTGGTTCTTCTCGTTCTGCGCGAGGTACAGGTTGTCCATCCCGATGCGCCCGATGACGTAGCGGTTGTAGGCGACCTCGAAGCGCTTGCTCGCTACCGTGTCGGACTTGGCGGCGAGTGCCAGCGAGCGGCGCGACTGCGACAGCTGCAACGCGGCGAAGTGCGCGTCCTGCTCCAGTTGCTCGCGATCGGCGCGGTTGCTCGCCTCGACGCGATCCTTGTCGGCGCGCGCCGCCTGCACCTCTCCGCTCCGCGCTCCCCACTGCACCAGCGGCATCTGCACGTTGAGGGAGAAGCGCTGCTGGTTGAGGAGGTCGCGGTAGGCGCCGTTCACCTCGGGGGCGGTCTGGTTGAGACCGACGCTCGCCGTCACCGTGGCCCCCACGCCGTTGTTGAGACGCGCCTCGGTGATGCGACGCTTGGCCTGCACGTCCGTGAGCTCAGCTTCGAGCGTTTGCGCACGATTGCGGAGCGCCTGCTGCACCGCGAGGGTTGTATCGGCTACCACCTCCGGTACGTCGTTGGTCACGGCGATGTCGACCGGCGTTTCGGCGCCGACGTTGAGCGCAAGGCGGAATGCGGCCGTCGCCCGGTCGTACTCGAGGCGCGCCGCATCGACCGCGTTGCGCGCACGCAGGAGCGCGAGCTCGCTCTGCAGCAGGTCGTTCTCGCCGATCTTGCCGACCTCGAAACGCCCCTTGTTGAGCGTGTAGAGGGTGTCGTTGGTCGCGGCGTTGGTCGTCGCGTTCTCGAGCCCGATGCGCGCGGTGTAGAGGTCGAAGAACGCGGTCGTCACCGCGATCGCGACGTCCTCGCGCGCCTCCAGATACTGTCGCTCGGCCACGTCGCCGCGCAGCTCCTGCTCCTTGCCGTCCCACTTGAAGGCGTTCGGGCGGAGGATCTGCTGCCTGATCCCGAGCGAGAGCGGCGTCGACGACCAGTTGCGGTAGTCCTGCTGCCCGGAGACGTCGAGGCGGGCGAGCGAGGACGACACGAACAGGTCACCGCCGGTGAGCGGGAGGCGCTGCGAGAGATTCAGGTTGAGCGATGCGTCGGTCTGCTGCTGCGGGCGGAAGAGCGTGCTCCCATCGGGCTGCACCACCGGAGTGATCGCTCGCGTGTAGACCGGGAGGTTGCCACCTAACGACAGCTGCGGAAGTCGCCGTGCCATGAATGCCCGGTCGCGTTGTCGTGCCGCGTCGCGCGTTCCCTCGGCCACGCGCGCCCGCAGCCCCTGCCGCTGCGCGAGCTCGATCGCCTGCTCCAGCGTGAGCGCGCCGGGCGCTGGTGTCGCGCGCGGCGCAGCTCGCGGGGGGACGGTGCTGTCACGCGCTTGCGTCGTCTGCGTCGTCTGCGCGCGCACCTTCGCAGAAGTCCCCATGCACGGCAACATCGCGGCAAACGCGCACCCGACCATACGACGCACGACAATCGGCCCCATCATTCGTACCTCAGGCAGACGACCGGATCCTGCTGCGCGGCGCGATGCGCGGGCACGATGCCGAAGATGATCCCCACGGTGAACGAGACGCCGAAGGCGACGATGACCGAGAGCGACGAAACGATCGTCCGGATCCCGGCGAACTGCTCGATCCCGGTGGAGATCCCGCCACCGAGGATGATCCCCGCCACGCCCCCCGCCACGCTGATGAGCACCGCCTCGCTGAGGAACTGCGCGAGGATGTCCTTCTGCGTCGCCCCCATCGCGCGACGCACGCCGATCTCGCGAATGCGCTCGAGCACGGACGCCAGCATGATGTTCATGATCCCGATCCCGCCGACGATGAGCGAGATCGAGGCGATGGCGCCGAGGACGATGTTGAATATGTTCTTCGTCCGCTGCTCCTGTTTGAGCAGGAGCTCGGGGACGGTGATCTCGAAGTCGACCACGCTGTTGTGCCGGCGGGTAAGCATCCGGCGCACGACGTCGGCCACCGACGGTACCATCGATGCCTCCCGCACCCGCACGACGACGCGATTCAGCTGGTGATAGTTGGTGCGTTCTGCGCGTACCTGCGGATCTTCCTGGTCGGCCTGGTTCTGTGGGGAATCATCGAACTCGCGCGCGGCGCGCTCGATCTCCGCCTGCGTCAGCTGCGCTCGATCGCGAAAGCGCAGGAGCATCGTGTGGATCGGGACGTAGACGTCCATGTTGGCGTCGCGAATCCCGAGGCGCTGCGACGTCTGGTCGCTCACCTTGCGATCGGCGAGCACTCCGACGACCGTCACCCAGTTGTCCCCAACCTTGAGCGGCTTGCCGATCGGGTCCTCGGTCGTGAAGAATCGCGTGCGCACGCCGTGCCCGATGATCGCCACCGGGCGCCCGCGCGCAATCTGCACCGGCGCGAACCAACTCCCCGCAGCGAGGGTGAGATTGGTGAGGCGGAAGTAGGTGGTGTCGACGCCGACGACCTTCCCTGAGCGCCGCCTCCCTTCGCGCGTGATCAACGTGTTGAGGACGACCTCGGCGCTCGTCGCCTCCACGTCGCCGAGCATCCGGCCGATCGACTCGACGTCGCGGTAGGTGAGGCCTGGCGAGTACTTCTTCGGTTCCTTCACCCCCTCGTCTTTCGCCTGTTCTTCCTTCTGCTCGACGAGCGGCGTGATGACGATGTTGTTGGAGCCGAGGAGGCGCATCTGCTCAAGGATCTCCTGCTCCGCCCCCTTCCCGATCGCCAGCATCGCGATGACCGAGGCGACGCCAAAGAGGATGCCGAGCGAGGTGAGTCCTGCACGCAGCTTGTTGTGTCCCACCGCCTCGATGGCGGTGCGCATGCTGAACATCGTGTGCGCCACGAGCTGCTGGCGCGCATCGCGCCAGGTCGCGAATCCGAGCGGCATGGCGCTCAGCTCCGCTTGGGAGCCGGAGCGGTCGCGGTCGTCTTGCGGCTGGCGGAGTCCTTCCCGGCGGTGGCGTTCCCCGAGTCGGGGCGTACCGGCACCGGGCGCGCCGGTGCGGCGCTGTCGCCGCCACGCTCGCGCGGTGTGTCCCCGGAGCCCGGGAGGCGCACGGTCTCGAGCTGACTGACGTCGGCTGGCGGCGAGAGGAGGACGCGCGTCCCCTCGGTGATCCCCTTGGTGATCACGACCTCGTCGTCGTTCATCGCCCCGGTTTCGACTTCGACGCGACGCGCCGAATTGCCGGTGCGCTCGAAGACATACGAGACGCCGCCATCGTTCACCACGGCCTCGAGCGGCACGAAGAGCACGTCCTTGATCACGAGCGTCTCGACGGCATTGCTCGTCGTCATCCCGGGGCGGAGCGTGGTGTCGGCCTTCTCGAGGAGCACCTTGACCTCGAAGACCTTGGCGTCGGCGTTGGGGCGCTGCTCGCCGACGTTTGCCACGCTCGTGACGGTTCCGGGAAGCTTCTTGCTCGGGTCGGCATCGAGCGAAATCGAGACCTTCTGCCCCGTCGAGATCTTCCGCACGTCGATCTCGTTCACGTAGGTGATCGATTCCATCTGCGAGAGGTCGGGGAGCGTCGCGACCGTCGGATCCCACGGGTTGATCTGCGAGCCGGCGGTCTTCTTTCGCCCGTTCCACTCCTTCACGTAGATCACCATCCCCGCCGCGGGCGCCTTGATCGTGAAGCCGGACATCACGTCCTTCACGACGTTGAGCTTGTTGCGCTGGCGCTCCTGGTCGGCGCCGACCTCGCGCATCTTGGCCTGGGCCTGCTCGGTTTTCGTCTTGTAGTCAACCTTGGCCTGGGCGAGGGCCCGCGTCGCCTTCTCGAGGTCGATCTCGGCCTGTCGCCGCACCGTGGGGGCTTCGTAGACGGCCTGCTCCTTGGCGAGGCGCTTCTCCTCGAGCTGCAGCTCCATCGTGCGCATCTCCTCGCGCGCCTTCGAGAGGTTGAGCGTCGAATCCAGCATCGCCTGCTCGTACTGCGCCTCGGCCTTCTGGAGCGCCAGCGAGACCTCGGCCATCTTGGCCGCGAGCGTCGAGCGATCCAGTTCGGCGACCACGTCTCCCTCCTTCACCACCGTCCCCTCGGGAACGATGGAGGAGATCTTCATCTGGTAGGCTTCGGCCTGCTGCGCGTTCGTCGGCCCCTGGATCTGTACGAACTTCTTGGCCCGCAGCTCACCGGATGTGGTGACGATCGACGCGAAGTCGCCCCGCTTGACCGTAGCGACCACGGCTGGGTCGTCAGTCCCCGCGTCGCGGGCGAGAAGCCAGGCGCCGGGAACGGCGAGAGCCAGGGCGACGGCGGCGAAGACCAACCAGCGGCGGCGACGGAGGGGCATGGGCTGGCACTCTATCGTTTGGGGGGAGACGCACAGTGCGCCCTCGTCCGGCCGATGGGCCAGAGGATGCGCATTACGACTGGATTAGGTATGGATTACGGCGAGATCATCTGGGGATTGCGACGGTTGGACACCTCTCCCGTCCTATTTCAACTCCTCTATCCGGATTCGCTGCGCCCCCTCCCACAGCACCAATCGCCCCAGTTCCGCCAGCAGCTCGTGTCCAGACACGAGCGTGAGAAAATGGTTTCCTGCCAGCTGCCCGACCTTGCTGGCAAAGCAGGTGCTGCCGTACGGGAACAGGATTTCCGATTCGCTCGCCGCTGCCTGATAGAAGAGGAGGTCACCGCGCGACGGATGGCTCGTCGCATTCTCCTGCGGGACGCCGAGATAGAGCGAGCCCAGCGGAGACCAGGCCGCCTCGCCGCTCCAACGTGCCTGGATGAGGTCACTCTCGAACGGGAGTCGCGCGCGAAAGGCGGCGCATGTTTCCGGCGCGCGTTCCTCCTCGAAGCGCGCGGTGAACGTCAACGGGCCAACGGTGATCTGCACATCACTCATGGGACTCGAATCTCGAGTACACGACCGGTCCACGCCGAAGGAGCGACGCGCGTTTTTCGAACGGTCGCGACACCAGCTGTAGAAGGCGCCGACACTTCCAGATCGACTGGTGCTGTCGAGGCGAGGGTGATCAGGAGCGGTACGTTGTTCTGCGAGTCGTAGCCCGACCCGCCATCGACGAGCCAGGCGCCGAGTGGCTTACCTGCGCGCGAGACGCGCACCGTAGCACCGGCGCGCGTGGCGTGGCCGCGCGCGTCGACGATGCGCACGTGCAGCGCGCGCGCTCGCGCATCGGCGCCCAACTCGTTCCGCATGAGGTAGTGCATCCCCTTGGGCTGTGAACCCGTCAGGGCGATGTCCGCGTCGCCGTCGTTGTCGAAGTCGTGCCACTGCACGCCGTGATCGGCCTCGAGTGACTCCAGCGACGACGGTGTCACATCCTCGACACGTGTCCCGGTGTTGCGCAGGAGATAGTCGCGATACGACTTCCCGCCGGTCACCGTCCCGTTCACGTACAGGTCGATACGGCCGTCGTTGTCGAAATCGGCGAGGGCGCAACTGTCGAAGTGCGAGTCGATGTCGGCGCCCCACGCCGCGCTCACGTCCTCGAACCGCCCGCCGCCGCGATTGAGGAAGAGTCCATTCTTTCCATAGTTGGCGGTGACGAGATCCAGTCGCCCGTCCTGGTTCACGTCGGCGGCACAGGTGCGCACCGTCCCGTTCTCCTTGTCGCCCGGCGCCCGCCCGCCCCAGGCGACGCCGGCCGACTCGGCGATGTCGGTGAAACGACCGCCGTCGTTGCGCCAGAGCGCGTTGGCATCGCCGTCCATGTTCCCCTGATACAGATCGAGGTCGCCGTCGTCGTCCATGTCGAACCAGACGCCGCCGACGCTCTTGCGCGGATCGGCGATGCCTAACGCTGGCGCCACATCGGTGAAGTGCGCGCCGTCGTTGCGGAACAGCACGTTGGGGCGGTCGCGGAAGGCGACGTAGAGATCGAGGTCGCCGTCCCCGTCAACGTCGACAAAGGCCGGCTGGCGCACCGCGCCCGAGTCGATGGTCACGCCGGCGTCGCGTGTCACGTCGGTGAAGTGGGCGGCGTCGTTGCGATAGAGGCGCAGCACGCCTCCGGCGCCGGCGGTGAAGCCGACGAGGAGGTCGGGGTCACCGTCGCCATCGAAATCGCCCCACGCAACCGCGCGCGTCGGGCGCGCGTCGCCCACGCCGGCCTGCGCCGCGACATCCTCGAAGCCGGTGGGCGAATTGCGATAGAGGCGGTTGGGCGTGCCGTTGAATCCCACGAAGAGATCGGCGCGCCCGTCGCCGTCGAAATCTCCCCAGGCATTGGTGAGCGTGCTCCCGGCGCCAAAGCGTTCCGGATCGAGCGGCGTGAACGCCGGCAGCTGCAACGCGCCCGTTCCGGCCATGCAGAGCACCGCCCACCCGATCGACCGTGCGTATGTCATCCCGCTCCGTCGTGGAAGGTCAGTCAGCCGAGGTCAGTCAGCCGAGGTCAGTCGGCGAGAATCGCTTCGTACGTCGCCTCGTCGAAGCCGACGATCAGTGTCTTCCCGCGCCGGAAGGCCGGCGCGCGCAGCGTCCCGAATGGCCCGAGGATCGCGGCAAGGACGTCCTTCTTCTTCACCTTCTTGTTCGCCAGCTGCAAGTGCACCACCTGCTTCCCCTTCATGGAATGGATTTCCTCCACCCCGTCGAGGATCGCCGCGACTGCCTTGGCGTCGTATCGCTTCTTCTTGGCGTCGACGACTTCGCCCAACGCCACCTGCTCCCGTTCCAGGAACTCCTGGGTCTTGGCGCAGGTGTTTCAACCGGGGCGGAGATAGCTCCACTCCATTCCCTTCATGTAGTGCTCCTCTCGTTAAGCGTTAGGTGCCGCGCACCGTGCGCGATCACGGGCTTGCGACGCCACGCGCGTGCAAGGTCATGCGGTGCCTGCAACGGCGCTCCCGCGTTCGCCAGCGCTCGCGCGTTCTCCAGCGCTCGCGCGTTCTCCAGCGCTCGCGCGTTCTCCAGCGCTCGCGCGTTCTC
>CAZWVG010000097.1:7257-19245 GCA_964637355.1 uncultured Gemmatimonadaceae bacterium
CAGCGCTCGCGCGTTCACCGGGGCTTCTGCGTTCATCGACGTGTCCGTCGCGCAGGGAAACGGATCGTTGGCGTAGCCCACGAAACAGCATCGCCCACCACGCTGTCGCCCGGACTCACCAGCTCGATTCTCTCCGGCACCACTTCGTACAACGTCGCATCGCGCTCGCGTTGCGGATAGAACGGCGTCCACCCCTCGTACCAGCGGCGCGCCTTCTCGGCCGGATCGCGAATCGCCCGCGCCCGCCCATACAGCGTGGCGTATCGCTGCGCCGACGCATCGAAGTAGTAGAGCGCGACGCGCGGGTCAACCGCGAGCTGCTTCACCTTGCGCGAGCGCGGGTTCGTGACGAAGCGCACCACCATCGCCGAATCGGGGGGCGCCGGATCGATCGTGCGCGCCGAGGAGCCGGTGGTGGCGTCGCGCGTGACGAGCGCGCAGAAGCGCGCCGCGCGCATGATGTCGCGCGCCACCCGAACCATCGCGTCGCGCGTGCCGCTCGCGTTCGAGTCGACCGACTGTGCGCGAAGCGTTCGCCACGGCGTCGTCGGCATCACCGCGATCAGCGTTGCCGCGATCAAGAGCGTGCGACGAACGCTCCCGCGGTCGAGTCGTCGTCGAGCGCCCGGCAGGCATGCGCGACGCTGACTCAATTCGCCACCTCTGCTTCGGCCTCGATCTCGACCAGGTACTCTTCGCCAATGAGCTCCGCGCGCACCAGCGTGTTTGCCGGCTGGATGTGCCCGAAGCGCTCGCCGTGGGCGCGCGCGATCGCCTCCCAGTCGCCCATCTCCTTCACGAAGATGCGTGTGCGGATGACGTCCTCGAGGCGTGCCCCGAGCGAGCGGAGCGCCCCCTCGATCTTGTCGATCACGAAGTGCGCCTGCGCCGTCGCGTCGCCGATGCCGATGGGGCGGTCGCCGTGCGTCGCGGTCGTCCCCGAGACCAACACGCGATTGCCGGAGCGGACCGCACGCGAATAGCCGAACGTCGTCTCCCACGTCGTCCCGCTCACGCAGCGCTGGCGGCCAGTCGGCGCCCCGACCACCGGGAAGGGGGCGGGCAGTTCGTCGAGATGGTGACTCAAGTCGCCCGACGCCGTGAGGAAGGGTGGGCGACGATACTCGTCTCCGCAGTCGCCGGGAATCGGCGCAAGTGTCGCCGTGGCGTCGTCGATCGCTGCGCGATCCTCCGCATCGAGGGCAAACGAGAAGAGACGCTGGTTGTCATCGACGTGTGCCGACTGTGCGAGGCGCGCCCCGATGATCACGCCGGCGACGGCGGTTTGCTCGAGCGCCCAGCGGCTGGCGACGTTGGCGATCGACACCTCGTGCCGTTGGGCGATCGCGTCGAGCGTGCGCAGCAATCGCTGCAGCGCCTCCCACCCGCCAGCTGCACGAATGAATCGCCCGTACTTCATCTGCGACCACGTATCCAGGTGGTCCCAGTCGGGTTCAGCCTTGCCGAGCCAGCGCTGCGAGAGCCACCCGCCCTGCACGGTGCCATAGGCGAGGAGCTGCACGCCGCGCTCGCGACACAGCGCCGTCATCGCCCCCGCCGCGCGCCGGTCGATCAGCGAGTAGCTCACCTGGTTCGAGACGATCGGAATTCCACTCGAGAGCGCGATGCGCAGGTGCGCGGTATCGAAGTTGGTGACCCCCAGGTGCCTGACGAGCCCCTCGATGCGCAGTTCGTCGAGGTAGCCTAACGTGTCGAGCCAGCGCGGATCGTCGAAGGTCCAGGCGTGGAACTGCAGGAGGTCGATCGTGCGCCCCTGCAGCCGGTCGAGCGCACGCTCCACCGCCTCGCGCGCCTCGGCGCGCGTCACCGCGCCGGGGTGCGGGACCCACTTCGTGAGCAGCTCGACTCCCGGTGCACCATCGGCACCCACGCTCGCCCGGAATTTCCCCGCGACGATCTCGGCCGACCCGTAGTGATCGGCCATGTCGAAGGTGGTGAAGCCGGCGTCGGCGTACGGTCGCATCGCCTGCGCGAGCGCGTCGAGGTCGACACGCCGCCCGTCGCGCTCCATGTCGGCCAGTTGCCAGAGCCCGGTCAGGACGCGCGAGACCGAGAGCCCCGGCGCGAGCTCGGCGCGTTCCACCGGCGACGGCGCAACCGTCACCGTGTCATCCCGGGAGGCGTGAAGCGTCCGTCGACCGCGAGCCAGCCGCCATCGACAAACAACACCGTGCCGGTGATGTAGCTGGCCGCGTCGGAGAGGAGGAAGACGGTCGGCCACGCCATCTCGTCGGGCGTCGCCCAGCGCTGCATCGCGCTTTTTGCCGCATAGGCGCCGTACCAGTCGGCGTTGGCCTTGATCGGCGCCGTGAGCGGCGTTTCGACCACGCCGGGGCCGATCGCGTTCACTCGCACCCCGAACGGCGCGAACTCCGCCGCCGCGGTGCGGGCCATCTGCACGATCGCCGCCTTGGTCGCAGCGTACACCGCCTGCCCGGGCTCGACGACCTGCGAGCGGATCGACGAGAAGAGGACAATGCTCCCCGATTGCTGCGCCGTGAGGATGCGCCCCGCCGCCTGCAACACGTTGAAATTTCCCTTCACGTTCACGCGCAGCACGCGGTCGAGTTCGTCCTCCTTGTAGTTGAGGATTGGCTTGCGAACGTTGATGCTCGGCGTGCAGACGACGGCGTCGAGCCGGCCGAGCCGCATGCGCGCCTCGTCGAGCGCCGCGTTGATCGCGGTCGCGTCGACGATGTCGACCTGTTGCGGATGCGCGGCGCGTCCCGCCTCGCCGATCGATTCGGCGACGCGCGCTGCATCCTCCGCATTGATGTCGAGGCAGGCAACGCGCGCCCCCTGCCGGGCGCAGGCGCGCGCGGCCGCCTCTCCGATCCCCGAGCCCGCGCCGACCACGGCAACGCCGCGCCCGTCGAGGCGGAACATGTCGCTCATGAACGCTCCCCAGTGTCAGTCTTGCGGTAAACTCGCCGGTCGTCGACGGCTTTCGACCGGCGATTGCTGGCGCGATGACTTGTAATCAATTCGCGGTCGTCACGTCGTTGCGTTTCCGCTCCCCGCCATGCGTGGGCGGAAGATGAGCCGCGCAACGAGCCCCACCACCACCGAAGTCGCCACCCCCGCCAGCGCCGGCGTCACTCCGCCGACTCCCTTCCCCCCGGTCGTCAGCTGCAAGGCCAGCATGATCGTCATCCCCGCGACGATCGCGGCAATCGCCTCGGAGGCGCCAAAGCGGCGCGCGAACAATCCAGCGAGCACGGGGACGAAGAGACAGACCCCGAGCACACTATAGAAGAAGGAGAGCGTCCCGATGATCGTCTGGGCGACGAGCGCGAGGAGGACACCGAGCACTCCCCCTGCGATCGCGGCCCCCCGCGCCACCCCAAGGACCTGCGCGTCGCTCGCCTCGCGATTCAGGAAGCGCTTGTAGAGATCCTGCGAGAGCGAGGTCGCCAGCATGAAGAGGATCGCGTCGGCGGTGCTCACCTCCGCGGAGAAGAGCGCCGCCAGCCCGAGCGCGCCGACGGCGGCCGGGACATCCAGGAGGAGAAGGGTGGGGAGAGCGAGCTGCGAATCGGGGAGCGCCGGGTGCTGCGCTCGCGCGATGATCCCCACGAGAGGGGGGATGCAGGCGAAGACGAGGAGCACGAGGGCGTTCGCGCCAGTCCCGAGGCGCACCGTCCGGTCGTCGCGCGCGCCGAAGATCTTCTGCAGGAGTCCGGGAGAAATGATGAAGGCTGGTCCGAGAAGGGCGAGGTATTTCCACCCCGACGCCCCATTCTGCCAGAAATTCCAATAGCCCGCATCCGGTGCCGGAGCTCCCGTTCCCCCCGCCTCGACCGCAGCCCGAACCGCGTCCCATCCCCCCGCGTGCGAGAGCGCCATCGGGACCGCAACGGCGAATCCGACGAGGAGAACTCCGAGCTGCAGGAGGTTCACCCATGCACTAGAGAGCAGCCCTCCGGCAGAGAAGTATGCAGTCATTACCACGCCACCAAGAACGCACCCGACCCATTTTGGCGTTCCAGCGACCGCCGTGAGCAATGTCGACATGGCGATCAACTGGCCGGCCAGAATCGCCAGCGTCCCGAACCAAAGCAGGGTCGCAACGATGACCCGAACGGTCGTGGAATAGCGCTCCTCGAGGTAATCGCCGACCGTCTTGAGCCCGCGCGCCGACGCCTCGCGCCGCATCCACGGCCCGACCCAGGACGCCTGAACCAGCGATCCGATTGCGGCCGCCCCTACCCACCACCACGCCGACACGCCGTTGTCGTAGCCGAGCGAGGCAGCCCCCACCGTCGAACCGGCACCGACGTTCGCCGCCAGCAGGGTCGCGAAAAGGAGCCCCGGACCGAGCCCCCGCGACGCGACGAAGAACCCGTCGGTGTTGCGCACGCGGCGCCCGATGATCGCTCCCACGCCGACCATGATCGCCGAGTAGGCGAGGAGGAGCGCCAGTCGCGAGTTCACGCCGATGAGGAGCGGGTGAGGGGGCGGGTGCTAACGCGAACCGCCGAGGTCGCGCACGGCGGGATACCCCGGGATTCCGGTGGCGCCCTTCACCGCGCGAACGATCGCTTCAGCGAGCATGTCGGCCGCCAACGCCCCGATCGTCGTGACGTCGGCCTGCTCGGCGCGCTCGCCCGTGGCGAGGGAGAAGATCGTGTCGCCGTCCCCCATCGTGTGCGAGGGGGAGATCGCGCGCGCCATCCCGTCGTGCGCCATCTGCGCGACCTTGGTCGCCTGCGCCTTGGTGAGGGTGGCGTTGGTCGCGACGACGCCGATCGTCGTGTTCTCACCGTTGCGCACGCCCGGACGCGTGGCGCCCGCGCGGATCAGTCGCCGGGCGTCGGCGAGCGTCTTGCCGTCGGCCGAACGCACCCCCGCGACCACTGCGCCGGTCGACGGGTCGATCACGTCTCCCACGGCATTCACTACCACGATCGCCGAGACGGTGAGCCCGTCGGGGAGGGTGATCGAGGCGGTTCCCACGCCGCCTTTCATGGCGCGCGATCCGCCAAAGAGCTTGCCGACCGTCGCGCCGGCGCCGGCGCCAACGTTCCCCTCGGCGACCGGTCCTGCCGAAGCGCTCGTCGCCGCCTTGTAGCCGCACTCGGCGTCGGGGCGGATTTTCGGGTCGCCCACGCCCAGGTCGTAGATCACCGCGCCCGGTACGATCGGGACGCGCACCACGCGCATGTCGAAGCCGATGTTGTGCTCCTCGAGCCACCGCATCACACCGCCGGCGGCGTCGAGCCCGAAGGCGCTCCCACCGGTGAGGAGGACGCCGTGGACCATCTGCACGGTGTTGATCGGGTTGAGGAGATCGGTCTCGCGCGTACCGGGCGCTGAGCCGCGCACATCGACCCCGGCAACAGCTCCCTTGGGAGCGAGAATCACGGTGCACCCGGTGGGGCGCTGGGTGAGCGTGTAGTGCCCGACCAGGAGTCCGTTCACCGCCGTCAACCCGCCGGCGGATGGCGGTGAAGCGGGCGACGGGGATTGTGCGGGAGAGGAGCCGGGCATGCACGACGCGGCGGAGAGGAGGAGGAGCGCGAGCGTCGCGCGTCCTCGCACCGTACCCCTGGTTGCGCGCCGCGGTTGCGGCCGTGCTGCCGTCGTGGCCATGATGTCTCCGTCGTTCGCGACGCGCGCGTGCGCCTCGTCAGGCAGGGACCACATCACGCAGGCACGATTGGCGAAACCTACCGCGCGGGACTCGGTGCTGCGAGCGGTCGAGGCGGCGCAGGACGAGATCGTCGACCTCACCAGGTCGCTCATTCGCATCCCCACCGTCAATCCCCCCGGCGATGCGTACGAGCCGTGCGCGCGACTCCTTGGCGATGTGCTCGCGCGCGGTGGATTCGACGTGGAGTACAGCACGGCGACCGATCGCCCCGAGCACTCGGCCGCACACCCACGGGTAAACGTCGTCGGACGCAAGCGCGGCATGACCGATCGCCCGTGTGTGCATCTCAACGGGCACATCGACGTGGTACCGGCCGGGAGCGGGTGGACGGTCGACCCGTTCGGTGGCGAGGTGCGCGACGGACGCATCTACGGGCGCGGCGCGTCGGACATGAAGGCGGGGATCGCCGCCGCCGTCTTCGCCGCCGAGGCGATACGGCGCGCAGGGGTGACGCTCGCGGGGACGCTGGAGATCAGCGGAACGGTGGACGAGGAGAGTGGCGGATGGGCGGGGGTCGCGCACCTCGCGCGGTCGGGGCGCCTGACGTCGCGATCGACCGACTTCGTGATCATCCCCGAGCCGCTCGAGGTAGACCGCATCTGCATCGGGCACCGCGGCGTGTACTGGTTCGAGGTCACGGCGCACGGGCGCATCGCCCACGGGAGCATGCCTTTCCTTGGCACGAGCGCCATCGAGCACGTGGGAGAGCTCCTGCACGAGGTGCGCGTGCAGCTGCAACCCGCGCTGGCCGAGCGCATCACCGCAATGCCGGTCGTTCCCGCCGCGGCGCGCCGGGCGACGCTCAATGTCAACAGCGTGATCGGCGGCCAGGGGGGGCACGACGTGCAGACGCCGTGCGTGGCGCACGCCTGCACGGCAACGTTTGACCGGCGCTACCTCGAGGAAGAATCGCTCGACGAGGTGCAACGCGAGGTCGCGGCGCTCCTGCGTGACGTCGAGCGGCGCATTCCCGAGGCGCGCTTCACCGTGCGCGACCTGATGATCGTGCCGCCCGTTCGTACGCCCGATGGCTCGCCACTGGTCGCCTCGCTCTCGTCGGGCATTCGCGAGTTGCTCGGGCGCGACGCATCGATCGTCGCATCGCCCGGGACCTACGACCACAAGCACGTCACGCGCCTGGGCGGGATCGACCAGTGCGTCGCGTACGGCCCCGGACGACTCGAGCTCTCGCACCAGCCCGACGAATGGTGCGACACCGGCGAATTACTGCACGCGACACAGGTGATTGCGCTCACACTTCTCGACCTGCTCGGCGTCGCGTCGACCTAGCAGCGCGGGATTCCGGCGCTCGTCCGGCGCACAATTGCACCTCGCGGACCCCGACGATTGGACGGCGCAAACCTTTCCCGCCGTTTCCTGCGCGTACGGCCGCTCGCTGCCGATACTGAGCGAAGTACGTCGCCTCGGGTGGCCGACACGTACCGCCCCCTCGACATCCCCTCCGTCCGAACCAGCGTCCCGCCGTTCCCCGATCCTCGCGTGTGGCGTTTCCTCTCTGACACATCTTCTCACGGTCCCATGCTCCATGGGTACCAGCATTGGCTGCTGGTATTCATGGCGATGGCCATTGCGGTGCTCGCGTCCTTCGCCGCACTCGCGGTCGTGGAGCGCCTGCACGTGTCGGCTCACGATCGCGGGCGGAATTCCTGGCTGGCGATCGGCGCGTTGTCCATGGGAATCGGGATCTGGGCCATGCACTTCGTGGGGATGCTCTCGTGGCATCTCCCGCTCCCGATCGCCTTCGACACGGCGACGACGCTGGTGTCGGTGCTGCCAGCCATTTGTGCGAGCGCCATCGCCCTGCACATCCTGAGTTCCCCGCGACGCACGCCGGCGGTCGTCCTGCTCGGCGGACTCGCGATGGCCGCGGGGATCGGGACGATGCACTACACCGGGATGGAAGCGCTGCGCATGAGTGCGCGCGTGTACTACCTCCCCGGCGAGTTTGCCTTGTCGCTGGTGATTGCGTTCGTGCTGTCCACGATCTCGCTGAGCTTGCGCCCGACGGAGCAGCACGACCGGCTCTCCGTTGCTGCGGTCCGTTGGGTGCGCGCGACCATCCTTGGCGGTGCCGTCACGGCGATGCACTTCACCGCGATGCACTCCGCGCGCGTCTTTGCCGATCCATCGATTCCGCTCCCCGAGGGCGTGATTCCCGATGCCACGCTCGTCATCCTGGTCACCTCGGCCGTCGTGCTCCTCGTCGGCCTGACGCTCGTCGCGACACTCGCCGACCGGCGACTCTCCGACCTGTCGTACCAACTGGTCTACGGCCACGCGCGACTGCGCGCGGTGCTCAATTCGATGACCGATGGCGTCGTGACGTTCGACGAGAACGGGACCATCGAGGCGGTGAATCCCGCCGCCGAGCGAATGTTCGGCGTGGGCGAGAACGGCCTGGCGGGAAAATGCATCACGTCCTTCTTTCCGACGTTGGTGCAGGGCGAGCTGATGCCGCCGACGTCGGGGACTGGGCATGGCGCCCGCGCGAGCGTCCAGCTCGAGACGACGGCCGAGCGCGCATCGGGAGAGCGCCTCGTCGTCGAGGTGGTGGTGACGGACATCGGGCTGAACGACCGGACGCTTTACAGCGGTGTGGTGCACGACATCACCGGTCGTGTCGAGGGAGAGCGCCGGTTGCGACAGCACGTGCGCGAGCTGGAGACTGCCCGTACCGAGCTGCAATACCACGCCGAGCAGCTGGCGGATGCGCGCGATCGCGCCGAGGAGGCAGCGCGGGCCAAGAGCGAGTTCCTCGCGACGATGAGCCACGAGCTGCGCACGCCGATGAACGGGGTGCTCGGCATGGCGCAGCTGCTGCTTCACACGCCCCTTTCCGAGGAGCAGGCCGGGCGCGTGCAGGTGCTGCAGCGCTCGGGGCAGGCGCTCCTGCGCATCCTGAACGACGTGCTCGACTTCTCCAAGATCGAGGCGGGGAAGCTTCGCATCGACCCCGAGCCGTTCGACCTGATGGTCCTGGTGGAGGAGGTGCGCGAGACCGTTGCCGCTGCCGCCGACATCGTCGGCTTGCAGCTGACGGTGGAGGTCGACCCGGCCTGTCCGCGCTGGGTGGTGGGAGACGGCGGCCGCGTGCGACAGGTACTGCTCAACCTCGTGGGGAACGCGATCAAATTCACCGATGAGGGGAGCGTGACGATTGCGGTCCATCCCGTACGCTCCGACGACCCGTCGGCGGGAGAACACCTCATCGCGCTGAGCGTGACCGACACCGGCATCGGCCTCTCGCCGGACACGATCGACGCCCTGTTCGCCCCGTTCACGCAGGCCGACGGCTCCAACACGCGCAAGCGCGGCGGCACCGGACTCGGGCTCGTGATCTCGCGTCGCCTCGCCGAGATGATGCAGGGGACGCTGACCGTCGACAGCACGCCGGGAGCTGGGTCGTCATTCCGGATGACGATTCCGCTCCCGCCGACCGAGCCCCCCGCGCCGGCGGCCGCGGGGGGTTCACACTCCGCGCTCGATGTCGCGGCGCTTCGCGCCACCGTGGGTGAGGCGACGCGCGTCCCGCACGTCCTGGTGGCGGAGGACAACTCGATCAACCAGATCGTCGTCGTCTCGCTCCTCTCGCATCTCGGCTGCACGGTCGACGTCGCCACCGATGGACGAGAAGCTGTGCGTCGTTGGAGCGCGGGGAGCTACGACCTGATCCTGATGGACTGCCAGATGCCGGAGATGGACGGACTCGAGGCAACGCGGGCGATCCGCGAGGGGGAGGGGGTCGACACCCGTGTCCCGATCGTCGCGCTCACCGCGAACGCCCTGACCGAGGACCGCGCGGCGTGCATCGCCGCCGGGATGGACGACCACATCCCCAAGCCGGTGACCGAACAGTCGCTGGTCGACGCACTCAACTTCGCGCGTCGCGCCCGCGGGCGCCGCTGATTCGCGAGCGCGCTACGAACGGCGTGCCGGCTACGAACGGCGTGCCGGCTACGAACGACGTGCCGGCTACGAACGGCGTGCCGGCGCCAGCAGTGCGGGAAGCGCGTCGAGCGTCGGGATTTCGGCGTACGGTGCCCCGACTGTCGGGGGACGCTCCAGCTGCAAGCGGTTGTGCCAGACAACCGGCATCCCCACCCCGCCGGCGCCGGGAATGTCGAACGGCGACCCCGCCACGAAGAGGACACGAGCGGGGGTGAGACCGGGGATACGATGCGCCAGTTCGTCGAGGGCGAGCCGGTAGGGGCGCGCATCGGGCTTGTAGGCACCGGCTCGTTCGGCCGCCACGACCACGTCGACGGGGGCCCCAAGCCGGGCGACGGCGCGCTGGGCGAGCGTGTTCGAACAGTTGGTGACGACGCCCAACCGGTGCGTGGCGCCTAACGCCGCGAGCGTCGCGGGAACCTCGGGCCACGGCGCCAGCTCGTCCCATCGCGCCAGCAGCGCGTCGGCCATCGCCGGCTGGAGACCGGCGACCGCCGCCGACTCGTGTACCAGCGACTCATACGGCCGATAGTCCCCCGCAGCGTAGGTCAGCGTGAGATAGTGTTGCCGCCACCGGCGCCCCTCGACCGCGCTCCCCGCCGCCGCGTTCCAGAGCGACCACGAATCCTCGAGGGCGGTGAGCAGGTCGAACAGGATGGCATCGACGTGCAGGGCGGGCAGCGCCGCGTCGGGAGAAGTCACGGAGGGAGCGTGCGGAATGCGGGCGTGAGCGCGGTACGAGGTGGGCGGACCCGCAACAAAGCGCCGCGCGCGGCGCGATGGAAGGGGCGCTCAGACCGCGCCCGGTTCCCACTCGTGCACGGGGTGACCCGATGCGGCGCGCTGCAGGTATCCCGTCATCATGCAGGCGAGCGCCTCGCGCCGCGGGAGCTGCGTGAGGCATTGGTCGAAGGTGATCCGCTGCCAGCGAGCCCCGGTCTGCGACGTCTCGAGCCGCCCGGCAATGATCGACAGGAGGCGGCTTGCCTCGGCACCGTCGACGCCTAACGTGGCGAGGCCGCGCGCCGCCACCGGGAGGAATCGCCCGACGAGGGTGCGCGCGCTCATCGACGTCGGCGACGGCGCCAGCTCGGACGGCCAGAGCAGCTCGGCATCGAGCCCGTGCTGCGCGGCGCGATAGAAGTTCCAGGCGGCGTACTCGAACGGAAATGCCGGGAGAATCCGGTCGATGTCCTCGCGGAGCCCGATCGTGAGCCCGATGAGGAAGGCGGCGTTCGCCGCCATGTCGAGCGGTGTGGGACCGGCGGGGAGGGCACGCATCTCGATGCGCAGGTGCCCGTCGCCATCGGGATCGTACACGGCGCGATTCCAGCGCCAGACGCTCCCCTGGTGCAATCGCAGCTCCTCTAACAGCGGAGAGCCGCCGCGTGCGGCGACCGCCACCGAGTCCTCCTCACCGCACTGCGGAAAGAGCGGAGGAAAGACGGCCACCGACTCGGCGAAGAGCTCGTACGCGCCCTCGCGCGCCCACCCGTGCCCGAAGCTCACGCGCGCGGGGGGGCGCCAGAGGTGTTCCAGCAGGTCGCGCACATCGAGCGCCTGCTTGAACAGCGCCACCCGCGTCTCCTCCCAGAGTCGGTGCTCGCAGAAGATCGGGGAGTTGCCGCTGACGGCGAGCGCGATCGCCGTGGCCAGCTGCGCCGAGTTGTAGGTGGCGGCGAAGTCGCGCGGTGCAACGCGGAGGTGGAGCTGGAACGAGGTGTTGGCCCCCTCGAGCGTGATGTCGTCGCCCTGCATCTGGAGCGGATCGGCGCCATCGATGCGAATGTTGAACGGCGCGCGCCGCACGCGCCGGAGCCCTTCGGAGAGCGCGCGGTAGCGCGGAAAGTCGGTGAGTGCCGTGCGCGCCACGTCTTCGGGCGTAATCGTGGGCAGGATTCCGATCGGAATCACCCGTGCCCCCATCGGCATCGCAGTTTCGTTGAGCGACTCCAGCGCGTTCGACAACTCGCCCTCGAACGCACTGAACGGCCGCCCCTCGGCAACCACCGGTGTGAGGTTGTACTCGAGGTTGAACTTGTTGAGCTCGAGCGTGAGCTGCGGATCGACGCGCACGGCGAGGATGTCGCGATTCAACCCCTTTGCGCGCCCGCGTTCGTCGACGATGCAGAGCTCGAGTTCCGCCCCGACCGTCACCGTCCCTTCGCCGAATCCCGGACGCGCGAGAACGGTGCGCAGCGCTGCCAGGTTGTCGCGCAGGCGCTGCTGGTAGAGCGCGAAGTCCTCGTCGGTGAAGTGGATCTGCTCGATCGCGCGGGCCATGTCTCCACGGTTGCGCATGATTTCGCCGCGCGACAGGTGGGAATCCCCTACCGCGCGCGAGG
>CAZWVG010000098.1:0-19212 GCA_964637355.1 uncultured Gemmatimonadaceae bacterium
GCGTGAAGTCGAAGATCCACATCACGAAGAACGCCGAGATGATCGACACCGGGAGCGTGAGCCCGGTGATGACGGTCGAGCGCCACGAGTTCAGGAAGAGATAGATGATCGCGATCGTGAGAACCGCGCCGAGGATGATCGAGAGTTCGACGTCGGCTAGCGACTGACGAATCTTGATCGAGTCATCGCGCACCAGCGTGAGCTTGATGTCGGCGGGGAGGTTCTTCTGGATCTCCTGCACGACGGCGTTGACGCCATCCGACACCGCGACGGTGTTCGAGCCGGTGATCTTGAGGACTTCGAGCGAGACGGTGGGAATGCCTGTGCCGGTCGAGTCGATGATGAACGACGCCGAGCGCCGGTCGGCGAAGCCGTCGATCACCGTCGCCACATCGCGCACGCGCACCGGCACGCCGTTGCGCACCGTCACCACGACGTCCATAAAAGCCATCGGATCCCTGATGCGCCCCGTGACGCGCACCATGCGCTCGGTCTCTCCGCGGAAGATGCGGCCGGCTGGCGTCTCCTGGTTCTCGCGCGCGAGCGCCTGCGATACCTGCGCCGGTGAAATGCCGTAGGCGACGAGAGCCTCGGCGTTGAGCTGCACGCGAATCTGGCGTGTGGACCCTCCGTTCACGTTCACGCCGCCGACACCGGGAACGCTCTCGAAGCGCGGCTTGATCGTCTGCTCGGCGAGATCCGTCAGCTCGCGAATCGGGCGCTCGTCGCTCTGCATCGACACCGACATGATCGGGCGATCGTTCGGGTCGAAGCGAATGACGACCGGGTCATCGACGTCGGGCGGGAGCTGGCGGCGGATGCGGGCGATCTTGGCGATGACTTCCTGCTGCGCCTCCGAGATGTCGGAGCCGAGCTGCATCATCAGGCGGACGTTCGAGTTCCCCTCGGACGAGGTCGAGGTGATCTCGCGGATTCCGCTGACGGTGTTGAGCGCTTCCTCGATGGGGCGCGAGACGTCGCGCTCCATCACTTCCGGGCTCGCGCCCGGATAGGAGGTCTGCGCCATCACCACCGGGTAGGTGATGTCGGGGTACTCGTCGACCGCGAGGCGCTGCAGCGCCACGATGCCGAAGACGACGAGTGCCACCATCATCATGGTGGCGAAGACCGGTCGCTTGATGGAGACGTCGGAGAGAAACATGTACGGCCTCGCGCCTAACGCGACTTGGTGGTATCGCCCCCGGCGGCCGTGCGCCCGCCCGGTCGTGCCCCTGCCCCCTGCGCCGAGCTGTCGCGCCCGGATGCTCCCTTGGTGCGTCCCGCCTCCCCGCCTTCGCCCCCCGCCGAGCGACCGCCTCCCTGCTGCGCCTCGTTGGAGACAACGCGCACTTCCATCCCGCGCCCGAGTGCGCCGATGTTGCCGACGATGATCTCGTCGCCCTTGTTGAGCCCCTTGAGGATCTGCGTCTGGTTGATCGTCTCGTCGACGATCCCCAGTTCGACCTCGGCGATCTGCACTTTTCCCCCCTCGATGCGGTAGACGAAGGGTTGATCCCCCTTGGCCGACTGGCGCACCGCTGCGGTGGGAATCGCGATCGTGTTGGGGACGGCCTGGCCGATGATGCGACCGGTGGCGAAGGAGTTCCCCTTGATGGCGCCGTCGCGGTTAGGCACCTGGATGTACACGGTGATCGATCGGTTCGCCGGATTGATCGTCGGTGCGATGCGGGCGATGCGCCCCTCGAGGTCACGCCCCGATGACGCGAAGCGCACCACCTGCCCGACCTTGAGTTCATTGGCCTGACGCGACGGCACCGCCGCCTCGAGCTCGAGCACGTCGTTGCGCACGACGGTGAACAGCGTGGCACCGCGCGCCACATGTTCGCCGGCATCGACGGTACGCGTCGACACGACGCCGGTCGTCGGAGCGAGGATGCGCGTGTCGAGCTCGTTACGCTGCGATCCCTTGAGGCGTGCTTCGGCCGCGGCGAGTCGCGCGGTCGCCGCGGCCAGCGTCTGCTGCGCCGTACGCACATCGCGCTCGGGAATCGCTCCCGCCTTGTAGAGCTCCGCCGACTGCTCGGCGTTCCACTGCGCGTTGGAGACATCGGCCTTGGCCGACTCCACGTCGGCGGCGGCCGACGCGCGCTCCCCTTCCTGGACCGCGTTCTCGAACTGCGCGAGCACCTGCCCGCTCCCCACGCGATCGCCCTCGCGGGCGAAGACCTTCACCACGTCGCCCTCGACGCGTGAACGCACGGCGATCTCCTCGATCGGCTTGAGGTCGCCGCTGATCAGGATGCTCGACTCGATGGTAGTGGTCGTCACTTCGGCCACGTCGGTCGGGCCGAGGACCATGGCCTGCGGGCCACCCCGCCCGCCGGGGCCTCCTGGGCCGCCCTTGGTGGCGCCTCCCTTCGCGTCGGCGCCGGGACCGCCGGCCGTGCTGGCCTCTCCCGGCTTGCTGCAGCCAACGATGGAAAGAAGGGCGAGGACGCCTAACGTCCCGGCAATATTGCTGTATCGCACAAGTAGTCCGTTATCGAGTCGTCGGTCGGGTCGGGGGGAGCGGAACGCCCACCCCGCGGGCGCGCGCCAATTCGGCCGCTGCCAGGTAGTAGTCGATCGTGGCGCGCGCGGCGTTCGTGCGCGCGGTGAGCAGCAGGAGCTGCGCGTCGGAGACTTCGAGCTGCGTCGCCAACCCGCGCTCGAAGCGCAGCGAGGCGATGCGGAACGCCTCGTCGGCCTCCCCCACGTTCTGCTGCTGCGCTTCGTACGACGCTTCGGCGCGCGTGAACTCAGCGCGGGCGCGGGCGCGCTCCACCGCCACCGCCTCACGCTCCTGCGCCAGCTGCAAGCGGGCGATGCGCTCCTGCGCCTGCGCCAGGTCTACGTTCCCCTTGGCGCGCAGCCCATCGAACAGCGGCCAGCTCACCTGCACGCCGAACGTACGATCGGCAAACCAGCCGTTGTTCTGGCAGACCCGCGTAGCCGGCGAGCCAACCGGGCAGTTGGCGTTCGAGGTGCTCCCCCAGACAGTGGGGAAGCCGTTGCTCGACGGGAGCGCGGTGTAGCCGGTCTGGATGAAGGTGCTGATCGTGGGCATGAAGTCGGCGCGCGCCACGCGCACCCCTTCGCCGCGCGCGTCGAGCACGAGCTGGGCAGCGCGTTCGGAGTCGCGCACCGGGTCGCGCGAGCTATCGGCGGCAACGGCGTGCACCACGGTGCGCAACGCCGCAGTATCGAGCTCGCTCGTGAGCGCGAGCGGACGGTCGGCGGGAAGGTTCAGAAGGCGCCGCAGCTCGATGTCGGCGAGCTCCTTGGCGGCGCGCGCCTGCAGGAGCGCCGGTTCCAGGTTGGTACGCTCCACCCGCGCGCGCAGCACATCGTAGCGCGACGCACGCCCCGCCGATTGCAGCTGGTCGACGAGCGTGATGCGCGCCACCGCCAACTCGATGTTGCGCGACTGGATCCCCTCCAGCTCCCGCTGCAAGAGCGCATTGAGATAGGCGCGCTGCACGTCGACCGAAAGCTGCGCCTTGGTGTCGGCGACGTTGAAGCGCGCCGAGCGCCGCACGTCCGACGCCGCGCGCGAGCCGGCGAAGATCCTCCCGCCCTGAAAGAGCACCTGCGAGAGGTTGACGTTGGAGTTGTAGTTGAAGTTCTGGCCGAAGATCGATCCCACGATCTCGGCGCGGGCGTTGCGCAGCACCTGCGAGTAGTTGCCCGCCAGCCGCAACTGGGGGAGCCCCGCTGCGCGCGCGGTCGTGACTTGCGCATCCGCGAGGTCCACCTGCGACGCGGCGAGACGTACCTCATCGGACTCCCGGAGCACGCGCGTTACCGCGTCCTCGATGGAGAGGCGCACACTATCGCCAGGGGCGGCCGGAGCGGCAGCGCGCCGCTGGGCTGAAAGGGCGGCGGGGGTGGCGAGAAGCCACACAGCCGCCGCCGACATGGTCAGGCGTAAATATCGGAAAATCATCCCCCAACGTACGCGCGGGTTGCGAGAGTCGTTCACGCTTTTCTCGGTCTGAATCCGGGAATGTTGGACGCCGGAAGCCGGGCAATGTTCGCCGGGATTCCGGCGGAACCGACTGTACCCCGGCACTCGCCGGGCGTCCCGAATCGGTCCGGCGATTCCGCCCCGCGCCGCGACGCCTCGCACGGGGCGTACCGCGGCTCACCCCACTTCGTGTTGACCCCGACACCCGGAGCATGCATCGTTCCCCTTCCTTGGTAATGGGAGCGAGCATGTCGGACGATGCGATGGAGCTGATGCGGGGGACGCTCGACGTCCTCATCCTCCGGACCCTGGCCTGGGGGCCGATGCACGGATACGCGGTCTCCCGCTGGATTCGCGACCGCACCGAGGGAACGCTCACCATCGAAGACGCCCCGCTCTACAAGGCGCTGCACCGGCTCGAAGGGAGCGGGTGCGTCGAGGCCGAATGGGGGGTGTCGGAGAACAACCGGCGCGCGCGCTACTACCACCTCACGACCGTCGGCCGTCGAGCGCTTCAAAAGGAAGAGGCGGCGTGGCGGCGGTACGCGACCGCGGTCTTCCGCGTCCTGGAGCCGGCGCCATGAAGCGCTTCATCAAGCTCCCGTCGCGGTCATCGGGGCGAATCGACCGTGAAGTCGACGAGGAACTCGCCTTCCATCTCCAGGCGCGGACCGACGAACTCGTCGCGCAGGGGATGGACGCGCTCCGCGCTCGGGATCAGGCCGAGCGCGAATTCGGCGACGTGGCCGACGCCCGACGATATATCGCCCGACTCGACCGAAGAACGAACGCCACCCGCCAGCGGCGCGACTACTGGGGAGACCTGCGACAGGACGTCGGTTACGCCCTGCGCACGCTGCGTCGCTCCCCCGGCTTTGCGCTCACGGCGGTCGTCACGCTGGCGCTGGGGATCGGGGCGAACACCGCGATCTTCTCGGTGGTCAACAGCGTCCTCCTTCGCCCCCTCCCCTTCCCGCGTCCGGAGGGGTTGTACCGCGTCTGGTCGTCGAATGTGAAGGATGGTCTCCCGCGCGCGAGCGTCTCGCCGGTCGATCGCGACGACTGGCGCTCGCAGCGCCGGCAGATCGAGGATCTCGGCGGCTACTGGTACGCCGCCGGCGGAAGCGGGATCGACATGACCGGGCGCGGAGAGCCGCAGCGCCTCTCGGCGGTCTTCGTCACCGCCGGGTTCTACGGCACGCTCGGCGTGCGTCCCGAGGTGGGGCGCGTGCCGCGCGAGGACGAGCTGGTGCGGGGCGGGCGCGATCGCGTCGTGATGCTGACGCATGCCTTCTGGCAGCGCGAGTTTGGCGGTGACCGCGGAATCGTCGGGCGCACGCTCACCCTCGGAACCGAAGCATACGAAGTGCTCGGCGTCCTCCCGGCATCGATGCGCTTCCCCGCTCCCGACGTCGACGTGTACGTCCCGTACTCGACGATTCCCGACGAATCGATTCCGCGGTTGCGGGTGGTGCGCATCCTCGATGTCGTGGCGCGCGCCCGTGACGGCGTGACGGGGGACCAGGTACACGCCGAACTCAACTCCATCGCGTCGCGACTCTCGACGGCATATCCGGAGGATGCCGCATGGGGGGCGACCGACGTGCTCCCGTTGCACGAGGCGCTCACCGGCGACGTGCGCAGTGGGCTGCTCCTCCTCTTCGGGGCAGTCGCCTTCGTCCTGCTGATCGCCTGCGTGAACGTGGCGTCGCTCCTCCTCGCGCGGGCGAGCGTGCGCGGGCGCGAGATGGCGGTGCGCCGTGCGCTCGGCGCCGTCGGCGGGCGACTCGTCAGGCAGCTGCTGACGGAGAGTCTCGTGTTGGCACTCGCCGGTGGCGTAGTGGGTATTGCCCTTGCCGCCGGAGCCATTCGCGCGCTGCGCGTGCTTGGAGCGGGAGAGTATCCCCTGGCTTCGGACGTGGGGATGGACGGGAGTGTCCTCCTCTTCGCCGTCGGCACGTCGATCGTGACGGGAATCCTCTTCGGCGTCGTCCCGGCGTTCCGTACCTCGGCGGTGAACCTGCAGCGCGACTTGCGTGCCGGGGGGCGCGGGCTTGCCGGCGACGGCGGGACGCGACTGCGGAGCGGGCTGGTGATCGCCGAGGTCGCGCTGGCAATGATGCTCGTGGTGGGGGGGAGCGTGATGACGCGAAGCTTCCTCGCGCTCCTCGCGGTCGATCCGGGATTCCGCGCCGACCATGCCCTCGTCTTCAACTTCTCCTTCAGCACGGAGCGGAACCCCAACTACCAGCAGCAATACGCGCAGGTGCTGGAGCGTGTGCGGGCTCTCCCTGGCGTGGTCGCGGCCGGGGCCATGAAGGATGCACCGATGCGCGGGACCGGGGAGCGCTTTGGCTTCAACATCCCGGGGCAGGTGGTGCCGGCCGGCCAGGACGGGCCGACGGCGGCCGCGCTCCACGTGAGCGACGGGATCTTCCGCACGCTGCAGACGCCACTCAAGGAGGGGCGCGAGTTTGCCGCGACCGACCGAAGCGACGCACCGTTCGTGCTCGTCGTGAACGAGGCCTTCGCACGGCGCTGGTTTCCCGGCGAGCGGGTGGTGGGGAAGAAGCTCGACTTCGGGCGTGGTGCGAACGCCGAGATCGTCGGGGTGGTCGCCGACATCCGGCAACGCTCGGTTGGGGAAGACGCCGAGCCGACGATCTACGTCCACGAGCAGCAGAATGGGCGCGTGCGCATGAACCTCATCGTGCGTACGCAGGGCGATCCGCTGGCGATGACCGGCGCCGTGCGCGAGGCGATCCGCTCGGTCGACAAGCTGCAGGCGATCACCGCGGTCTTCACGCTCGACGACGCGCTCGCCGAGTCGGTGGCGCGCCCGCGCCTCCTGATGATCCTGATGGCGACCTTTGGTGTGCTCGGCTTGACGTTAGGCGCGCTCGGCCTCTACGGAGTGCTGGCGTACCTGGTCAACCAGCGGCAGCGGGAGATCGGCGTGCGCCTCGCCCTCGGCGCCAACCGGAGCGCGGTGTTGCAGATGGTCGTGCGGCGCGGGCTGCAGCTGGCGGGAGCGGGTGTCGTCGCCGGACTGCTCGGTGCCGTGGCACTCGGACAACTGATGCGCGGTGTCCTCTTCGGCGTGAACCCTGCAGACCCGATCCTTCTGGCGCTGGTGGCGGTCACACTCCTCGCCGTGGCCGCCGCGGCGAGCTGGATCCCGGCGCGGCGCGCGGCGTCGGTCGACCCCGTAGTGACGCTGCGCGACGAGTAGAGACACGCACACACGCGTCGGCGACATTCGACGCGCGCTGGAGGGAGGCGCGGCTGGCGACTCCCTGGGTGGCGGGGTGTCGCGCGTCGCGACGCGTCCTGCCTAACGCCCGCCGCCCGAGGCGGCGGGCGCCGACGCCATCGCCAGGAGCTTGCGCACGTCGGGGATGATGGCGACGCGCAGGAGCCCGAGCGCTCCCTCATAGCGCTTGAGTTCCTCGCCGGAGAGGCGCGCCCACTCGGCGGGAGCGGTCGTCCCGCTCGTAATGAAGCCGATGGATTCCGTACCGATCACCGCCGCACGTGCCAGCGCCCGAGCGGCCGGCAACGCCTCGGCGAGCGTCGGCGAGCGCGCGCCTAACGCCTCGACTTTCGGGAGGAGCAGCGACCAGTCCTCGAAGAGCATGACCAGCGTGTCGCGCGCGCCTGCGTCGCGCGGGTCGATGGCCAGGCGGCGCACCAGACGCTCGGTCATCCAGCGCCCCTTGGGATCGGGGCGCGCGGCATCGACGATGCGCGTGAGCGGTTGCAGCTGGTTGGTCGAGACGCCGTTCAGGCGCTGTCCGAACGCCGGGGGCTGCACCGCGGTGAACAGCGACTCGATCGGCGCGACGTCGACGCCCGGGGCGATCTGCGCGAGCATGCGCGAGGAATGGCTCTCGACCCGTAGCCCCATCCCCTCCAATCGATCGGCGAGGAGATCGAGGCGCCGATACAGATCGCCCACGTCGGTGACCTCGCGCGGTGACCAGAGACGCTCGGCGATCGCCCCGAGTCGCGGCCAGATACGCGAGTCGGCCGTTTCCTCGGAGATGAACTCGGCCCACATGCACGCCTCACCCCCGAGGATGAGCGAGCGCTGCGACGGCGTGAGCTCGTCGAACTGCGGGACCGGGTCGGCGGCGTAGTATTCGCTGGCCGGCTTGATGTGGTCGAGGTACCACGGCGCCGAGAGGAGGGCGTTGAACCCCTGCTTTGCGCTGTTGGCGAGATACTGCACGCCGCGCCACGACTGCACCACCGTGCGTGGCGGGAGGTCGGGGTGAAGAATCTCGTCCCACCCGACCATGCGGCGCCCATGCCGCGCGAGGATTGCCGTGAGGCGCTTGTTGAAGTACGCCTGCAGCGCGTCGTTGTCCTTGTAGCCGTGGCGCTTGCGCCAGGCGACGATACGGGCGTTGCCGTTCCAGTGCTTTGCCTCGACCTCGTCGCCCCCCACGTGCCAGTAGGCGTCGGGGAAAAGCGGGACCATCTCGTCGATGAAGCGCGCAATGAACGTGTAGGTCGCCTCACGCGTCGGATCGAAGATCGCGTCGGCGCCCCCCCACTCGCGGCGGATCGCGACCGGCGGCGACTTGGTCCCGTATTGCGGATAGCCGGCGAGCCACGCCGTCGTGTGCCCCGGCATGTCGAACTCGGGGACGACCCGAATGCCGCGGTCGCGCGCATAACGCACGATCTCGCGCACCTGCGCCTGCGTATAGTAGAGCCCATCGCTCCCGCGCTGGTGCAGCAGGGGAAAGCGCTTGCTCTCCACGCGAAAGCCCTGGTCGTCGCTCAGGTGCCAGTGAAAGACGTTGAGCTTGACCAGCGCCATCCCGTCGAGCGTGTGCTCGAGCTGCTCGATCGGCATGAAGTGGCGCGACACGTCGACAAGGAGTCCGCGCCAGGCAAAGCGGGGCGAGTCGTCGATTTCCACCGCCGGAATGACGAACGACGCGCCATCGCCCTGCACCAGCTGCAACAGCGTCTCGAGCCCGCGTAACGCTCCCACGACCGTGGCGGCGCGGAGCTCGGCGCCGCTCGGGCGCACGGTGAGCGAATAGTGTTCGTCCTCGGCGAGCCCCTGCACCGGCATTCCCGCGCCCTCGACGCGGATCTCGATGCGTCGCGCCGCCGTCGGAGTCGCCCCTCCCGCGACTCGCGCCGCGAGCGGTTGGGCGATGCGCTCCGCGAGGCGATGCTCCGCCCGCTCCACCGCGCGCACGAGCCGCGCATCGGAGAAGCCAGCGATGACGAAGCCGGTCGTACTGTCGACCGGGAGGCTCCCCTCGCCCGCGTGCAGTGACGACGGCACGGGCAGGAGCGAATTCGCCTGCCCCGCGAGTGCAGCCGGGAGCGCGACCCACGCGACGAACACGAGCGAACGCAAGGAATTCAACATCTCAGGAAACTGCCCCCCACACCCCCTCGCGACCAGTCTTCACCCCCCTTTGGTATCGCCCCCGGAAGCGGACGCGTATGTTCTCGTCCTCTCGTCTTCTCGTCTTCTGATTTCTCAAGATCCATGCTTCTTCGCCCCCTCGACTGGGTCATCGTGCTCGTCTCCATCGTGGTGAGCTTCATTCCCGCCATCGTGATGGCACGGCGGGCGGGGAGCAGCACGGCGGAGTTCTTCACCTCGGGTCGCAGCGCGCCGTGGTGGTTGGTGGGCGTCAGCATGGTCGCGACGACCTTCTCGACTGACACGCCGAACCTCGTCACCAACCTCGTGCGCGAGAAAGGAGTCGCGAACAACTGGGCGTGGTGGTCGTTCCTCCTCACGGGGATGATGACCGTCTTCTTCTACGCGCGGCTCTGGCGACGCTCGAACGTCCTGACGGACCTCGAGTTCTACGAGATTCGCTACTCGGGGCGCGCCGCCACGGTCGTGCGCGCGTTCCGCGCCGTCTATCTCGGCTTCTTCTTCAATTGCGTGATCATGGCGAGCGTCAACCTCGCCGCCGCGAAGATCGCCAACGTCATGCTCGGCTGGCCGATGTGGCAGACGCTCCTGATCTGCGCGGGACTCAACATCGCCTTTGCCGCTACGTCGGGGCTGTGGGGCGTGCTGGTCACCGACTTCATCCAGTTCGGCATCGCGCTGACCGGCGCCTTCGCGGCAGCCTACTTCGCGGTGCAGCAACCGGAGGTCGGGGGACTCGCGGGGCTCTTCGACAAGATCCCGCAGCAGACGCTGCACCTCCTTCCCGACTTCAGCGATTGGGGGCTCACGCTCTCCGTCCTGATCATCCCGCTCACGGTGCAATGGTGGTCGGTCTGGTATCCCGGCGCTGAGCCGGGCGGGGGGAGCTACATCGCGCAGCGCATGCTCGCCTCGAAGAGCGAGAATGACGCGCTCGCCGGCACGCTCTTCTTCAACTTCGCGCACTACGCGATTCGCCCGTGGCCGTGGATCATCGTCGCGCTCTCGTCGATGCTGGTCTTCCCCGAGCTGAGCGACATCGCGCGTACCTTTCCGTATGTAGACCCGAAGCTCATCGGGCACGACATGGCCTATCCGGCAATGCTCAAGTTCCTCCCGGTCGGCTTCATGGGATTGATGATCGCCGGGATGCTCTCGGCCTACGTGTCGACCATCTCCACCCACCTCAACTGGGGGACGTCGTACCTGGTGCACGACGTCTATCGCCGCTTCGTGCGCGAGGACGCGCCGGAGTCGCACTACGTGATGGTCGGTCGCCTGGTGACCGCGGTCCTGATGGTCCTCGCCGCGCTCCTCACCTTCGTCCTCGATTCGGCGCGCCAGTCGTTCGAGCTCCTCATGTCGATCGGCGCCGGCACGGGCCTCCTCTACCTGCTGCGCTGGTTCTGGTGGCGCGTGAGTGCGTGGTGCGAGATCGCGGCGATGGTCACCTCGTTCGCCGTCGCGTTCGTCTTCTTCATCGCCAGCAAGAACGGATCGACGATGCCGGCACACATCACGCTCATCATCGGCGTCGCGATCACCACCGTCGTCTGGATCGCCACGGCCTACATCGCGCCAGCGACCGACGAAAAGACGCTCGAGTCGTTCTACCGCCTCGTGCGCCCCGCCGGGCCCGGGTGGAACGCGATTCGCGAGCGCACCGGGCTCCCCCCGTCGGCGGATTCGCTCCCGATGTCGATGCTCGGCTGGGTCCTCGGCTGCGCCTTCGTCTACGCAGCGCTCTTCGGAGCGGGGAGCTTTCTCTACCGCAACACGACGCAGGGATTGATCTGGTCTGCCGTCTTCGTCGCGAGCGGCATCGGGCTCGCGCAGATCCTTCCGAAGATCTGGCGCTCGGCAGAGTCGTGATGGAGTGGACGGATTACAGACAGGCGCCGCCGGGCGAGCCGTTGCCTAACGGGTGACATGAAGGGACTGCTGACGGGGATCGGGATCGGCCTGGCGATCGTCGCACTGGCGCTCCTCGGCGGATACGTCTGGCTGGACCACCGTGTCTCGACGATCCTCGCCCAACGCTTCGACGTTCCGCTCGCCGACATTGCCGTTCCGACCGACTCGGCGAGCATCGCCGAGGGGGAGCGCCTGGGCTGGCTGCACGGGTGCCACGGGTGCCACGACGTGCAGCTGCAAGGGAAGGTCTTCCTGGACGAGCCTCGCGTCGCGCGGCTCGTGGCGCCGAACATCACGCAGCTCATTCCGAACTACAGCGACGCCGAACTCTCGCGCCTGATTCGCCACGGCGTGAGGCGCGACGGGACAGGCGTTCTGATCATGCCGGTGGCGACGTTTTATGAGATGAGCGACACCGACGTCGGGCGACTCATCGCGCATCTCCGCGCCGCACCGCGTGTCGAACACGCGCTCCCACCCAACGAGGTGCGCATCCTCGGGAAGCTCGGCGTCCTCGAGGGGGAGTTTGCTCCCGAGGCGGCCACCATGGACCACAACGCGCCACGACGGTACGCCGAGCACGACACCTCGCAGGTGACGCACGGCGAGTATCTCGCCTACACCATCTGCGCCGAGTGCCACGGTGAGGGGTTCGCCGGCGACGCCACTACCCCGCCGCTGTTCCATGCAATGGGCTACACCTCATCGCAGTTTGTCTCACTCATGCTCGACGGGCGGTCGCGCGACGGGCGCGATCTCAAGCTGATGGGGCGGACGGCGCGCTCGCGATTCGTGCACTTCACTCGCGATGAAATCGACGCGCTGTACGCCTACCTGCAGGCGCTCCCGGCGAGCGCCCCGGCGTCGGCAGCGGCGGGAGGAAAGCGTTAGGCACATGCCACCCACGACACGCGCCGTCATTCTCGCGCGCGGGCTCGGCACGCGCATGCGCCAAGGCGACGCCGGCGCCACGCTCGACGCCGCACAGAGCGCCGTGGCCGATGCCGGTATGAAGGGGATGATTCCCATCGGGCGCCCCTTCCTCGACTTCGTCATCAGCGCGCTCGCCGACGCCGGGATCACCGACGTGTGCCTCGTGATCGGCCCCGAACATCAGGGGGTGCGCGACTACTACGACGCGCTCCCCATGACGCGCGTGCGGGTGCACTACGCCATCCAGCAGGAACCGCGCGGGACCGCCGATGCCGTTGCGGCGGCGCGCGACTTTGCGGGGAGCGAGACGGTCCTCGTCCTCAACGCCGACAACTATTACCCGGTCGATGCGTTCCGCGCGCTCGCCACACTCGGCGCCTCGGGACTCGCCGGCTTCGATCGCGAGGCGCTCATCGCCAGGAGCAATATTCCCGAAGCACGCATTCGGAGCTTTGCCCTGATCGAAGTCGACGAGTCGGGGGCCCTGGCCGCAATCGTCGAGAAGCCCGACGAGGCGACCTTCGCGCGCATGGGGAGCCATGCTCCGGTCAGCATGAATCTCTGGTCGTTTTCCCCGGTGATCTTCGAAGCGTGCCGGCGCGTGACGCCATCGATCCGCGGGGAACTCGAGCTGCAGGACGCGGTACGGCTCGCGGTGCACGACTACGGTGAGCGCTTCACCGTGATCCCCTGCGCCGCTGGGGTCCTCGATCTCTCCAACCGTCGGGACATCCCGGCGGTCGCCGAGCGGCTGGCGGGAGTGGAGGTCTCACTGTAGCAACAGGCGGGGCGCCCATCACGAGGGGTGCTTCGACGGGGTAGTTTTCCGACATGGACGATCGCGACCAACTCCTGCGCATGGGGATGTCGCCCCCCCAGGCGGCGACCAAGGCGGCGATGCTCTCGCACTGCGACCGTGCCCTCGACGCGTTAGGCGCGTCGGCGCACCGCTGGTCGGTCTGGGTGCCCGGGCGCATCGAGGTACTCGGCAAGCACACCGACTATGCGGGCGGGCGTTCGCTCCTCTGCACCGTCGAACGCGGCTTCGCCGTGCGCGTGGCGCTGCGCACCGATGCGCAGATTCGCGCAGTCGACGTGGCCAACGGCTCCACCTGCGAGACCGCCCTCGATACCGAAGCCATCGCGCCCGCGGGGACGTGGGGAAACTACGTGGCGACCGTCGCCCGTCGCCTGGCGCGCAACTTCCCCAACGCGCGCTGCGGCGTCGACCTCGCCTTCACGTCGGACCTGCCGATCGCGGCGGGGATGAGTTCGTCGAGCGCGCTGATGATCGCCGTCTTCGTGGCGCTGGCCAAGTCGAACGACCTGCGCAGCTCGGAGGAATTTCGCCGCGCGATCTTCTCACGCGAGGAGCTGGCCTCGTACCTCGGGACGGTGGAAAACGGCGAGTCGTTCCGTTCGCTCGAAGGGGACGCCGGCGTGGGGACGTTCGGGGGGAGCCAGGACCACACCGCGATCATGTGCGCCGAGTCGGGGCACATCGTGCAGTACTCGTTCAGCCCCGTGCGTCGCGAGGCGGCGTACGTCCTTCCGCAGGAGGTGACGTTCGTCGTCGGGGCGTGCGGCGTGCTGGCCGAGAAGACGGCGGGGGCGCGCGAAGGCTACAACCGCGCAGCGGCGATGGTGCGGCACCTGGTCGAGCGCTGGAACATCGACACCAGCCGCGACGACGGGACGCTGGCCGACGCGGTGCGGAGCAGCGCCGACGCGGCCGACCGCCTGCGCCACGTCGCCCGCAACTCGGCGACGCCCGACTTTTCGGCCGACGCGTTAGGCAGCCGGCTGGAGCAGTTCCTCCTCGAGAGCTTCGTCCTCATTCCGCAGGCCGCTTCGATCCTCGCGCGCGGGGCGATCGCCGAGCTGGGTCCGGTGGTGGATCGGTCGCAGCAGGCGGCGGAAGAGTGGCTGGGGAACCAGATCCCCGAGACCAGCTGGCTGGCGCGCGCGGCGCGGTCCGAGGGAGCGATCGCTGCGTCCGCATTCGGTGCAGGCTTCGGCGGGAGCGTGTGGGCATTGGTGGCGACCGATGCGGCAGATGCGTTCGCGCAGCAGTGGGCAGAATCGTATGCGGTCGCGTTTCCCGAATCGGCGTCGCGGGCGATGTTCTTTGTGTCGCCGCCGGGGGCGGGGGCGAATCAGTTTTGACTGCGGACGGGGGACGGGGGACGGGGGACGGGAGTGCCGGCGCGCGTTGCGCGCCGGCCGAAGCTCTCGACCCGGCGCGGGTTGCGCGCCGGCCGAAGCTCTCATCCCGGCGCGGGTAGCGCGCCGGCCAAAGCTCCCAACCCGGCGCGCTTTGCGCGCCGGGCGGAGCCTTGAACCCTCGAAGGGATGTGTGTTGGCCTAAAGACTGCGCGCTGCACTCCGAGCTCCCAACACCAAGCCGGCCTCCACGACGGCATCAACGACCCGCGCCGAGCCCCCGCACGCGGCGCCACGGGCGCCGCGTGCACTCCCGTCCCCCGTCCCCCGTCTCCCGTCCGCCCCTACGGATTAAACGAAATCCCAAATCCGTAGTACCGAATATCATCGCGATAAAACTGCCCGTACGGCGACGGACCGGAGTAGAACTGCGCGAGGATCATCCAGCGGCGTCCCGAGCCGCCGGGGTCTCGGCGGCGGGAGATGTCGAGGCCGGCCATCGCGCTCATCGCCGGGCGGTCGAAGTTGCCTTCCGTCGCCTTGACGTCGACCGCGGCGATCGGGCGCAGCGTGGCCACACTACCGATTGACAGCAGGGCGGTCATCGGGCGCAACTCGGCGCCGGCGTGCCAGACCGTCGCGGCGAGCGAATCGGGATTGCGGTTGATCAGGCGTTCCCCGCCACCGTACGCGCGCAACGCTCCCATGTCGAGCGACCCCAGGAGTTCGGCGGCCTCGAACGACAGGTTCTCGCGCGTCGGCGCCGGATCCGATGGGCGCAGCAGGAATTCGTCGCCCAGGTGCGAGCTCTGGTGATAGATCCGCGCGCGCCCTGAGAAGGCGCCGTAGCGAAAGGTGACCGGGAGGCCGACGGTGTAGTCGGCATTGAGCAGGTCGTACGACGATGAGCGGAGGTCGAACTGGGCGAAGACGCCCGCGCTCACGGCGAACTGCACGCCATCGTTGGGGCGCGCACCGTTCCAGCGCCCGAGACCGATCGCATCGCTGATCCCCACCGCGCCCACGTCGGTGTCGAAGGTCGACTGCGTGGTGGGATTGAACTGCGTGGCGCGGGCGCGCAGGTAGCTCGCGAACGACCGGATCGACTTCGGGTCGGCGACGAGCGGGCAGAAGACATCGCCTTCGGGGAGGCCGACGTATCCGGTGGACTCGTCGGCCGGAATGCCGACGCCGCAGGCGGTGGAGGGGTGCAGCTGGGCGCGCGCAGCAGTCGCGACGGTGGCGCTCAGCGCCGCGAGAAGCGCGACGCAGTGTGAGAGCCGGCGTCCGCCAGCCGCAGTTCGGCGCGAGAAGTCGGCGGGCGCGACGCGGCGAACGGCGCGCGAGACGAGTGGGCAGACCTCGTATGGCATCTCGGCTCCTGTGTGGGCGACGTCGGAAGATGCCCGATGCGCACACGCGAGGGCCAGAGGGTTCTGTCGCGCGAGGATGCGGCGCATACTTGGGAGATGCGTCGCACGCAGGCGCACAGGCCCTCATCCCACGAGCCATGTCTCCCCACGATCCCTCACGCCGCGACCTCCTCAAGGGCGCAGCGCTCGCCGGCGCCGGTCTCGCGCTCGGCGGCGGCGCGCTCAGCGCCCAGCAACCCGACGACGCCGACGCTCCGTTCCGTGCGCTCCACGACCGACCGTCAGCTGCAGCGAGCATGGCCGGCGTTCCGTTCGAGCGCCACGAGACGGTGCGCATCGCCATCGTCGGGACCGGGCTGCGCGGGCGCTCCGTGCTGCACGAGCTCACCGGCGTGCCGAACGTGAGGATCGCCGCCCTGTGCGACGTCGTGCCGGAGAAGGTCGAGATGGCGGTGCAACAGATGCGGAAGGCGGGGCACGATTACGAGCCGGCGCGCTTCACGTCGGGGCCTAACGCGTACCGGGAGCTCGTCACGCGCGACGACATCGACTTCGTGTATACGGCGACGCCGTGGGAATTCCACGTCCCGATCGTGCTGGCGGCGATGAATGCCGGCAAGCACGCGGGGACCGAGGTGCCGGCTGCCTACACGCTCGAGGATTGCTGGCAACTCGTCGACACGTCGGAGAAGACGCGTCGCCACTGCCTGATGATGGAGAACTGCAACTACGGCTATAACGAGATGCTGGTGCTCCAGATGGTGAAGGCTGGCGCCTTCGGGGAGCTCAAGCACGCAGGGGCCTCGTACAATCACGACCTGCGCTCGATCCTGTTCGAGGACAAGGATGAAGGGCTCTGGCGCCGGCGGCACCACACGCTGCGCAACAGCAATCTCTATCCCACGCACGGCCTCGGGCCTGTCGCCTTCATGCTCGGGATCAACCGCGGCGACCGGTTCGACTACATGGTCTCGATGAGCACTCCGCCGATGGGGCTCGACAAGTGGCGCGAGGACCACGTGCCGAAGGACTCCCCCAAGTGGAAGGAGAAGTACATCGACGGCGACCTCAACTCGTCGTTGATCAAGACGGCGAAGGGGCGCACGATTCGGTTGGAGCACGATGTGTCGTCGCCGCGCCCGTACTCGCGCATCAACTCGCTGCAGGGGACCAAGGGAATCTTCGAGGACTACCCGCCGCGCATCTACATCGAGGGCGACGGCGAGGAAGATCGCTGGGGCCCCATCGATCCGTACAAGGCCAAGTACGAACACCCTCTCTGGCGCGAGTTAGGGGAGAAGGCGCGGAGCGGCGGGCACGGGGGGATGGATTATGTGATGGCGTATCGCCTGGTGCAGTGCTTGCGCGAGGGATTGCCGCCGGATTTCGATGTCTATGACGCTGCTGCGTGGTCGGCTCCGGGGCCACTCAGCGAGATGTCGGTCGCCAAGGGGAGCGCGCCGATGAAGTTTCCGGATTTTACGCGCGGGAAATGGAGCGAGGTGCGGGCGACACTTTGAGGCGAAGGAGGGGGCGGGACGATGAGCGACCGTCACAGTATTGGCGGAAGCTGCGTGAAGCTTATCACCAACCACGTGACGAGGACGATCTCGCCGATGAGGAGCAGCGACACCAACGCGCCGGTTCTGCCGCGATTCATTCCCCATCTTTCGATGCCGATCACTCGGCTTACCGGGATCGCCACTCGCACATTCGTGTCCTGCTTCACGCCGATCACGCTGTCGCCGACGATCGCTCCGCGTTCGATCGTCACGCTCCCTCCATCGCGGATGCTGATCCGCGTCGTCCCGCCTAACGATCCCTGCGGTACGTCCGCGGGCGCGAGCGTGAGGGGACGGAACGAGTAACACCCTCCCTCCGGGAGGCAGCACACTGCGACCACGCCCGCACGCCAGAACGTTCGCATCGCTCGACCCATACCTCCTCCTCCCGTCACGTCGTCCCGTCTTCTCGTCTTCTCGTCTTCTCGTCTTCTCAGACAGTGCAGATCCGGACCCCCTGCTCCAGCGAATCGAGCGGCGGCTCCCGCTTCGGAATGAACTCCTGCCCTACAAACCCGGTGTAGCCGAGGTCGGCGATCGCCCGCATGATCGCCGGATAGTACAACTCCTGCGACTCGTCGATCTCGTTGCGCCCCGGGACACCGCCGGTGTGATAGTGCCCGATGGCGGCGAAGTGATCGCGGATGTTGCGGATCACGTCGCCCTCCATGATCTGCATGTGATAGATGTCGTACAGGAGCTTGAAGCGCGGGCTGGCGACCTGCTTGACCAGTTCCGCCCCCCACGCCGTGTGGTCGCACATGTAGTCCTTGTGGTCGACCTTGGAGTTCAAGAGCTCCATGCACACAGTGACGCCAAGCTTCTCGGCGAGCGGCGTGATGCGCTTGAGCCCGGTCACGCAGTTGGCCAGCCCTTCGCCATCCCCCATCCCGTCGCGGTTCCCCGAGAAGACGATCATGTTGGGGAGTCCGGCAGCTGCAACAAGCGGGAGCAACCGCTCGGATTCGGCGACCAGTCGATCGTGCTCGTTGAGGCGGTTGAAGCCGACCGGAATCGTGGTGGGGCCGTTGGCCATGGCGCAGGTGAGCCCGTGCGCCTTGACCGTCGGCCAGTCCTTCTCGCCTAGCAACTCGACCGACTGCAGCCCGATGCGCTTGGCGGCGGCGCACAGCTCATCCAGCGGAATCTTCCCGTAGCACCACTGGCAGACGCTCTGCTTGATGCGACCAGCCGCGGGGAGCGGCTGCAGCGCGTCGAGCACATTGGACGTCATCGCGCCTAACGGGCTGGCGGCGGCCGATCCCGCCAGGGCGGTACCGGCCAGGGCGGCGCCGCCGAGCGTGCGGATGGCCTCGCGGCGACTCTGGCTCATAGCGCCGACAGTGCCTTGAACGACGTCGCGATCGACGCGAAGGAGTCGGTGGGGTTGTCGCGCTCCACGAAGTAGTGCGTGATCCCCGCCTGGCTGGCCTTGGCGAAATACGTCTTGAACGGAATGACCCCCGCTCCCACCTCGGTCATGTCACCGCCGGCCGTCATGTCCTTCACGTGCACCAGCGGGAAGCGCCCCGGATACTTCGCCCAGTAGGCGAGCGGATCCTGCTTCGCCTTGTTCATCCAGAAGAGGTCCATCTCGAACTTGACCAGCTTCGGGTCGCAACGCTCGAGGAGCATGTCGTACGGGACGATTCCCCCGGTGCGCTCGAACTCGAAGTCGTGGTTGTGATAGCAGAACTGGATCCCGCGCTTGCTGGTGAGCGCCGCCGCGGCATTGAACTGGTCGGCAAAGCGCTTGTAGTTGTCCAGCGTACGCTCCTTGGGATCGATCCACGGCATCACCGCGAACTTGTGCCCGATGGTCTCCATCGCGTCGAGCGCGGCGGTCGGCGCCTTGAGGATCTCGCCGACCGGAATGTGCACCGA
>CAZWVG010000099.1:0-19024 GCA_964637355.1 uncultured Gemmatimonadaceae bacterium
GCGCTCTCATCTGCGTGATGAGCCCATGACCCACCCGAATTCCTTCGGCAGCAAGTCCACCCTCACCGTCGGTAGCGAAGCGTACACGATCTTCCGGCTCGACGCGCTGCGCGTGCTGTCGAACGGGAACGTCGACCGACTCCCCTTCTCCCTCAAGGTTCTCCTCGAGAACCTCCTCCGCGGCGAGGACGGGGCGTTCGTCAAGAAGGGCGACGTCGAGACGCTCGCCAACTGGGACGTGAAGCAGCCGGTCGACAAGGAGATCGCCTTCCGAACCGCGCGCGTCCTCCTGCAGGACTTCACCGGCGTCCCCTGCGTCGTCGACCTCGCCGCGATGCGCGACGCGATCGCCGCGCTCGGCGGCGATCCCACCCGGATCAACCCGCTGCAGCCGGTGGACCTCGTCATCGACCACTCGGTGCAGGTCGACGAATACGGGACCGAGGCGGCCTTCCTCCTCAACGTGAACCTCGAGTACGAGCGCAACTCCGAGCGCTACCAGTTCCTGCGCTGGGGACAGGATGCGCTGCGCAACTTCCGCGTCGTCCCACCGGGCACTGGCATCTGCCACCAGGTCAACCTCGAGTACCTCGGGCAGGTGGTCTTCACGGCGCAGGTCGATGGTGAGCGGCAGGCCTACTGCGACTCGCTGGTCGGCACCGACTCGCACACCACGATGATCAACGGCCTCGGCGTCCTTGGCTGGGGCGTCGGCGGGATCGAGGCCGAGGCGGCGATGCTCGGCCAGCCGGTGAGCATGCTCATTCCCGACGTGATCGGCTTCAAGCTCACGGGAAAGCTTCCGCCAGGCGCAACGGCGACGGATCTCGTGCTCACCTGCACCGAGATGCTGCGCCGCAAGAAGGTGGTGGGAAAGTTCGTGGAGTACTTCGGCGATGGCTTGTCGTCGCTGGCGCTCGCCGATCGCGCGACGATCGCCAACATGGCGCCGGAGTACGGCGCCACGATGGGTTTCTTCCCGGTCGACCACGAGACGCTCAAGTACCTGCGACTCACCGGACGCAGCGAAGCGCAGGTGCAACTCGTCGAGGCCTACACCAAGGCGCAGGGGCTCTTCCGCGAAGACGGGATGGCCGATCCGGTCTACACCGACACGCTGGAGCTCGACCTCTCGACGGTCGTGCCTTCGATGGCCGGTCCACGTCGTCCGCAGGACCGGATCCCGCTCAATCAGGCGAAGGCGAAGTATCGCGAGGCACTCGCCGCGCTCCGCGCCACGACCGCCGCCGCACTCTCTCCGGCCGCGGCGCCGGCACCAGCCGGTTCGCCGCAAGCCGAGATGGTCGCCGAGGGCGGGCACGTGGAGACGGTGGAGGACACCGGCGTCGCGTGCAGCTGGCGGGGACAGGACTTCGCGCTGCGTGACGGGCACGTGGTCATCGCCGCGATCACCTCGTGCACCAACACGTCGAACCCCAGCGTGATGCTGGCCGCCGGCCTCCTCGCGCAACGCGCCGTTGCCGCTGGCCTGCGCAGCAAGCCGTGGGTCAAGACGTCGCTCGCCCCCGGGAGCAAGGTGGTGCGCGACTACTTCGACAAGGCAGGCGTGCAGCCGGCGCTCGACACGCTCGGCTTCCAGGTCGTCGGCTACGGATGCACGACGTGCATCGGCAACTCCGGCCCGCTCCCCGAGCCCGTGTCGCGGGCGATCGATGAAGGAAAGCTGACGGTGGCCGCGGTGCTCTCCGGCAACCGCAACTTCGAAGGGCGCGTGAATCCGCAGACGCGCTTCAACTATCTCGCCTCGCCGCCGCTGGTGGTGGCGTATGCCCTCGCCGGGCGCATGGACATCGACTTCGACACCGAGCCGCTGGGAATCGGGAGCGGGGGACCGGTCTTCCTGCGCGACATCTGGCCGTCGGCGAGCGATGTGGCCGAGGTGGTGCTCACCTCGGTGCAGCGCGCACAGTTCGAGAAGGAGTACGGCGACGTCTTCGCGGGCGACGAGCAGTGGCAGGCGATTGCCGTTCCCACGGGGAGCCGCTACGCGTGGGACGATGCCTCGACCTACGTGAAGCTCCCGCCGTACTTCGAGGGGATGACGATGACGCCTCCCGGGGTGCAGCCGATCGCTGGCGCGCGCATCCTCGGGATGTTCGGCGACTCGATCACGACCGACCACATCTCCCCCGCCGGATCGATCGCCGAGAAGAGCCCGGCCGGCCAGTGGCTCAAGTCGTTAGGCGTGGAGAAGAAGGACTTCAACTCCTACGGCGCCCGGCGCGGCAATCACGAGGTGATGATGCGCGGAACGTTCGCCAACATCCGCCTCAAGAACGAGCTCACGCCGGGGATGGAAGGGTGGTGGACGCGCGTTGCACCCGACGCTGCGCCGACCTCCTTCTTCGAGGCGAGCGAATCGTATCGCAAGAGCAATACGCCGCTCGTCATCATCGCCGGGAAGGAGTACGGCACCGGTTCGTCGCGCGATTGGGCCGCGAAGGGGACGATGCTCCTCGGCGTGCGCGCCGTCATCGCCGAGTCGTTCGAGCGCATCCATCGCTCGAACCTCGTGGGGATGGGGGTGATTCCGCTCGAGTTTACCGACGGGGCGACGCGGCAGTCGCTTGGGCTGACCGGATTCGAATCGATCACGATCGAGGGGCTCGCCGATGACATGACGCCGCGCGCGGTCCTCACGGCGGTCGCTCGCGGCGCTGACGGGAAGGAGACGCGCTTCAACGTCCGCTCGCGCATCGATACGCCGGAGGAACTGCAATACTACCGCAACGGCGGGATCCTCCCGTACGTGCTGCGGCAGCTGGTCGGCGGACGGTAGGTCGTGCGCCGGGGCGCCGTCGCGCCCACCGGCCGAAAACAGAGAACGAGAGACGCGTCGGCGCCATTCCCCCGGGAGTGGCGCCGACGTTTCTTTGCGCGCCATGACCCCTTCCGTCTCGACTCCTGCAGCGCATGGCCCACCATCACTGGTCGTGATCGCGAACCCGGCCTCCGGGCGCGGACGCGGCGCGCGCGTGGTGCGCGCGCTCGAGGCGCGGCTCGCGGAGATTGGCGGGGAGTCGGCAAACGTCTCGTTGCAGCTCACCAACTTCCCAGGCGAGGAACAGGTGCTTGCTCGGGAGGCGGCGCGGGGGGGCGCGCACACCATCCTCGCGGTCGGCGGTGACGGTACGTGGGGGAACGTCGCGCGCGGGATTCTCGCCGCCGGCGGCACGTCGCGACTCGCCCTCCTCGCCGCCGGCACCGGGAATGACCTCTCCTTCGCCGCGAGGCTCGACGTGCGCGACATCGACACCGCGCTCGCGATCGCCCGGGGGGGTGGGGAGCGCCGGATCGATGTAGGCGAGGTCGAGGGAGTGCATTTCGTGAACTGCGTCGGGTTTGGCTTCGACGCCGAGGTCGTGCGCGAGACGCTTGGCGTCTCCTGGCTGCGCGGGCACGCCGTCTACCTGCTCACTGCCGCGCGCCTCCTCTTCGGCTACTCGGGTTTCGAGGCGCAGCTTCGCGTTGGAGAGGACGAGGCGGTCACCGATGCAGCGCCCGCTCCGGTTCCGCCAGGTGCAACGACGCGACATCTCGCGGTCATCGTGGCGAACGGACCGCGGATCGGCGGAGGCTTCCTCATCTCGCCGGATGCCAAGGTGGACGACGGACTGTTGGACGTCGTGCGCGTCGCCGACGTCTCGCCGTGGCGGCGCGCAGTGGTCTTTTCCGGAGCGCCGCGCGGCACTCACCTGCACGCGCCTGAGGTCTCACTGCGACGCGCGCAACGCCTGGCGCTCACCTTCGGCGCCCCGCCCGTGTTCGAGGCCGACGGCGAGCTGCACCAGGCGCGCTCGTCGACGCTCGTGATCCGGTGCCTCCCGGGCGCTTTGCGGCTGGCGGTTCCCTAGCGCGATGCAGCCGGCTCTCCGTCGGTGCGCGACCGGCTGATCCTGCTCGAACCTGCTCCCTCCCTTGCCTGTGTGGCCCTGCTGCCGGAGATTGGCCTGAGCCTGCGCCGTCACCGATCGAGCACGAACAGGAGGGACAGATGCGGAACAGATGGCTGCTCGCCCTCGCGAGCGCGCTGCTCGCGGGTTGCGCGCCGGGGGGAAAGAGCGGGACGTCGGGCGGGGACGGCGCTCCCACGCCAGTGCGCTCGCGCTCACAGAACCTGATCACCGAGGCCGAGATCGCCGAGCAGGTTGGGATCAACAATGCCTACGACCTGATCAGCCGAGTGCGCCCGAATTACCTTCGCCCAGGCGTCGCCGGGTTGAGCGGGCAGAGCGTCCTCCCGGTACTCAGGATCGACGGCGGCCAGGCGCTCGACGTCGCGGATCTGCGAAACATCGACATCCGCACGGTCTCGGAGATCCGCTTTCACACGGCGAACGATGCCGAGGTGCGGTTCGGCGGAAACCTCAATCGCCCCGTCATCGCGGTGATGCTCAAGCGGTCGAAGTAGCCAGGCGCGGGACACGCACCACGACTCGGCGCTAACGTCGCCGGCTCCCGGACGTCCATATGAGTAGACGGTTATATACTCATACAAAGGGAGCCCATATGCGCACACACCCTCCCCTGCGTTGGCTGGGTCTCGCCGCCGCGTTTGCCACGAGCGTCGCATGCTCCGACACCCCGAGCGTGACCGCGCCCGGGTTTGCGGCGCTCACCGACAACGTGTCCGATGCAGTCGCCACGGCGATACAAGACGAGTACCGCGCCGAGCAGATCTACCTGCGCGTCCTGTTCGATCACGGCAACGTCCTTCCCTTCTACAACGTCGTGGTGGCGGAGCAGCGCCACTCCACGTCGCTCGCCGCGATCTACGAGCGCCGGGGGATCGCGACTCCGCCGAGTGAGTGGACGCTCGACAACGTTCCCCGATTCGAGACGATCGCCCTGGCGTGCGCCGCAGGAGCGGTGGCCGAACAGGAGAACATCGCGATGTATGATCGCTTGCTGGCGGGAACGCTCCCCGCCGATGTTCGCTACGTCTTCTCCAACAATCGACGCGCATCGTTGGAGCGTCACCTCCCCGCCTTCGAGGCCTGCCGGTAGTCATTGCCGGAATGCAGCGGGGGGCGTCGCGCAACCACGCGCGGCGCCCCCCGGTTCCTGGCTGGCGACGTGTGTCGACAGCCGATGCTCAATCGCCGAACCTAACGCGGACGGCGCACGTCGATCTTCTCGCCCACCACCGCCCCGAGCAGCCCCCCCGCCGCGGCGCCGATGATCGCGCCCTTGAGCGTATTGCGCGTGCTGGCTACGCCGATCGCGGCACCCGCTGCCGCCCCGATGATTGCATCACGCTTGGTGTTCTTCTGCACGCCCGCCTCGCTGCCGTACCCGCCCCCGCTGGAGCTGTAGACGGGCCCCGAGGCACTCGCGGGCGCGGGCGCCCGGCGAATCACGGGCTGCGGCGCGGGACGGTAGATCACGCGCTGCGGCTGCGGCGGATAGTATGGCTGCGGATAGCCCTGCGGGTACTGCGCCTGCGGGTAGTAGCCGGGCTGCGCGCCGTAGGCATAGCCCTGTTCCTGCGGCGAGACGTAGAGCTGCGGCTGATACGGTTGCATCTGCGACGCGAGCGACAGGTCGTTCTTGAGCGCGTCGTCGAGCTTGGGCGATTCAGCTCGCTGGCACCCCGCCAGTACTGCGGTTGCGGCGAGCACTGTGAAGACACGAGTCACGGACATGGAGGCCCTCCGTCGGGGAAGTGGGTGCCGGCGAGGGGGGCAGGCACGGTGCCAGACGTGTTGGTACGCTCCTGCAACGACTTAGCGTCGAGGGTGTCCCGAATGCGGACAATTGGGTGTCCCTCTGCCGTCACGCTCGCTCGGCTGGGTGTGATGCGCATCACGCCGCGCGATGCGAGTTGCGCGGCCCGAGCCCAAGGCGCCAACTTCGTCGCACACCAGCCAGGATGAAATCCATGCGATTCACCTCGAAGGGCTTCGGGACGATGGCAGCCGCCATCGCGCTCGTGGTCGGTGCGTCGTCCACTGGTGGCGCGCAGCAGGCGGAGACGGGGCCGAAGGTCGGGGAGATGGCTCCCGACTTCACCCTCCGCGGCGTCACCAAGGACGGGCCGATCAAGGACGCGATCCGGTTGTCGGCGTACCGCGGCAACACGGTGGTACTCGCCTTCTTTTTCAAGGCGCGGACCAAGGGTTGAACGATCCAAATGGAGGCGTACCGTGATCAGTACGCCACGCTCTTCAATGGGGGGAAGAATGTCACCCTCATCGGGATCAGCGTCGATCCCGACACCGCGCTTATTTCGTGGATGAAGGACGCGAACTTCCCCTTCACGTTCGCGAGCGATAGCGACGGTGCGGTGGGAACGCTCTACGGGGCCTACATCCCCGCCAACAAGATCGACAACCGAACGCTCTACGTGATTGGTCCCGACGGACGGATCGCCTACAAGGCGCAGCCGTTCCGGCAATCGTCGGCCGATGCGTATACGGAGTTGGGGGAAGCGATCGACAAACTCTCCCCACCCGGCATGAGCAAGTAGCACGCTGCTCGCGAAGAGCCGGCGCCTTCGGCCCACCGCTGGGCTCCGGCGCGTCCGGCGACTCGACGCGAGATGCGTCGTGGTGAACGACGACACGCCCCGGCGACTTTCGCCGGGGCGTGCTACGTTTGGTCGATGACCTCTCCACGACTCGTCGCCGAGCAGCTCTTTCGCGCCGCGGTCCGCAGCGCCGATCCGTCAGCCGCAACGCGCGTGGCGCTCGCCCAGCTCGACGCTCGTTCCTTCGGGGCACGGCCGTGGATCATCGCGGTCGGCAAGGGTGCGGTCCCGATGGCGCAGGCCGCGATCGACGCACTCGGTACCGTCCACCGCGTGACGCTCGGCGGCGTCGTGGTTACTGCGGACGAAGACGTGCCCGCGATCGGACCGCTCGACGTCTGCACGGGTGACCACCCGGTGCCGGGGGCGCGTTCGCTGGCAGCGGCGGAACGCATCGGCGCCGTCGTCTCGCTCGTGCGCCCGGGCGACGACGTCCTCGTGCTCGTGTCGGGCGGGGCGACGAGCCTGATGGCCGCGCCGGTCGATGGGATCTCGCCGGGTGCACTACGCGAGCTCTTCGCCGGCTTGCACCAGGCGGGGGCACCGATCGATGAGATGAACGCGTTCCGCAAGCGGGTGCTGCGCTGGGGAGCGGGACGCCTCGCCCTCGCCCTCGCCCACGCGCGCGTGACCTGCCTCATCGCCTCCGACGTGATCGGCGACGACGCCGCCGCGATCGCGTCGGGGCCGTGCGCTGGCGATCGTTGGTCCGCCACGGAGCTCATCGAGTTGGCGCAAGCGCGACGGATCTGGCCGTACATCCCCGACGAGGTGCGCCAGTATCTGGACGCAACGCTCGCGGGCCAGGTACCGGAGACGCCGCGTCCGACGCACGAGGCCATCGCCGCGGTCGAGCGGAGGGTCATTCTGCGCAATGCCGACGCACTCGAGGGCGTCTCGCGCGAAGGCGATGCGGCGCAGCTGATCGTGCGCATCGCGCCGACGCCGATCGCCGGGAACGCGCGTTCGACCGGCGGGGCGATCGCGCGGGCGGCACTCGTCGCTCGCCGTGACGACCGGCGCGGGAGACTAAACGCCAGAAGCCGGCTGGCGCTCGTCTGGGGGGGCGAGACGACCGTCGCGCTCGGCGCGCACGATGGCGCGGAGGGGGATGCTGGCACCGGTGGGCGCGCCCAGGAACTCGCCCTCGCGGCCGCGCAGGTGTTGCATGCCGCGGGCGCGCAGGGGCGCGGCATCACGATCCTCGCGGCCGGCACAGACGGGCGCGATGGCCCCACCGATGCTGCCGGCGCCATCGTCGATGGCACCACGTGGTCGCGCATCGCGCTCGCCGGCCTCGATCCCGAGCGCGCACTCGCGATGCACGACGCGTATCCCGCGCTCGACGCCGCGGGCGCGCTGCTGCGAACGGGGTTGACCGGGACCAACGTGAACGATGTGGTGATTGCGCTGGTCGATTAGCTTTCGCGCATGCCCAAAGCACCGTTCAACGTAGGCGTCGTCCAGGAGTATGCCGGCTCCCTCGACATCGAGGAGAATGTCGCGCGCGCCATCGCCGGCGTGCGTCGCGCGCACGAGCGCGGCGCGCAGGTCATCTGCCTGCAGGAGCTCTTCAACGCGCCGTACTTCTGCAAGACGCTCGACATCAACTGGTTCGACCTGGCCGAACCGATCCCCGGTCCGACCACCGAGCGCATGCAGGAGATCGCGCGCGAACTCGAGGTCGTGCTCGTCGTGCCGCTATACGAGCGCCAGGCCGCGGGACTCTACCGAAACTCTGCCGCGATCATCGATGCCGACGGAACACTCCTCGGCACCTATCGCAAGATGCACATCCCGCACGACCCGCTCTTCGAGGAGAAGTACTACTTCACCCCGGGCGATGCGGGCGACACCGCGCGCCGTGACGCCGCGCACTCGCGCGACTCGAACGGCTTTCGCGTGTGGGAGACGCGCTACGCAACGATCGGCGTCCTGATCTGCTGGGACCAGTGGTACCCCGAAGGGGCGCGGATCACCTCCTTGTTAGGCGCCGACGTGCTGTTCTATCCCACGGCGATCGGTTGGCATCCCGCGGAGAAGGCGACGTTCGGGCAGGACCAGGTCAACGCCTGGCACACGATCCAGCGTTCGCACGCGATCGCCAATGGCGTCTTCGTCGCGTCGCCCAATCGCGCCGGCTTCGAGGCGCAACCCGGGACCGACGGGATCGAGTTCTTCGGGCAGTCGGTGATCTACGATCCGTTTGGGCGAATCCTTGCGGAGGCGGGGACCGAACCGACGGTGCTCGTGGCGACGTGCGATCCGGCGCGCATCGAGGACACGCGGAGGAATTGGCCGTTTCTTCGAGATCGACGGGTGGATGCGTACGGGGGAATTGCTTCGCGGTATCTGGGATGAGCGAAATGCGGACGGGGGACGGGAGACGGGGGACGGGAGTGCGGCGCCGTTGGCGCCGCGTCAGCGGCAGCTGCGGGCATAGTGACTCGCCCGCGACGCACGAGGCACTCGCTCGCGCGGCGCGTCACCGCGTGCACGCATGACAACCCCCGTCCCCCGTCCCCCGTCCCCCGTCCGCGGTTTATCCATGCCCGCCGAGTGGGCACCGCACGCGGCCACGTGGATCGCGTGGCCGCACCACGAGCCCGACTGGCCGGGGAAGCTCGAGCCGATTCCGTGGGTCTATGCCGAAATCGTCCGCGCGTTGCACCTGACGGAACGCGTCGAGATCCTCTGCCACGACGAAGTGGTGCGCGACGACGCACGCACGAAGCTCGACGCGCACGGGTGCGATCCGGCCAACTACCGGCTGCACCTCGTCCCCAACGATCGCGTCTGGCTGCGCGACTCGGCGCCGACCGCCGTGCACGACGACGAAGGACGCGTAGTGCTCGCCAACTGGTCGTTCAATGCGTGGGCCAAGTACGACAACTACGCGCTCGATGCCAAGGTGGGGGAGGCCATCGCCGGGATCACCGGCCACGCGCGCGTCGAGCCGATGCGTCCCGACGGCTCGCAACGCGTCGTCCTCGAGGGCGGGGCGATCGACACGAATGGGGCGGGGCTCTTCCTCACGACCGAAGAGTGTCTCCTCTCGCACATCCAGGAGCGCAACCCGGGGATGTCGCGCGAGGACTACGAGACGGTCTTCCGCGACGTGCTGGGCGTGCACGAAACCATCTGGCTCGGCGAAGGGTGCGTGGGCGACGACACCCACGGGCACGTGGACGACATTGCCCGCTTCGTCGACGTCGACACGGTGGTCCTCGCCTTCGAGCCGGACCCCAACGACGAGAACCATCTCCGCTCGGTCGACAACATGCAGCGCCTCTCGCTCGCTGCCGGCGGCGGGCTGCGGATCGTCACCCTCCCCTATCCCCGCCCCGTGATGATGGACGGCGTTCGCCTTCCGGCGAGCTACGCCAACTTCTACATCGCCAACGGCGTCGTCATCGTCCCGACCTTCAACGACCGTAACGACCGCGTCGCGCTCAGCACGATCGCCGAGTGCTTCCCCGATCGCGAAGTCGTCGGGATCCACGCGCTCGACCTCGTGTGGGGACTGGGGACGTTGCACTGCCTGAGCCAGCAGGAGCCGGCGCCCGCTTCGTAACGCGCGTCACACCCGCACCGCTTCCTTCTCGCGGTGCCCCTGTCCACCCCCTCGCCCGCGGTTGCCCGAGACGCGCGAGGGGCGTCTGATAGACGTGAGAATTCCCGTCTGGAATCGCCCCACGCGTGTCGCCACGCGCGCGATCGTCGCCGCCCTGGCGCTCGGCGCGTCCGCCTCGTGCGCGCCGGCGAACGACGGCGTCCTGATCGCCGCGGCGGGGAATTGGGACGCGGGATACGGCGAGATGAACAAGCGCGGAATCGATCTCGCCGTCGAACAGATCAACAGCGAGGGAGGCGTCCTCGGTCGCCCGCTTCGTGTCGCGATGCGCAATGATCGCGGCGACGGCGCGCGCGCGGTGAGCATCGCCGCCGAGTTTCTCGCCAACCCTGAAGTCATCGCCGTCGTCGGGCACGTGAACTCGGGGACGATGGTCGCCGCCGCACGGGTCTACGACGAGGGATTGCCGGCGGTCTCCACGACTGCCTCGACTCCGGACCTCACCGGGATCTCGCGTTGGGTCTTTCGCGTGATCTCGAGCGACTCGGTCAACGGACTCGACCTCGCGCGCTTCGCCGGTGCGCAGGGCTTCCAGCGCGCGGCGGTCCTCTACGAGAACAACGCCTACGGGCGAGGGCTCGCGAAGTCGTTCGAGCGCAACTTCCAGGGGGCCGTCGTGGCGAGTGACCCGGTACCGTCGGACAGATCGGGCGACTTCGAACCGTTTGTCTCCTGGCTGGCGACACGCGCCCCTGATGTGGTCTTCGTCGCAGGGACCGAGGCGTCGGGGCTCTCGATCCTGCGCGAGGCGCGGCGACAGAACCTGTCCTCAGCCTTCCTCGGCAGCGACGGCTGGACCGGCGTGGTCTCCGACACGGCGCTCTCCGAGGGCGTCTTCGTCGGTGCACCGTTCTCACCGCAGGATCCGCGCGAGGAAGTCCAACGATTTACAGCAGCGTTCCGACAGCGCTACGGCATGGATCCGGACGGCAACGCTGCGTTGGCCTATGATGCCACGCGCCTGGTGGCCCGCGCGGTGACCGACGGCGGCGCGTCGCGCGAAGGCGTGCGGCGCTGGCTCGCCTCGCGTACGCGCGACAACGCCTTCCCCGGCGTCACCGGTTCGATCGCCTTTCAGTCGACGGGCGACGTGATCGGAAAGGGATATGTCATGACGCGGGTGCACCGCGGCGCACTGGTCGTCGCGGGAGGACGCGGATCATGATCGACCGTCTCGTGCGATTCCAGAGCATCAAGCAGCGCCTCCTCATCAGCTTTGCGGTGCTGGTCGCGCTCTTCTGCGTCGCCGGTATCGCCGGGCGCTCGGCGATCGTGCGCATGTCGGGCGTCATCGCCGAGACGCTCGAGTCGGTGCAGATCGACGCGCAATTGTCGGCACGACTCTCGGGTGCGGTGACGGCTGAGCTGGCGGCCGCACAGCGCTACCTCGAGATGCGCGACTCGCTCTCACAGCGCGAGTTTCACGCGCGCGCCGGCGAGGCCCACGGCGCGCAGCGCGAGATGAATCTCCTCCGCGGTCAGTCGCCGCGCGAAGTCGCTCTCATCTCGTCGATCGACGCACGCCTCTCCGACATCGAGGTGCGCTACGCGCGCGCCCATCGCCTCTCCGATCTGGGGCGGCGTGCCGCGTCGCTGGGCGAAGGGGAGCGGGCACGCGCCGGTGTGGACTCCCTCATGGACGACGTGCGCCAGCTCGCCGCGATCAAGTCACGCAACGTCGACGCCGCATCGCTCACGCTCCGCCGCGACGCGGAGCAACGCAGCAGCTGGCTCCTGATCATCATGGGGGCGTCGGCGGTGCTCGGACTCATCGTCGTCTTCAGCACGGTCACCTGGATTGCGCGCCCATTGCGTTCGCTCACGCAGCAGGCGCGCGCACTGAGCGCGGGCGATTTCTCCGGACGCGTCGAAGGCGAACTCCCCGGCGAGTTCCGCGAACTCGCCGACGCCATGAACTCGACGTCGGCCTCACTCTCCCGCGTCGTCTCGGTGACCACCACCACCGCCGACGACGTCGCGCACTCGGCGCGCGACCTGGCTAACGTTTCGGAGCAGATCTCGGCGTCGGCCAACCAGATGGCGGCCTCGATGACCGAGATCTCGACCGGGGCGGAGAGCCAGGTGCGTCAGCTTCGGGCCATCGACGATGCCTTGCGTGCCATCCGCACGAATGCCGACGATGTCGTGCTGAGCGCCGACGAACTCAGCGCGCTCGCCGGTGCAATCGAGGAGTCGGCGCGCGCGAAGCGGCTCGAAATCGCTCGATCGCTCGGCATCCTCACGACCGTGCGCGAGACGGTCCGCGAAGCGGCGCACGAGGTCGATGCGCTCAACGCGACGGCGGAGGACATCAACAAGCTCGTCGCGTCGGTCGGGCGCATCGCCGAGCAGACCGACCTGCTCGCGCTGAACGCGGCGATCGAGGCGGCGCGCGCCGGCGATGCGGGGCGAGGCTTCGGCGTCGTCGCCGACGAGGTGCGGAAGCTCGCCGAGCAGGCGCAGGGAGCGGCCGACGACGTCGTGCGCCTCACGCGCGTCGTCACGTCGCGCGTGGGATCGACGACGCGGGCGATGGAAGCCGGCGTGTCGCAGGTGGAGGAGATCGAGGGCGTGTCGCGCAACGTCGACGCCGCGCTCGACAGCATCACCGATGCGGCCGGCCGGACGCGCAGTGCAGCTGGCGGCGCCGCCGAGAAGGCCGAGCGCAATGCGCACATCGTGGCGTCGGCGGCGCGGAGCGTGGAGTCGGTCGCGAAGACCGCGGAAGGGTATGCCGCCGCCGCGCAGCAGGTGAGTGCGTCCACGCAGGAGCAAAGTGCGGCGTGCGAGCAGATGAGTTCTGCGTCGACACAGCTCCTGCACGGGAGCGTGCAGCTCCGCGAGCTGGTCGGGGCGCTGCGCACCGAGGCGGCGTAGTCCACAACTTCCTGAAAACGGCGAGGCGCGCAACCACTCCGCGCGCAACCACTCCGCGCGCCCCCCATGCGCGCACGCCACGCGCACACCCGCACGCTCAGCGGGAGCGTGCGCCCTGCGCGCCTAACGCTTGATCTGCGAGGCGCTCCAGCTCTGCGGCTCGAACAACTCCACCGCGAGCCGGTCGCCGACGATCACGTTGGTCGATTCCCCGCGAAAATAGAGCCGCCCGTCGCGGTACGAACGCATGGAGAACGAGACGGGATATCCGGCAACGTTCCGGTAGTCCAGGTACCGCGTCTCGTTGACCGACGGCTTCACGGCACGCGCGTCGCTCACCAGAATCCGGCGCACGAGGAGCGAGTCGGTGTCGACCCAGAACTGTGAGGTCGTCGAATCGCCTTCCGCCGCGCCGACGACCCACATCTCGCGCCCGTCCCACTGCGCCTTGCGCGCCTTCGTCAGGTCGAAGCCGAGTGCGCTGAGCTCCATCGCCGTCGTATCGACCATCTGCGTGTACACGTCGCCCGTCAACACGAGGAGCGGATGCCACCCGTCCTGCGTGTTCTGCGCCTTTCCATTTGCAAAGGCGTACAGCTTTCCGTCGGCGTAGAGCACGCCGCTCTTCGACGAGAGTGGGACGTAGTCAATGCGCTGCTTCCCGGGGAGCGTGAGGTACTGGTTCCAGACCTGCTTGGTCTGTCGCCCGGTCGCAGAGATGATCGTGACGTTCTGCTTGAACTGCAGCGTCATGTACCACTTGCCGACATAGCGGTCGTTCATCGCGGTGAGCACCGTGCGCCCGTCGGGGGGCGGCGGGGGCTTCTCCGGCTGGGGGGCAGGAGCAACCGTCGCGCTTCGCGCGCAGGCGGCCGAGGTCGCGATCACGACTGCGAGAGCACCGCGAAAGAGGACTGATCGGAGCTGCGGCGCTTGGCGCGTCATCTGACGTAGGGCGCGGGGACGTGGGAATTCTCGGCGAATCGCAGACGACGAGTTCGCCGCGACAAAATCGTAGAGACCACACGCGGAGGCGAGTAGACGTCATCTCACAAATAGTCGACGGCCTCCGGCCGGCGCTGGGCGCCGGCGCGCCCGGCGACTATTTGTGAGATGACATTTAGCTTCAAGAGATAACATCGCACTCCCCGTCGTGCCTACCCGACCAGACGCCCCCCGTGCCGTCCTCCTCCTGAGTGGCGGCCTCGATTCCACGACTCTCCTCGCACTCGCGCGCCGTGACGGCTTCGCGGTGCACGCGCTCACCTTTCGCTACGGCCAGCGCCACAGCGCGGAGATTGCCGCTGCTCAGCGCGTCGCCGCGGAGTACGGCGTGGCCGAACACGTCGTCGCCGACATCGACCTGCGCCTCTTCGGCGGCTCGGCGCTGACCTCGAACGTCGACGTTCCCAAGGACCGCGATCCCGAGGAGATGTCGCACGGGATCCCGGTCACCTACGTCCCGGCGCGCAACACGATCTTCCTCTCCTTCGCCCTGGCCTGGGCCGAGGTGCTGGAGGCGGGGGACATCTTCATCGGGGTGAATGCGCTCGACTACAGTGGCTATCCCGACTGCCGCCCCGAGTTCATCGCAGCCTTCGAGCGCATGGCCAACCTCGCCACCCGCGCCGGCGTGGAAGGGACGCGTCCCGTCACCGTCCGCACCCCGCTCATGACGCTGAGCAAGCGCGAGATCATCGCGCTCGGCACTTCCCTCGGCGTCGACTACGCATCAACGACCAGTTGCTACGACCCGGCCCCCGACGGCCGCGCCTGTGGGCACTGCGATGCCTGCCTCCTGCGCCGGCGCGGCTTCGCCGAGGCGGGCGTGACCGACCCCACGCCGTACGTGCAGGAACCGTGACGTATACCGTCAAGGAGATCTTCTATACGCTGCAGGGCGAGGGGATGCACGCCGGGCGACCGGCCGTCTTCTGCCGATTTGCCGGGTGCAACCTGTGGACGGGGCGCGAACAGGATCGTGCGAGCGCCACCTGCACCTTCTGCGACACCGACTTCGTGGGCGTCGGCCCCGACGGCGGTCGCTTCGCGACCGCCGAGGAGTTGGCATCGGCCATCGCCGCGCGCTGGCCGACGCCGGGCGAGGGGCGCCCGTACGTCGTGTGCACCGGGGGAGAACCGCTGTTGCAGCTCGACGCCGCGGCGGTGGACGCGCTGCACCGCGCCGGCTTCGAGGTGGCCGTGGAGACAAACGGGACGCAGCCGGCGCCGCCAGGACTCGACTGGACCTGCGTCAGCCCGAAGGCCAATGCGGCGCTCGCGCTGCGCGAGGGCGATGAGCTCAAGTTGGTCTTTCCGCAGGGCGACGCTCCGCCCGAGCGATTCGCCGCCCTCGCCTTCCGCCACTTCTCCTTGCAGCCGATGGATGGCCCCGATGTCGAGGCCAACACGGCGGCAGCAGTCGCCTACTGCCTCGCGCACCCGCAGTGGCGCCTGAGCCTGCAGACGCACAAGCAGCTCGGACTCCGCTGAGCGGCGCAACCAACCGACACACGCATGGTCATCTTCAAGGAGTTCACCTTCGAGGCCGCGCACCGCCTGCCTAACGTCCCCGAGGGACACAAGTGCGCGCGCCTGCACGGGCACTCGTTCCACGTGCGGGTGAACGTGCGCGGCGAGATCGGCGCGACGTCTGGATGGGTGATGGACTTCGCCGACATCAAGGCCGCGATCGCGCCAGTCGAGCGGCAGCTCGACCATCACTACCTGAACGAGATCCCCGGGCTGGAGAATCCCACCAGCGAAGTCATCGCCCGCTGGATCTGGCGCGCGCTCCTCCCCGCCCTCCCCGGGCTCGACTCACTCGAAGTCCGCGAAACCTGCACGTCGGGGTGCGTCTACCGCGGCGACGACTCGGCAAACGCTTCCTGACCGAGAGGCCAGATGTTTCCTGCGGAGTGTGACGCCGGTCCTCTTACGGGATACCACCCAAGGAATAGTTTGGCCTGTGCGCCGATGTGGCGCTCTCGTTCCCGCGCCCTCCGGCATGCACCGCTTCGTACGACTGGCCGTCCTGACGACCCTCGCAACGCTCGCACTGTCGAGCGGGGCGGAGGCGCAGCGTAGCCGGAAGACGAAGAAGAAGCCATTCGCCGCGTTCAGCGAGTCGGCGCAGCGCCTCAAGGACTCGCTCAGCATTCGCCTCAAGCCGGCGACGAGCGAGTCGGCGACCCCGCCGGTCCTGATGGCGCTCTCCACCTTCGACGAGAACGCGCTCCGCGATTCGCTGCTGACGGTCGCCCGTTCGCAGATCGGAACGCGTTACCGGCTCGGAGCGGAATCGCCGGGGAAGGCCTTCGATTGCAGCGGTCTGATTCGCTACGTGATGTCGGCGCTTCGACTGGACCTCCCGCGCACGGCCCATGAGCAGGCCAAGCTCGGTCGCGAAGTCGCGCGCGACACGTCACAGCTGCGCCCTGGGGACCTTCTCACGTTCGGCACCGCGCGCCACATCACGCACATCGGGATCTATGCCGGCAACGGGCAGGTCATCCACGCCAGCACATCCAAGCGGAGCGTGATCGAGACCTCGCTTGCGTCGCTCGGCCCCAAGCTTCTCCGCAACTGGCGCAGCGCTCGCCGCCTCATCGCATCGGTCGATAGCCTCCCCGACATGCAGTAGCGGTTCGACAGCTTGGCCCACCCGGAGCGCCCTTCAGGGGGCGTTTTTTTGTGCCCGTCACTCGCGCGCTGAGCGCTCTCAAGTGTCCGGATCCGAACACCACGTCCCATACCCGACCAAACCCGAGTGATTCTTCGCCGTGGGGTGAGCCGTTAAAGCTCTATTTCACAACGATTTGCCGATTCGAAACTTCCGGCACGCCTCTTCCTTAGTAGTCGTTCGAAACGGGACGTGACGTTCCTGTTGTCCAATCGGCAGTTCGGCACGCTGGCTCATCCGAACCGACAGACTTCGTGGATATCAAGCGAGAACCCCCCAAGAAGACCAAGCGCAACCTGCTGATCGCGGGTGCCGTCGCGGCCGTTGCGGCCACGACGCTGGCGCTGAGCAATCTCGAGGCGCGCCCCCCCGGCGTCTCGCGCAGTGAGCTGTGGGTCGACTCCGTGCAGCGTGGGACGATGGTGCGCCAGGTGCGCGCCCCCGGGACGCTGGTGCCAGAGAACATCCGCTATGTCGCCGCAGTAACCGCCGGACGCGTCGAGGCGCGCCCGCTCCGCCCGGGCTCTTCGGTCAAGGCCGAGACGGTGCTGCTCGAGTTGTCCAACCCCGAAGTGCAGCTCCAGGCCCTCGAAGCGCAGCGTCAGCTCACGCAGGCCGAGCAGGACCTCGTGACGCTGAGGACGACGCTCGAGACCAACCGGCTGAACCAGGCCTCGCAGGTCGCGCAGATCCGCACGCTCCGCGCGAACGCGCTGCGCGACGCGCAGGTGATCGACGGGCTCGATGCCAAGGGGCTCTCGTCGAAGAACGAAGTCGACAAGGCGAAGGACCTGGCCAAGGAGCTGGAGACCCGCCTCGACCTCGAGGTGCAGCGGCTCGACATCATGACGACGGCGATGTCGGAGCAGCTGGCGAAGGCAAAGGCGAATCTCGAGCAGATGCGCGCAGTCGCGCGCTTTCAACAGGAGCGCGTCGCGTCGATGCGCGTGACGTCGGGGCTCGATGGTGAACTGCAGACGCTCCCGCTGGAGCTGGGACAGTGGGTCGTGCCGGGACAAACGCTGGCGACCGTTGCACAGCCCGGGCGACTCAAGGCGGTGCTGCGCGTCCCCGAGACGCAGGCCAAGGACATCGTGGTCGGGCAGAAGACCTCGGTCGACACACGCAACGGCATCATCGAGGGGAAGGTGATGCGCGTCGACCCCATCTCGACCAACGGGACGGTGACGGTGGAAGTGGCGCTCGAGGGAGACCTCCCCAAGGGAGCGCGCGCCGACCTCTCGGTCGACGGCGTGATCGAGCTGGAGCGCCTCGACAACGTGATGTACGTGGGGCGCCCGGCGTACGGGCAACCCGAGCAGGCGATCGGGCTGTTCCGCATCGAGCCCGATGGGAAGAGTGCGACGCGCGTCAGTGTGAAACTGGGGCGGGCGTCGGTCAGTACGATCGAAGTGTTGCAGGGGCTGCAGCAACGCGACAGCGTCATCATCTCCGACATGGCGCGCTTTGACAACGTCAACCGGGTGAGAATCGAGCGATGAACATGCCTAACGACCTGCCTACGGCGGAACCCCTCATCCGCATGACGGGGATCAAGAAGATCTTCTACACGGACGAGGTCGAGACGCACGCGCTGGCCGACATTCACCTCGACATCCGCCCCGGCGAGTACGTGGCGATCAACGGCCCGTCGGGGTGCGGCAAGACGACGCTGCTCTCGATCCTTGGGCTCCTCGACACGCCGACCGGCGGGAGCTACATGCTCTCGAACGAGGACGTGTCGAACCTCTCGGCCGCCGACCGCGCGCGCATCCGCAACCGGCAGATCGGCTTCATCTTCCAGGCGTTCAACCTCATCGGCGACCTCACGGTCTACGAGAACGTCGAACTCCCGCTCACGTATCGCGGCATGGGCGCTGCCGAGCGCAAGAAGCGCGTGCAGGACGCGCTCGAGCGCGTGGGCATGGCGCACCGCATCAAGCACTATCCCTCGCAGCTCTCGGGCGGTCAGCAGCAGCGTGTGGCGGTGGCGCGCGCGGTGGCCGGCGACCCGGCGATTCTCCTCGCCGACGAGCCGACGGGGAACCTGGACTCGACGAATGGCGAGGCGGTGATGGCACTGCTCCGCGAGCTGCATCGCGGCGGGGCGACGATCTGCATGGTGACGCACGATCCGCGGTATGCGCGTCATGCCGACCGCTCGATCCACATCTTCGACGGGCGAGTGGTCGACGAAATGGCGGCGGCTCCGGTCTGATGCAGACGTCCCTGGCCGAAGCGCGCGGCGGGGCGCGGCTGGCGCTCGTGCGCGAGCGGCCTG
>CAZWVG010000100.1:0-19004 GCA_964637355.1 uncultured Gemmatimonadaceae bacterium
CTCCCCATGCCCTCCATCCCCCTGCGCCGCCGACGACTCGCCCCCCGCGTCGCCGCCCCCACGCACGCCTAACGCGTCGATCGCCCCGCAGATCGCCGCCAGGTGCTCCGGCGTCGTCCCGCAGCACCCGCCGACGATGCGCACGCCAAAGTCACCGACGAACTCGGCGAGCATCGTCGCCATCGGCCCGGGTTCGAGCGGATAGACCGCGTCGCCCGTCCCCGTGTTGAGCGGCAATCCCGCGTTTGGGATGACGGAGATCGGGCGCCCTGCATGCTCCGACAGGTAGCGGACCGGTTCGCGCATGTGCTCCGGCCCGGTCGAACAATTGAGCCCGATCACGTCGACGCCGAGCGACTCGAGTGTCGTCATCGCGCTCGCGATGTCCGTCCCGAGCAGCATGCGCCCGCTCACGTCGAGCGTCACCTGCGCCTGCACGGGGACCCGGTACCCCAACTCGCGAAAGAGTGTCGCGAACCCCGCCAGCGCCGCCTTGACCTCGAGGATGTCCTGCGACGTCTCGATGAGGAGGACGTCGACGCCTCCCTCGACGAGGTACTTCGCCTGCGTGTAGTAGTCCTCGCTCAACTCGGCGAACGTCACCCGCGACAGTGCGGGGTCGCTGCTCGACGGGAGCATCCCCGTCGGCCCGATCGACGCGGCGACGAAGCGCGGGCGTTCGGACGTCGCAAAGCGGTCGCACGCCGCGCGTGCGATGCGCGCCGCCTGCACGTTGATGTCACGCACCTTCTCGAGCAGCCCCCACTCCTCCAGCCGTCGCGGCGTCGACTGGAAGGTGCACGTCTCCACCACGTCGCACCCGACGGCGAGGAACGACTCGTGGATCGACTGGATCACGTCGGGGCGCGTGAGCACGAGATGGTCGTTGCACCCCTCGAGCGCCTTCCCGCCGTAGTCGTCGGCCGTGAGGTGATGACGCTGGATGTTGGTCCCCATCGCCCCGTCGAAGACGAGGACCCCGCGCGCCAGGGCGTCGAGGTATCCACCGCGCACGGGAAGTCGAGCAACGTTCAGGGGAGCGCTCACCGGGACCTCACAAAAAAGCAGCCCGGCACAGGGGGGCGCCGGGCAGGCGCTTTAGCGGATTGTTTAACGTGGCCGCAAGTTGCCGGGAAATCGCCACGAATCGTCGGTTGTTCTGCCGGTCGCTGTCGCACGGGTGCGCGTCAGGTACCGCGTGGAGGAATAGCGGGCGTCGGCTCACGGGGCAAGCGGTCGGGCGCATGCGCTCGACCCGCCCTCTTGCACCCCGGTCGCGCGCCAACCGCGCGTTACGCGCCCTGTCGCTAGTGCGCGCGGCGTTCGGGGGGCGTGTCGAAGCTCACGCGCCCACTCTCGTGCGCGCGTGCGCTCACGTACTGCGCCAGCGCGAGCAGGCGATGTCGCTCGAGAGGGAGCGAAAGATCGGCAAGCGTCTGACGTGAGAGCGAACGCGCACGCGACATCGTCTCTCCTTCGTCGCTCGTGGTCCGATAGAGCACGTAGGCGCCACCGGATGCCAGGGGGATCCGCCCAACACGAGCTCCACCGTCGGCCATTACCGTCGAGCGATGCAGCACCGCGAGGAGCGGAGGCGTCTTCCCGGCGATTTCCTCCGCCTCGTCGATCGAGTGCGCGAGGCGCACCCGGTGCCCGCCTCCGGCGAGCAGCTGGGTGAGTCCTTCCAGCAACGATTCGTCTGTTCCCACGAGCAGTATCACGAGCGTCTACTCCTCCGCTGCCAACCGCAGTACTGCGGCGGCATCGATACCGTGGACCTCGACGACCTTGTTGCGCGACGAGCGCCCGACCACGATGCGAACGGCTCCTCGCGCCACGTGCAGCGCCGACGCGAGAAACTCCACCAGTGCGTCGTTCGCCGCTCCTTCGACCGGCGGCGCCTGCAACCGAACCTTGAGCGCCCCCGCATGACTCCCGGCAACCGCATTGCGCGACGCCCGTGGAATCACGCGGACGGGGAATCGTACAGCGCCTTCGCGAACGTCGACCGTGACCGCACTCACGCCAACCCGACGACGAATCCCTCGACGAGCCCGAGCAGCAGATAGGCGATGATCGGCGTGATGTCGATCATCCCGATCGTCGGGACGATCTGCCTCAATGGACGGAGTATCGGCTCGGAGATCGTGAAAGCCCAGCGAACCCAGCGGGAATACGGCGAGATGCGCACCCACGAGATGACCACGCGGACGATGATCGCGATGCGCAGGATGCCGAACGCGAGGCTCAGGAGCATTCGAACGACGCCGCGCGTCCCCGCCTGCGACGCGAAGTAGAACTCGGCGAGCTGCGTGCGAAGGAAGTCGAAGAGGCTCAGCACGATGATGCCGATCACCACGACGGCGGCGAGCGCCCACCACGGTGCGTTCGTCGGAACGCCCCCCGCGCGCACGATGCGTTCCTCGACCGGCGCCATGAGCGGCTCCACGCTCTGACGGAAGAAGCGCGCGACCGGACTGAAGGCGTTGATACGCCGCGTGCGCACGAGCCAGTCGATCAGGCAGACGACGCTCAACGCGACGAAGAGCGCGAAGAAAACGGTCCGGAGGATGTCCCGGACGACGTCGAGCGAAGCGAGGAATACCGGCACGTGCGAAAGCTCGCGACGTGCACACCGTGCTTCAAGCGTTGGGTGCGACGCGATGCGGAGAATGTGTCGCGTCGGACGGTGACGCTGCCCACCGCACCAACAGCGGTGCGACGAGCGCCCCAGCGGTCGAGCCGACCACGAGTCCCCCCCACTCCCACGCCGACGCCGGGACGAAGTGCGCCCACGCCGGGATGAGCAGGAGCGCCGCGCCCTCGAGCTCCACGCCGATGAACCACCAGCGGTTGAATGCGCCCACGCGCGTCGAGGACGCCGCGTTCGCCTCGGCGATGTTCGCGCTCGCAGCGCTCGCAGTCGTCGTGGTATCTGCTGGGTTGGCGCGCTCCTCGCCTCCCCGGGTGAGCGTGCGCTCATCGCGGCGCCCCTGCGCCCCCCACACCGCAGCAGGGAAGAAGAGCGCCGCCAGCCACAACGCATCGATCCATCCGTCGCTCGGACGCAGCGGATGATCGAAGATCAGGAAGAAGGTCCAGCCGAGGGAGACGGCAAAGGGAATCTCGACGTGACGCACGCCGCGCGAACTGTGCACGGTGGCATACCAGTGGTTGTCGTGCAGCCCGGCAAACGCGAGCACGCGCTCCCCTGCCGGCGGGAGCGCGTCGGGGAGGACGATCCCCGGCAGCCGCAACAACCAGTCACGCATCGCGAGTCGCGTCCGAAAGACGAGGTCCGTCCCGCGCGCGCCGACGAGGAGCACTTCCTGGAAGCGGCTTCCCGCCCGCGCGATCGCCGAGAGGCGCGCGGGAGGCTCGCCAGTCGTGAAGTCGACGAGTGCCTGCGTCTCCCCTCCAAGGATGCGCTGCCGCAGCGGCTCGCTCTCCGGTACGAGGTCGTACGGGATCGGGATGTCGTTCACCTCGAAGCGGTGCACGGTCCCGCTGTAGGGCTCGAAGGTGAGTTGCTGCGGCGTCCACTGTCCCCACATCCCCATGTCGGGGACGGCTGGTCGCAGGAGCGCCGCCGTGGCGCCCATCACGCTCACGGCAAAGAGCGCCGCGAGAATCGCCAGGATGCGCGCCACGCGCGGCGGCGGCGCGAAAACGCTGCGCCAGTGCAACCCGAGAAGCGCGCCGATCGCACCGCCGGTCGAATTCGTGAGCACGTCGGAGAGCGTCGCGTCGCGCCCGGGGATGAGCGTGTATTGCAGCGTCTCCACGAGAAGCGTGGTGCAGATCGCGATCGCGATGGTGCGGCGCACGCGCACGCCGGCGAGCACCAGCGCGAGCCCGAGCGGCACGAACAGCGCGACGTTGAGCGTCACGTCGACCGTGCCGAGGTCGCCGCAGACGAGGCAGGTGATCGGGACGGGGAAGAGCGGGCGAGGCGCCGGGCGCAGGGTGAGCGCCGCGATGAATGCGAAGGCCAGCGCGGGCCCGATCCACCGGCGGACCGCCGCGCCTAACGGCGACGCGCTCACTCGGTGGATCGCGTGGCGTTGCGGTACGCCGCGAGCGCACGGCAGGCGCCGTCGTCGTCCGCGGCGTCGGTCGAGTCGCGGAGACGGAGGACGTACGTGTTGCTGGGGAAAGCGTGCAGGAGGACGAAATCCTTGCAGGCGCTCGCCAGGAGGCGGTCATGCTGCGCCGCCCTCAGTCCCACCGTGGTGGCCACGGTGTAGCGCGCTCCGGCAGAGCGAAGGTAAGGGGCGAGCGAGAGCGAGTCCTCCTGCAGCGCGCGATCCTGGTTGATCGTCACGCGCCCGGAGTGCATGTAGAAACCGCGCTCCTTGTTCACGAAGAACACCGCGTCGGTGGGGGTGGAATCGCGCACCCAGCGCGCAGCCTTGAGGTAGTCGCGGTAACTCGCGTCCCAGCAGCTGCTGTTCACCGGATCCCCCCGGTCGCAGGCAAAGGCACTCTGGAGACGGGTGCCATTCAGCTGCGCCGCCCCGAAGACGAGGCTGACCGAGACGGCCGCGATCCCCCACGGACGCAGTCGCGGCGCGACTCGCCGCGCGACCCAGTCGACCCCGACCAGCATCGCCGCGATCAGGAACGGTACGAGGGGATTGGCGAATCGCTCGACCGCATAACGCCAGACGAGGAGGAGCGTTCCGTAGCACAGGGTGATGAGCGCCGCGAAGGTCCATCGTCGCAGCATCAGGAGGACGCCGATGCCGCCGAATCCCGCCAGTGCCACCAGCGACAGGATGTTGTCGATCGGGGTGCGCGGGATCGCCGGGAAGGCGAGCACGAAGGGGAAGACGACGGTCGTTAGGCGGCGGGCCCGCGCCGGGAGGCGCGTGAGCTGGTCGACGATGAAGTTCGTGCGGGGACGTCCGGCCGCTGCCGCGCTCCCAGTCCCCGGGGAGACGACCGCGACGTACAGGCGACGCTGCTGCGCCTCGGGAGCGACCAGCGTCCAGGCGGTCCACGCCCCGACCGTGCACAGCGTCGCCACTGCGAAGATCGCGACCCGGCGATACCGGCGGCGCAGGAGCCAGTACAGACCAAGCGCCGGAAGCAGGAAGAGCCCCGCGGAGCGCGTCAACGCCGCGGCGATGATGGCCCCGCCGGCGACCACCGAGAATCGCCCGTCCTCGTCCTCCCGCGTGAGCGCCCACACCCCGAGCGCCATGAGGAACTTGAAGGGCGCCTCGGCCATCACGTGCGCGCTGTCCCACACCGTCATGGGATTGATGGCGAACAGCAGCGCCGTCAGCAGCGCGATCCTTTCCCCGATATGGCGCCGCGCCGCGAGGAAGACGAGTACCATCGTCGCCACCGCGAACAGCATGTTGAGCACGAGGAGCCAGTCGGTGGCATCGGAGAAGGGCCAGCCGAGGAGCGCGATGATCAGCGGGTAGCCGGGCGGGAAGCGCGCGTGGATCGGGGCGACGACGTCTTGCACCTCGCGGTAGCCGAAGTGTCGCAGCTGCTGCGCAAGGAGGATGTAGGCCGCGTCGTCCTCACCCCACGAGAGCGCGGGGATACGCGTGAACCACGCCAGGAGCAGGTGCGCCAGCGCTCCCGCGCCGAGCACGATAAGCGCTCCGCGCCCCACGGGGGTGCGCGGTGTGGGCGCCTCAGGAGAGATGTTCCAGCGCATCGAGCAGGCGGGACGTCTGCCGGGCGCGATCGTAGCGCCCATCGGCGTTGAGGGGGGTCGGGCGCTCGCCGGCGCGGAAGGCTCGGTACCGCGCCGCGATGGCGCTCGCGACGCCGTCCACATCATCGGGAGCCAGCACGTCGGCGCCGGTGTTGCGCAGGAGCATCTCGGTGGCGGTCCCGGCGTCGGCGATGATCAGCGGCCATGCCGCCAGCTGCACGTACTCGAAGACCTTGCCGGGGATCGAGTGCACGTGCTGTTGCGGAAGCAGGACGACCATGGCCGAGGACTGGATCAACTTGAGCGCCTCGGCGCGCGGGCGACGACGTTCGACGACGGTGAAGTCGGCGACTCCGCAGTCGGCGGCGAGCGCGGTGAGCGGGCGCCCTTCGTACACGTCATCCCCCATGAAGTGGATGTGCAGGTCGCCGGGAGAGAGTGCAAGGCGCTCGACCACCTTGGCGACGGCGCGAAACAGGATGCGCGGGTCGCGTCCGGAGTAGAGCGACCCCGTGTGCGAGATGATGAACGTCGGTCCGAGCTCCCCCGCCGGCTGCACGTCGGCGTCGGCGCCGTTCATGATCGTGATGATGCGCGAGGCGCGCGCCGGATAGCGTTCGGCCATCATCGCACGGCACGAGTCGGTGTTCACCACCACGAGCGACGCGCGCTCCACGGTGCGGCGTTCGTCCGCAGCGGTGAGGGAGCGCCACGTGTCACCGCGCAACTCGGGAGGCTCCACGTCGTCGGAGAACCACGGGTCGCGCAGGTCGATGGCCAGCGGACGCGCCGAGGCGAGCGCGATCTCGCGGGCCGCATCGTGTGCGAAGTGCGGGGGACCGGAACTCACGATCGCGTGGTATTTCGTTTCCTTCGCGAGGGCGATACCCACCTGCGCGACGCGCGCGGCCCAGTCGTTCCACTGCGCGAAATGGACGCGTGCGCGATACGCGCGCAGGACGCGGCCGAGCATGCCGGGTTGCGCGGCGCGCCCCTGTCCCGAGCCGGCGGTCGACGGAGCGGCCGGCGTTGCGGCTGACGGAGAATGGCCGTTGCTCCCTCCGCCACGAAGCATGCGGCGCACCTTCGCCTCGGCGCGCTGCACCGGGACGTCGCGGAGCGGGACGTCGTACAGCCGTGCGCCTGGCGGGACGTGGGCGAGCAGGCGTTCATCGCGCAGCGAGGGATCGGCCGGGTCCATCAGGATGACGTCGATCGTCCACCCGCGCTCGCGCGCCGACTCGGCGATCTTCTGCCAGCGCAACGCGCCGATCTCGGCGCTTGGCGGATACGCCGCCGACACGAGCAGCAAACGACGCGGTGCCGGTGCGCCGGGGGCCGTGTAGAACGGGCGCGGCGTGGCAGTGATGGTCAGCGCGGTCACGACGTCAGGCGCGAGCGGCGCGCACGCCGGCAATGAGGGCGCGCACGCGTCCGCGATGGAGCGTGAGGAGTGAGGCGCTGTAGGCGAGCGCTCCGGCGCCGACCTGGAGCCCGAGCCGCACGGCGCGCGGCCACTCGGCGGGGAGCGCCGATCGCGCCCCCCAAACCGCGAGCGCCATCACCACCACTCCGCTCACCGATGCAGCAAGGGCGCGAAGGTATTCGCGCCACGGCAGGTCGACCTGCCGGAACACGGCGTTCGCCATCGGAATGACCACCGCGATCGGATAGACGAGGATCCACATCGCGGCGATCCCCGCCGTCCCCCACTTGCTCCCGATGTAGAACGCGATCGGCATGACGACTACGCCCACCACGTTGATGCGCATCCCGAGCCGGTTCTGCCCGGTCACGGTCAGCACCTGCGGGAGGATCGGCGCGATGGCGCGAATCGCCGCGGCTACCGCCAGCAGCTGCAACGGGACGACCATCCCGGCCCACTGCGGTCCGAAGACCAGCGGGACGAGATCCTCGGCGATCAACCCGATCCCGATCGTCGCCGGGAACGTCACGAGCGCCAGCACCTCGGTGATGCGCAGGACGTAGCGCCGGAGCGCCGCCTTGTCGTTCTGTGCGGCCGAGAGCACCGACGGCGTTACGCGCCCCACCATGCTCACGATCTTCTCGAGCGGCGTGCTCGTGAGGTCCCACGCCACGCGGTACACGCCCATCAGGTCCTTGCCGAAGACCTTCCCCGCGACGAAGAAGTCGGCGTTCTGGTAGCCGTACCACGCCAGTCGCGAGAAGATCGTCTGCTGGCTGAACGTCACCGCCGGGCGAAGCGTCGCCCAGTGCGGCTTCTTGAACGGGACGCGAACCAGTCGCAACACCCCAATCGTCGACAGCAGTGCGCCAAGGATCGCGCTGAGCACGAGCGTCCAGTAGCGGAAGCCGAAGTAGGCGAAGAACACCGCGCCCAGCGCCAGCGACACCGCCTGCAACCCGTCGTTGAGCGCCAGGTCGCGGAATCGCATGTCGCGCTGCAGGATCGCCTGCGGCACCACGCGCGCCCCGGTGATCACGAAGATCGACGACATGGCGATCACCACCATCGTCAGCTCGGGGGCGTTGAAGAACCACGCCAGGACCGGCGCCGCCAGGCACGACACGAGGAAGCTCGCGAAGCCGAACATCATCGAGAGCGCGTTGATCTGCGCGTGCTCGTCCTCGGAGAGATCGCGCATCGCGACGATCGTCGTCCCGATCCCGAACTCGCTCAGCATCGTGACGATGCCGAGGTAGATGCTGGCCAGCCCGAACAGGCCGTAGTCCGCCGGGGTGAGGAGGCGAACCACGATGAGCGTGCTGGCCCAGGTGAGGATCTGGGTGAGCCACCGCACCGATCCCATCCAGGCCACACCCTTCGCCAGCGACCGGTCGAGCGTCTTCCGCTCGTTCCCGTTTGCGACTGGCGGGGAATCATTCGCCGCCCCGGCGGCGCCATCGCCGCTTCCGGCGAGCGCCACCACGGGTTGAGACGGAGTAGGTGTGGAATCCGTCTGATTCATGCGCCGACGCTCGGGCGATACACGCCAGACCGCGCGTCGCACCGCTCCGGCGCATGCGCTACGTTCCTTCCGGACCCAACCAAACGATCACGCACTGCTATGAAAGTCCTCGTTGTTGCGGGTGCTCGTCCCAACTTCATGAAGGTCGCGCCCATTCTCAATGCGCTCGAACGCGCAGGTCATGCGCGCATCTTCGTGCATACCGGCCAGCACTACGACGCATCAATGTCCGATGCGTTTTTCCGCGACCTCGGACTCCCCATCCCCGATCGTCACCTCGGCGTCGGGTCAGGCTCGCACGCGCGGCAGACCGCTCGCGTGATGGAAGCCTTCGAACCCGTGCTCGAGGAGACGCGCCCCGACTGGATTGTCGTCGTCGGGGACGTGAACTCGACGCTCGCCTGCGCCCTGGTCGCCTCGAAACTCCGGGGCTCCATCGGTTGCCGCATTGCGCACGTCGAGGCTGGTCTCAGAAGCAACGACTGGGCCATGCCGGAGGAGGTCAACCGTGTCCTGACCGACCGGCTGAGCGACCTGCTCCTCACCCCGTCTCACGACGCCGAGCCGAATCTGGAGCGGGAAGGGATCGAAGCGGCGCGCGTCGTCTTCGTCGGCAATGTCATGATCGACTCGCTCCTCCGCATGCTGCCGCACGCGCAGGCGCTCAATATCCCGGGGTCGCTGGGACTCGAGGACGGGAAGTACATCGTCTCGACGCTGCATCGCCCGTCGAACGTCGACGACAAGGCGCAGCTGCAGGTGATCCTCACCGCCTTCCACGCGCTCGTTCACGACCACCCCATCGTCCTCCCGATGCACCCGCGCACGCGCGAACGGGTGCGCGCCTTCGGACTCGAGCCGATGCTGGCGCCACTCCGCGTCCTCGAACCGCTCGGCTACACCGAGATGCTCGGACTGCAGGCCGGGGCCGCGGCCGTCCTCACCGATTCGGGGGGAATCCAGGAAGAGAGCACCGTCCTCGGCGTTCCGTGCGTCACATTGCGCGAGTCGACCGAGCGCCCGGTGACCGTTACCGAGGGGACGAACCAACTCGCGCCGTGGCCGCTCACCGCCGACGGGATCGTCGCGTCGGCGCGCGACGCACTCTCCCGCGGGCGGGTGGGGATCGGCGCTCGCGCCCCCGAAGGGTGGGACGGGAAGGCCGGTGAACGAATCGTCTCGGCGCTCGCCGCGGCGATGACGCGCGGGTAGTCGAGCGGCGAACCGGAAAGCCGCGACGGCGACGGTTACTTCGCGGCCTGTTTCGCCGGCTCCTGCATCCCTTCGGGGTGCTCGCGCAGCCACTCCCAGAGCTTGGCGATCCCGTTCGGGAGCGGAACCGTCGGTTCGTAGCCCAAGATCTGGTTCGCGCGATCGAGCGAGGCGAGTGAGTCGCGCACGTCGCCGCCGCGCGGCGGCTTGTGGTCGAGGGCGACTTCCTTCCCGGTCACCTCGCTCACCAGCCGCACCAGGTCGAGCAGCGACGTACGCTGGCCGGCGCCAACGTTCACCATCCAGCCGCTCACTTTCGCCGCGGGGCCGGTCGCGGCGAGCATGTTGGCGTGAATCGCGTTGTCCACGTAGGTGAAGTCGCGCGTCTGCAGCCCATCGCCAAAGATCCCCATGGGGACACCGCGAACGGCGGCGCTGAACAGGGCGGGGACGACGGCGGCGTAGGGACCATACGGGTCCTGACGAGGGCCGAAGATGTTGAAGTAGCGGAGCGCGACCCCTTCTATCAGTCCGGCCCGAGCGTACGCGAGGACGTACATCTCACCCGCCAGTTTCGCCGCGGCGTACGGTGAGCGGGGGAGCGGCTCCATCGTCTCGATCTTGGGGAGCGTGGGCGTGTCTCCATACGCGGACGACGACGCCGAGTAGACGATGCGGCGGACACCCGCGGCGCGTGCAGCCTCGAGAAGGTTGATTGTCGCCGTCACGTTGTTCTCGTGACACCCCATCGGGTCCACCAAGGAACGCGGGACGCTGGGGAGTGCGGCGACGTGGAAGATCACCTCGATCCCGTCGGTCACCTTGGCGCAGGTGGCGGGATCGCGAAGGTCACCCTCGATGAACTCGAAGTCGCCCTCCAGCCCTTCGACGTTCCGGCGGAAGCCGGTCGACAGGTTGTCGACCACGCGCACCGGGTGACCGAGGGAAAGGAGGTGGCGGGTGAGGTTGCAGCCGATGAAGCCGGCGCCACCAGTGACCAGGGCTCGAAAAGGAGACGACATGCGGTCGTGAAATGAGAGCTTCGGGGGTGGATTCGCGAGGGCTCGCGCAAACCACGCACCATCTGGTAGATACAGACGTCCGAGCGCGCGACTCGGAACGCGCTGGACGTACGAACATCCGCCAATCGGCTTGCTCGGCCTGAAGGAGAGCGGGGCTCAACAGGCTGTGGGATGATTGCAACAGCGAAGTAATCCTCGGTGGTGCAGCCCGGCCGCAACTTAGCACGTCGCGCCTGACGGGTGTCCTTGGCGGAGCGGAATCCGTCTTGCTCATGCGAGCGCGACGAGACGACTGGCGACGCACCGGTACGAGCAGGCGCCCGCGCGATGCCCAAGTCTTCTCCAATCTTGGCGTTGCGGCACTGAACGGTCGAACGTCACGGCAGCAGGGCGATTCGGTTGCCCATCTTGGACGGACCTCACATCCAGCTCGAAACGAACGTGCTCACTGTTGCGGTGGCGTGTGCCCTCGCCGTGGTCTTCATCTGGTTCGGGTACCCGCTCGTCATCGCCGCACTCGCCGCGATGGTGAAGCGCCGTTCCGGGTGGAAGTGGACCGCGGCGGAGCTCCCGCACGTGTCGGTAATCCTCGCGACGATCGATCCGGCCGAGGTGGTGCGCGCCCGCGTCGAGGATCTCCTCGCCAGCGACTACCCCGCCGACAAGCTCGAAATCGTGGTCGCGCTCGACCGAGGCGCCGGCGCCGATCCAAAGGCGATCGGTGACATGGGGGCGCAGGTGCACTTCGTTCGCGGCGATGAGCCCGGGGGAAAGGCGGCCTCGCTCAACGCCGGGGTCCGCGCGTCGACGGGGACTACGCTGGTCTTTACCGACGCGGCGCAGCGCTTCGAGCCGCTGACCATACGCCGACTGGTCGACGCTCTCGCCGACCCGTCACTCGGCGCAGTCTCGGGAGCGCTCCAGATCGGGCGCGACGGAATCCCGCGCACGCTCGCCGAACGCTACTGGATCATGGAGCGCCGCCTGCGCGCTGCCGAGGCTCGACTTCACTCCGCGGTTGGGGTGACGGGGGCAGTGTACGCGATGCGTCGCGACTGCTGGGTGCCCCTCCCGCCGGGGGTGATCCTCGACGACGTGTACGGGCCGATGCACCTGGTCCTTCGCGGGCACCGCGTGGGATTCGAGCCGGCAGCGACCGCCTACGACGACCGGCGCTTTCCCCCCGCGCAGGAGTTCAAGCGCAAGGCGCGAACGCTCACCGGCGTGCTGCAACTGTGCGTGTGGCTCCCGGCGGTGCTCGTCCCTTGGCGCAATCCCATCTGGCTGCAGTTCCTCTTTCACAAGCTCCTGCGCCTCGTCACCCCGTACTTGCTCATCGTCGGTGGTGTGTCGGCGGCGGCATGGTTGGCGACGGGAGGGGCGGGGATCTCGCCGATGGCCGGGACGCTCCTTCTCGTAAGCGTCATCGCAATCGGGCTCCTGGCGGTCGCGGCCGTACCACGCGTCCGGCGCGCGGTCTCGATGGCGGTGGCGATGCAAGGCGCCGTCGTGCGCGCGACGGTGAACGGGATGCGCGGCCATTGGGACGTGTGGAGTCGTTAGGTTTCGTGACCATGCTGCTCACCTGCGACTCGCGCCTCGCCCCATGACCGTCGTCTCGCGAGCCAAGGACGGGATCTTTCGCCTCGCGCGCCAGTCCGGCGTGATGTCGCTCGTGCGACAGTCGGGGTGGCGGCAGCGGCGTCTCCTGATCCTCTGTTACCACGGGATCTCGATCGACGACGAGCATCGGTGGAATCCGATGCTCTACATGGCGCAGGACGTCTTTCGCCGCCGGCTGCAAGCGCTCGCCAAGCGCAACACGGTGCTCCCGCTCGACGAGGGATTGAAGCGCCTGCAGGAAGGGACGCTCCCGCGCGCCGCCGTGTCGATCACGGTCGACGACGGGACGTACGACTTCTATGCGCGCGGGTGGCCCGTCCTGCGCGAGCTCTCGCTTCCGGCGACGGTCTACCAGACGACGTACTACGCCGAGAACAATCGCCCCGTCTTCGACACGTTTGCCTCGTACCTGCTGTGGAAGGCCGGGGCGCGCCGCGTCGACCTCTCGGCGCTCGTTCCGATCGCGGGCGTGCAGGATCTCTCGCAGCCGGCGGTGCGTACGGCAGTGCATGCGGCGGTGATGGAGCTGGCGCAGCGTGACGCGCTCGACGCGCCGGCTAAGGACGCGTTGCTGGACGCGCTCGCCGCGGCGATCGGCGTCGACATCGCCGACCTGCGCGCGCGCCGGATCATCCATCTCATGACGCCGGCGGAGATCGCCGAGCTGGCGGCGCACGGGATCGACTTCCAGCTGCACACGCACCGCCACCGCACTCCCGACGACGCGACCGCGTTCACGCGCGAGATCGTCGACAATCGCGAACGGATCGAGACGCTCACGCATCGCCCCGCCGACCACTTCTGCTATCCGAGTGGCGTGTACCGCCAGTCGTTCCTCGGGTGGTTGCGCGACGCGCAGGTGCGGAGCGCGACGACGTGCGATCCGGGGATGGCGACGGCGGAGAGCCAGTCGCTCCTCCTCCCGCGCCTCGTCGATACGATGGGGCTCTCCGACGAGACGTTCGAGGCGTGGTCGAGCGGATTGGCGGAGCTGCTGCCGCGGCGCACGCGGCATGGGTCGGGGGCGTCGGTCTTCGCATGAGCGCGACTACACTTCGGGAGCAGGTCGCGCGACCGTCGCCGCGGACTCCGCTGCGCGTTGCCCTCGTCGGTCCGTCGCTGGACATCGTCGGCGGGCAGTCGATCATCCTCGATCGCTTGCTGTCGCGCTTTGGGGAGACGCCCGGTGTGGAGGTGAGCTTCATCCCGGTGAACCCGCGCCTCCCCGGCCCGCTTCGCCTGCTGCAGCGCGTGAAGTACGTGCGCACGGTCGTCACTTCGATCGCCTACTTCGCCTCGCTCCTCGTGCGCGTGCGGAACACCGACGTGGTGCACGCCTTTTCGGCGAGCTACTGGTCGTACCTGCTCGCACCGGTGCCGGCGATGCTGGCGGGGCGACTGTATGGCAAGACCGTCGTGCTCAACTACCACAGCGGCGAAGCCGACGATCACCTCACACGCTGGCGCTCGGCGCGCTTCTTCGCCCGGCTCGCGCACCGCATCGCGGTCCCGTCGGGGTACCTGGAAGATGTCTTCGCGCGACACGGGCTCGAGGCGCACGCCGTCTTCAACTTCATCGAGTCGGAGCGAATTCCGCATCGCGCACGAGCCGTCCTGCGCCCGCGCGTACTCTCGAATCGCAACCTGGAGGGGCTCTACAACGTCGCTTGCACCGTCCGCGCGTTCGCACGGATCCAGGCCGAGTATCCCGATGCCGAGCTGGTGATCGCCGGCGACGGGAGCCAGCGTGCGGCGCTCGAGCGACTCGTGGCCGAGCTGGGGCTCCGTCAGGTGCAATTCCTCGGTCGGGTGGCGCCCGACGCGATGCCGGCGCTCTACGATGCCGCGGACCTGTACCTCAACTCCCCCGACATCGACAACATGCCGAGCTCGATCCTCGAGGCGTATGCGGCCGGGCTTCCAGTCGTCACGACCAACGCCGGTGGGATCCCGTATCTCGTGCGCCACGAGGAGACCGGGCTGATGGTCGACACGGGCGACGATGCCGCGCTCGCTGCGCAGGCGTTGCGCCTGTTGCGCGACCCGGCGCTCGCCGAGCGCCTCACGCGGCGCGCGCACCAGGAGTGCATGTCGTTGTATGTCTGGCCGGCCGTGCGCGACGCCTGGTTGCAGCTGTACGCCCGCGCGCGCGCGATCGCGCTTCACGGGCAGGCGGCCACGCAGCCGGGAGCGGCCTGACCATGCGCGTCGTGCAGCTGGCGGCAAAGCTTCGCGGGCGGTCGGTCGCCGAACTGCGCGAGCGTGTGGGGCAGCGCGTCGCGCAGTGGATCGAACGCGCGGGATGGCGCGACCATGGTGAGGCGTCCGACGCAGCCTTCGTCAGGCGCCTGCACCCCGAGCTGCACGATCGCCCGCTCGTCCACCTCACCCGCGCGGTGCGGCACGGGACGCGTCCCCCGTTCTTCGCCGGAGTCGACGACCTCCCGCGCACGGTCGCGCTCATCCGCGAGCGCTGGCCCGCGCGCGTGGCCGAGATCACCCGCGCGGCCGACGACGTCGTGGCCGGGCGCTTCTCGCTGCTTGGGCACCATCCGCTCAGGATCGCCGACCCGATCGATTGGAGCCGCGACTACCTGCGGAATGTCTCGGCGCCCGAGGTGCACTGGAGCCGCATCGACTACCTCGATCCAGCGGTCGCGGGCGACCACAAGCTGGTGTGGGAGCTCAACCGGCATCAGTTCCTCGTCACGCTCGGGATGGCCTACGCGCTCACCGGGCGCGAGGTCTATGCGGCGCGCGCGGCGCAGTTGCTCGGCGACTGGCTCGACGCCAATCCGCCGAAGTCGGGCGTCAACTGGGCGAGCAGCCTCGAGGTGGCCTACCGCGCGATTGCCTGGCTGTGGGCGATGCGCCTCCTCGCCCGCGCTTCGTCGTTTGCCTCCCCGCTCCTCGTGCGCTGGCTCAAGGCGCTCGAAGTCAGCGGGCGGCACCTCGAGCGCTACCTGTCGACCTACTTCAGCCCGAACACGCACCTCACCGGCGAGGCACTCGGCCTCCTCTACCTCGGGACGCAGCTCCCGGAGTTCGAGGCCGCCTCGCGCTGGCGCGATCGCGGATGGGCGATCCTGCAGGAGCAGCTGCCGATCCACGCGCGCGCCGACGGCTCGTACTTCGAGCAGGCGACGTACTACCACCGGTACACGCTCGACATCTACCTGCACGCGCGGCTCCTCGCGCACGCCAACGGGCTTGCCGATCGCGCCGGGACGGATGCCGCGCTCGTCCGCCTTTCGTCGTTCCTCGCCTGGACCACGCGCGCCGACGGCACGTTCCCCCTCTTTGGGGACGAGGACGGCGGGCGCCTCCTCTTCCTCGACGGGCGCCCGAGCGACGATGCGCGTTCGCCGATCGCCGCGGTCGCGGCGCTCACTGGCGACGAGGAGCTGGCCTACGCCAGCGGTGCAGCCACCGACGAGGTGGCCTGGCTCCTCGGGCGTGGTGGGGTCGGGCGCCTCGATGCCCTCACGCCGCGCCCGCCGTCAGCTGCAGCGCGCGCCTTCCGCGATGGCGGCTTCTTCGTGATGCGCGACGGATGGGGCGCCGAGGCGTCGGTTCTCACCATCGACTGCGGACCGTTGGGGACGGCGAACGGCGGACACGCACACGCCGACACGCTGGCTCTCGACCTCGCGATCGGGAATTGCCCGGTCTTCGTCGACGCCGGCACCGTCAGCTACACGACGCTCCCCGCCGAGCGCGACCAGATGCGCTCCTCGGCAGTGCACAACACCGTCACACTCGACGGGCGCTCTTCATCCGAATCGGCCGGCCCTTTCCGGTGGGCGCAGATGACGCCTGGCGTGGTCGACGCGTGGCATACGTCGCCGGCCGGGGCGCTCTTCGAGGGGCATCACGACGGCTACCAGCGCCTTGCCTCACCGGCCCGCCATCGCCGGGTCGTCCTCGCGGCACGCGACGGTTGGTGGCTCGTGCGCGACGTGATCGAGACCGAAGGGGATGCGGACCACGAGGCCTTCGCGACGTTCCAGTCGCCGCCGGGGCTCGACCTCGCGGCATCGGGCGATGCGTTGCACGTGAGCGACGACGGGCGGCACGTGGCGACGATGCGGGCGCTCGGCGCCAGCGGGCGCTGGGTCGTCGACGACGGCGTGGCTTCGCGGCGCTACGGATCACGCGACATCGCGCGGCGTGCGCGCTTCGTATTCACCGCGCGTGCGAAAGGGCGGACGGCGGTCACCTTCGCCATCACCCGCGGCGAAAACGTCTGGCGCCTCGCGCACGAAGGCGAAGCGACGCGCGAGGTCATCCGCTTGCAGGCAGCCTCGGTCGAGGACGTGGTCCTCTTCGATGCGCGTGAGGCGGTCGACGGGGTGCGCACCGATGCGCGCGTGGCGTGGGTACGCCGCCGCGCGTCTGATGGCATGGTGGAGTCGCTCCTCACCGTCGGCGGCACGATGGTCGAACTCGACGGCGCCCGACTGGCCGACTCCCACGGGGGCGCGGTGAGCGCGGTCCGCGAGAGCGATGGCTGGCGGGTCGATCGTTCCGACCTACCCCCGGCGCCGCCGCCTCGCCGCGGCGGACAACCCTAACGATAGAGATCGACTGCTCATGTGCGGGATTTGCGGAATCGTCGTCGCCCCCGGGAGTGCGCGCAGCGCCACGCGCGACCTCGTCGTGCGGATGTGCGACAGCATCCGGCATCGCGGCCCCGACGGCGAGGGAGTCTTCCTCGAGCCCGGCGTTGGGCTCGGGCATCGTCGCCTGAGCATCGTCGACGTCGCGCACGGTGCGCAGCCGATGGCCTCGGCCGACGGGCGCTACCAGCTGGTCTACAACGGGGAGGTATACAACCACCCCACGCTGATGCCGCAGCTGCAAGCCGACGGGGTGCAGTACCGCACGCATTGCGACACCGAGACGGTCTTGCACCTGTACGAACGCATGGGGAAGGCGGTGCCGACCGAGCTGCGCGGGATGTTCGCGATCGCCATCTGGGATCGCACCGAGCGCGAACTCTTCCTCGCGCGCGATCGTTTCGGCGTGAAGCCGGTGTACTACGCGCATCTTGCGGACGGCTCGCTCCTCTTCGGGTCGGAGATCAAGGCGATCCTCGCGTCTGGCGAGATTCGCGCGCAGCTCAACGAGGGGGCGCTCCCCGACCTCCTCGCCAACTACGCGCCGTCGGGCGACGAGACGCTCTACGCCGGGATCCGTCGCCTCCCCGCCGGGCATACGCTCACCTGGAAGGACGGCGCGATCAGCATCGCTCCGTACTGGGACCTCGAGTTCGCCGAAGGGACGCTCGATGATCGCAGCGAGTCGTCGCTCGTGGAGGAGTACCTCGAGCGCTTCCGCGAAGCGGTGAAGGTTCGTCTCATGGCCGACGTCCCCCTCGGGATGTTCCTCTCCGGTGGCATCGACTCGGCGGCGATCACCGCGGCGATGAGCCAGATGGTCGATGAACCGATCAAGACCTTCTCGGTCGCCTTCGCCGAGCGCGAAGCGAACGAGCTGTCGTACGCGCGCCTGGTCTCCGATCGCTACAAGACCGATCATCACGAAGTCGTCGTCTCCCCGCAGGACTTCTTTGGGGCGCTCCCCAAGCTCGTCTGGCACGAGGACGAGCCGATCGCCCACCCGTCGAGCATCGCGCTCAACTTCGTGTCGCGCCTCGCCGCCGAGCGGGTCAAGGTGGTGCTGACAGGGGAGGGGAGTGACGAGACGCTCGCCGGCTACAATCGCTACCGCGTCACCATCTTCAATTCGCGGTTTGGGTCGCGCTACGAGTCGCTCGCACCGAACGCGCTGCGTGCCGCCGTGAAGGGGGGAATCGATGCGCTCCCGGTCGCGACCGGGCTGCGTCGCAAGCTCGAGCGCACCTTCCTCTACCTCCCGAGCGATCTCGATACGATCTACTTCGACAACTTCGCCGTCTTCGGACGCGCGAGGCAGCACGAGGTCCTTGCACCCGCACTCCGCGACCGGCTCGCCGGGATCGATCCGTACGCGGCGCATCATGCCGCGCTCGCGCGCACCAATGCGCGATCGCTCCTCAATCGCCTCCTCTACGCCGACTCCAAGACGTACCTGCACGAGCTGCTCATGAAGCAGGACCAGATGAGCATGGCCGCATCGATCGAGTCGCGTGTTCCGTTCCTCGACCATCCGCTTACCGAGTTCGCCGCCGCGTTGCCGCTCGAGATGAAGCTCCGTGGCGTGACGACCAAGTACATTCTGCGGCAGGCGATGCAGTCGTCGCTCCCGCCGGAGATACTCAGCCGCAAGAAGATGGGCTTCCCGGTCCCCGTCGGCGCCTGGTTCGCCGGTCCGTTCCGCCATCTCATCGACGAGTTTGTCCTTTCGCCGCGGGCTGCCGCGCGCGGGTTGTTCGACATGAACGCGATCTCGTCGATGGCCGATCGCCACATGCGCGGCGAGCAGAAGCATGACCAACGCCTCTGGGCGCTCGTCAATCTCGAGATCTGGCAGCGGATCTTCCTCGACGGCGAGCCGGTCGAGTCCATCTCGCTCGCG
>CAZWVG010000101.1:0-5007 GCA_964637355.1 uncultured Gemmatimonadaceae bacterium
GTGCTGATGTTCTTCCAGCGCTACATGCCGAAGGCAGGGATCGGGACGCTCACGGCGACGATGCTCCCGTACTCGTTCGCGAACCTCGTGGGGTGGACGCTGATGCTGGTGGCGTGGGTCCTGTTGCACCTGCCGACCGGGCCGGGGGCGCCGCTGTTCTTGACCCCCTAGCATCGAGGAATGGAAGCAACGATGCGCTCCGCATCGTTACTACGAAACGACGTGCGGCGGCTCCCTTGAACTGCTTGGACTCCTCGAGATCCGTAGATTTCCCCAACTCCGCGGATTCCGCGGACTCCGCGGACTCCGCGATAAACGGCTTTTGAACCGCAGAGTCCGCGGAGAACGCGGAGGGTACTCAGTACGTCGTCGAGTGTCCCGCGCCTGGTCGCGTCGCGACCCTTCTTGGAGTCCGCGGAGACCTCTGTGGTGAACAGCTCCTACCACGGGCCACCGAGGACGTAAAGAGAATGTGAGGGAAGCGAGCCCGTCGCGAGGTCGGAGGCACTCCCGCATCCACGTTTCACCTTTCACCTTACGCGTTCGCCCTCTTCGAAGATGATGTCATGACCCTCGTCGCCGAACCGACCGTTGTTGCCGATGTGCTCGAGCCGCACCGCGCGGCGCTCACCGGGCACTGCTATCGCATGTTAGGCTCCACGCTCGACGCCGACGACGCGGTGCAGGAGGCGATGTTCCGGGCGTGGAAGGCGCTCGACCGGTTCGACGGGCGTTCGTCGATGCGAACCTGGCTGTATCGCATTGCCACCAACGTCTGCCTCGATACGCTCGCCGCGCGCCCGCGCCGTGCGCGTCCGTTCGAGGAAGGGCCGGTCGGGACGGTCGATGACGAACTCACGCAGCGCCCGCGCTCGCACTGGCTCGAACCGATCGCCGATGTGCGGGCGATTCCGGCCGACAGCAATCCCGCCGAAGAGGTCGTGCTGCGCGAGAGCATCCGCCTGGCGTTCGTCGCGGCGCTCCAGCACCTCCCGCCCAAGCAGCGGGCGATTCTCCTGCTCACGCAGGTCCTCGGCTGGTCGGCCGCCGATGTGGCGGAGAGCCTCGAGACGAGCGTGGCCGCGGTCAACAGCGCATTGCAGCGCGCGCGCGCGACGCTCGCCAGCCGCAACGTGGGGGAGGCGAGCGCGAACCTCACCGACGAGCAGACGGAGCTCGTGGGCAAGTACGTCGACGCGTTCGAGCGGTACGACATCCCCGCCCTCACCGCGCTGCTGCACGAAGATGCGCTCATGTCGATGCCGCCGTACGACCTCTGGCTGCAGGGGCACGAGTCGATCAGCGCCTGGCTGCTCGGGCGCGGGGCGGGGTGTCGCGGGTCGCGCCTGGTGAAGACCGCGGCGAACGGCTCGCCGGCGTTTGCGCAGTATCGGCAGGACGGGAAGGAGCCATGGGCGCTCATCGTGCTCGAACTCGACGGGACGCGCATCCGTCGCATGAACTACTTCCTCGACACGGCGACGCTCTTCCCCATGTGCGGCTTGCCGCTGCAACTCACCGACTGACGAAGCGCGAGGGCGCGAACGTTCTATCCGCGGAGCGATGAGTTTTGAGGCTGGGCGCCGTCAAACCGGTACACTCTCTCGATGGAGCCCGGTGCCATGACCGCGATCAACCTCAACGCACACCCCAACATGTCTGAGTCTTCCATGCGCTCGTCGGCGCGAACGCCTGCCAGCGTCTGGGTCGGCCGCGTTCTGTCGTCGATCGCCATCCTCTTCCTCTCGTTCGATCTCGTCGTGAAGCTCCTGCTTCTCCCGCAAGCGGTCGACGGGACGGTGCAGCTTGGATATCCGGCCGACGTGATCCGGCCGTTGGGGATATTGCAACTGGTCCTGCTCGTCCTGTATCTCGTCCCGCGCACGTCGCTCCTGGGTGCGGTGCTCTGGACCGGTTACCTGGGCGGTGCCGTCGCGACGCACGTCCGTCTCGGTAACCCGCTCTTCACGCACATCCTCTTCCCCGTCTACGTGGGAGCGCTGCTCTGGGGCGGCCTCTGGCTCCGCGACCAACGCGCGCGCGCCGTCTTTTCCGCCTGAACGCCTCTCCCAGACACGCATTCCTCAACTGGAGTATTCGATGTCCTCCCCCTCGCGCATGCTGTTCGTCAACCTCGCCGTGAAGGACCTGGCGCGGACCAAGGCGTTCTTCGCCGCCCTCGGCTTCACCTTCAATCCGCAGTTCACCGACGACAACGCCGCCTGCATGGTGGTGAACGACCAGGCGCTGGTGATGCTCCTCGCCGAGCCATTCTTCAAGGGATTCACCTCGCGCGAGATCTGCGACTCGCGGACGCATGCGGAGGGGCTCTACGGCGTCAGCTGCGCGAGCCGCGCCGAGGTCGACGCGTTGATGGACAAGGCGCTCGCTGCCGGTGCCACCGACGCCAACAAGGTGCAGGACCACGGCTTCATGTACGGTCGCGCCTTCTTCGACCTCGATGGGCACCACTGGGAAGTGATGTGGATGGATCCGGCGACGGTGCAGTAGGCGCTCGATCCGTCGAGTCGCTCACCAGATGCGAACGGGGGGCGTGCCCCAGGTGCCGGCGTTCCAGCGCGCGATGGCGTCACAGCCGTTGCGCGCTGCTGTCGTATCGGTGGGCGCGTCGATCGAGGGCGCGAGCGCGTCCGACGCATCGCGCGCCCCCGCAACATCAGGTGCGGCGACGCGCGGCACGGCGGACATGCTGTCGATCGTTGGCGGAGGGAGGCGCAGGAGTGCGGTGTGCGCGCCGAAGCTCCGCATCAGCTGCAACGCCTCGCACTGCGGGAGGAGCGTCGAGGCGAGCGCCCACTGGTCCAGATGCATGCGACTGAGGAGGATGTAGCCGACGCCGTGCTCGCGCAGGTACGCCCGCAGCGCCGCGGGAGTGCGCTGCGCGACCGCCTCGGACTCACGTACCGCCTGCCGGTCGCTGAGGAGGAAGAAGGTCGCCTCCTTCGAGACCAGGAAGCGCGCGGTGTCGGGGGTGAGGGTGCGGGCCGCCGCTGTGGCGGCGAAGAAGTCGCGCTGCTCGTCGTTGAAGCAACCCGGAGAAGTATCCGGCGCACCGCGGTCGCACTCCGCGATTCGCGCCAGGCGATCGGCGTCGTCGCGCAGCGCGAAGACCGCCAGGAGCAGCGAGAGCGCGAGGGTGGCAAGTCGCGCCACGCGCAAGCCGGCAGCGCGCTCCGCTATCCACCAGATGCCGGCGAGCATCGCCAGTGCGACGAGCGGGATCAGCGGTGCAAGGAATCGTTTGTCGACGTACGGCCATAGCGTGAGCACTCCGGTCGAGACGGCGACGTAGGCAACGAGAAGCCAGTTGCGGCGCAGCAGGACAACGATCCCGGAGAGCGCCGTCACGAGAAAGACGGCGAGCCAGGCCAGGTTATCGGCGGACGTCCCGGGACGCGTGGGGATCGCGAAGACCGTCGGGAGTTCGCGCGTGAGGTATGCGGGGACGTTGCGATACGCGCGCCCCGAGAGCGTGCGAATGAAGCGTCCGATCGCTGCCGCCCGTGCCGACGCGACGCGCTCGGCGGCCGCCTCCTCGCGCGACGCTTCGGCTCGGCGCGCATCGAGCGCCGCCGTGTCGGCGGCGGGTTGATCGGCGCGTTGATCGGCGCCTTGATGGGCGTTTTGATCGGCGCCTTGATCGGCGGGTTGAACGGCAGGTTGAGTGGCGGGTCGAGGGGCGGATTGCGTTGTGGGTTCGGAGACGACCGGTGCGGTTCGCGCTCGTTGACGCAGTGAATCGTTGGTCGGCGCCGCCGGTGCGACCGGAGCCGGCGGACTCGATGTAGTCGGCGTGGTCGCTGTCGCAGCTCGGCTGGGAACATCCTCGGGACTGGCCACGCGCGGCGGGGTGTGGAGCGCCGACGTGTCGGTCAGTGCGGCGCCGCGCGCACTGGTGTCGCTCGGTGCGTACAGCGCATCGGCGACGTACGAGCGCCCGGCGTCGAGGCGCGGGGCGCGCACCTTCCACGCCAGCCAACTCCCCACCGTCAGCGCCGCGGCGACGGAGAAGATCGCGAGCGGACGCCAGCGCCTCTCGAAGGCGAGGAGGGCCGCGGTCGATACGACGAGGGCGAGGCCGATGCTGCGCGCGAGGGCGGCAGCGATGGCCATGAGTCCGATCAGGGCGAGCGCCTTTGCATCGCGTCGCCTGGTCGCCGTCATCGAGAGGGCCACCGCCGCGGCGGCGGCGAGCATCGGCTCGCTGTGTATGCCCGACGCGACATAGAGGAGCATCGGGTTCGCGGCGCACGCGAGCGTGACCGCGACGGCGAGCCAGGGGGAGAGGCGCGCGGCGATGCCGGCGACGAGCGCGAGCATGACCAGCGACAGCGCCATGTTGGCGAGTACGCCGATCCACACGTGCGCCGGGTCGATGACACCGAGCGCGCCGAGGAGCGCCGGGTAGAGCGGCGGATACATCGCGTGCGCCGGATGTCCAACGATCGGCAGCTCCACGTACGAGCCGTGGCGCAGGGCGCGCCCGAGCGCGACGTACCACGCGTCGTCGTGCCCGGTGGCGAGACCGGGAACGCGCATCGTCCACGCGACGGCGGCGTGCACCGCGAGCAGTGCGGCGACCGTCACGCGCGCCGCGGGCGTCCAGGCGCGCGAACTCACGCCCGGCATGTACCCTCACCGCCTTCAGGGTCGCGCGCGCGCTGCAGCGTCACCGGGAGGGACGTGATGCCGTCGATCGCGAAGCCCCCCAGCCACGTCACCGGACCGGCGAGCGCCACCTGATCGAACTCGTCGAGGAGCGCGGAGGTCGCGATGTCGAGCGCCACGCGCACGAGCGCAGCGCCGGCACAGGCGTGCGGATGGAGTCCAAGTCCCACGTGGCGGCACCGCGCGCTGCGCGCCAAGGAATCACCAGCACCCAGCCCGTCGACAACCGCGCCTGTGGCAACCGCGCCTGTGGCAACCGCGCCTGTGGCAACCGCGCGTGTGGCAACCGCGCGTGTGGCAACCGCGCGTGTGGCAACC
>CAZWVG010000101.1:5107-17666 GCA_964637355.1 uncultured Gemmatimonadaceae bacterium
TGTGGCAACCGCGCGTGTGGCAACCGCGCGTGTGGCAACCGCGCGTGTGGCAACCAAGTCTTCAGCCAGCGCGCCTTGGGCATGCGCGCCTTGGGTGACCAAACGTTCGGCAGCCTGGCGCTCGACAACGCTGCGTGGGCTGGGAGAACTCCCGGTCGCGAAGCGGTCGGCGATGAAGTGCTCGGGGTCGTGGAAGTGCTCCGGGCAGCGGTTGGCGTCGTGAAGGGCGAGGAGTAACTCGTCACCGGCGGCAACGCGCGTCGTACCGATCGTCACGTCGGCCACGGCGCGGCGAAAGACGACGCGTGCCGGGCTCGCCAGGCGCAGCAACTCGTCGGTCGCCGACGCGCGCGCGGCCGGCGTCCGACGTAGCGACTGCCACGCGCCGGGATGCATAACGAGTGCGTGCCACGCACCGGTGAGAAGAAGCGGGAGCGTGTTGGCGAGCGCGACGAAGCCTTGCACGACGAGCGGCGAACGGTTGCTCCCGATCGACCGCACCAAGTCCAGAAGGGCGCACGAAGACTCGGTCGCCGCTACACGCGAGGTCGCATGCGCGGCCTCGTTGAAAACCGTTCGGGCGAGTTCGACCAGCCGCTCCGATTCCGTGGGCATGAGGGGCACTCGCGCGTTCGCCTCGAGCACGCCAGCCTCGTGTGAGCCTTTCGCGCCCGCGCCCGCCGCGTACGCCAGCGCGAGCTCTAACGACCATGGCACGGCGAACGACGCAGCCAGGTCGACCGCCCCGTGGCTGGTGAGCGCCCGGGCCATTGCACGCGCCGAGGATGACATCGTCGGTTCCAGGCGCGCGATCTCGCCTGGCGGGATCGACTCCCGCGCAGTGTCGCTCGAACGCGGCTCTCCCGGGCGCGATACGCCGTCGAGGGAGAGCGCCGATGCGGCGAGCGCGGCCGCGACATCGCCGAATGAATCGAATGAATGCTGAGGAATCTTCACGCGGTGGAGAATCCGTCGTCGGACCCGGATTGGACAGTGCTAAGAATGTGTAGGCAGGCCTCTCTTCTCGCTCTTGCAGAGGGGGAAAAGATGCAAGAATCGAGGACGAGCCCGGTTCTACTGCAACGTTCTAATGCGATCGATCAAGTCGGCTTGCCCGGGTCCGATACTGTGGGGGTGACCCTGACACATGCACCCGGCCAAATGACTGAGGCATTGCCGCATCTCCTCCTCGTCGACGACGACCCGGTGATGATTCGGGTCCTCGCGAAGATGCTCGACGGGGTCGGGGAGTTGCGTTTCGCCCTTTCCGGACGCGACGCGCTCCGTGTGGCGCGCGAGCGCGTCCCCGATCTCATCCTGCTGGACGCGGAACTGGGCGACTCGTCGGGGTTCGCGATCTGCGCGGAGCTCAAGAGCGAGCCGCGCTTTCACGACGTCCCCATCATCTTCGTCACCAGTCACTCCACGCAAGCGAGCGAACTCGAAGGATTCGCGGCGGGAGCGGCGGATTTCATCGCCAAGCCGGTGAGCGAACCGCTGCTGCGTGCGCGGGTGGGGACGCACCTCAGGATGCAGCGTCTCACATCCGAATTGCGGCGGCTTTCGAACACCGACGCGCTCACGCGCATCGCGAACCGTCACATGTTCGACCAGATGCTGTCAGCCGAGTGGCACCGCGCGTCGCGCGGCGCGCCGCTCGCCCTCCTCATGGTCGACGTGGATCACTTCAAGGAATTCAACGACGGCTACGGGCATCCGGCCGGCGACGCGTGCCTGCAAGCCATCGCGAGTGCGCTCTCCGCCTCGTGCCGACGAGCTGGCGATGTGGTCGCGCGAGTCGGGGGAGAGGAGTTCGGTCTCCTGCTCCCGGCCACGACGCTCGACGGGGCAACGAGTGTGGCTCGTCGCGCTCGCCATGTCGTGCGGTCCCTGAACATTCCCCACGCCCGCTCCAGCTGCGCGTCGGTAGTCACGATTTCCATCGGCATCGCGGGGTATCCGGAGTCGCTGCCCGCCGTCGTCAGGACCCACGAACCGAGCGAGCGAGCGAACGAGGAGGCCCGACGCCCCGAAGAGGTGCATCTCCTGAAAGCGGCGGATGAGGCGCTCTACGGGGCGAAGCGCGCTGGCCGCGACCGTGCGTGGATGATCGACATGTCGGACGCCAACTCCAGCGCGATCCCGCTCCCGTGGGTGGATGGCGTCGGCGAGTCCGAGCAGTCGCGCACGACTGATTCCAACGACAGTCGCGCCGCATGAAGTCATCGCTGAAGTCGAGAAGTCCTGCCACGCTGTGGATCGTTGCGGCAGTGGGCACCGTCCTGTCGCTGTCGCTCGCAGCCTGGCAAGCGCGCAGCAACTCGCAGGAGCGCGATCGCAGACTCGATCGCGTCGCGGCGCATGCCGTCGGGGAGCTCGAGCAGCGCTTGCGCACGTACGAGTTTGGCCTGCGCGGGGCGCGTGGTTCGGTACTGACCGCCGGCATCGATCTGCTCACGCGCGCGCAGTTCCATACGTACGCGCTGACCCGCGACAACGAGCGTGAGTTTCCCGGCGTGCGCGGCGTGGGGGTGGTGCGGCGTGTCCCCGCGGCGCAGCTCGAGTCCTTCCTCGTCCACATGCGTCAGGTCGGTGTGCCCGACTTCCAGGTCCACGAGATCGGCACTCCCTCCGACGATGGCGAGCGCTTTCTCGTGCAATTCGTCGAACCCGAACAGCAGAATCGCGAAGCGATCGGGCGTGACTACGCCTCCGAAACCGAACGCCGGGCCGCGGCGCTCGCATCTGTCGAACGGGGAACGGCAACGATCACCGCCCCGGTCGAACTCGCGATCAAGGATGCGCGCAGCGGGCGGGGCGCGCTCCTCTTCGTTCCGATCTTTCGGCCGGGCATGCCGATCGCGACCGCCGCGGAGCGGAGGGATGCGTCCGAAGGATGGGCCGTCGCGCGAATGCGCATCGACGATGTGCTTGACCGTGTCTTCGACGGCGAGCGCGATTTCGAGTTTCGGCTGCGCGACGCCTCGGCGTCGTGGCAGCACGAGTTCTATCGTTCGAAGGGATGGTCATCGGACACGACAGGGCGCCGCACGCGCACGGTGGCGATTCCGGTGTACGGTCGATCGTGGGAATTGCAGCTCACGGAGACAGCGGAGTTCGTGGCATCCTTCCAGGACACCAGCCCGATCTTCGTGGGTACGGTTGGGGTGCTCCTGACCCTCCTCCTCGCGGGGCTGGTGCAAGTGGAGGACCGCGCTGCGGCGATCAGCCGTCAGATGCAAGGCGAACAAGCGCGGCGCGCCGCGATCGTCGACAGCAGCGTCGACGCCATCATCGGCGAGTCGCTGGACGGGATCGTCACCGACTGGAACCGAGGTGCCGTCGCACTCTTTGGTCGCGCCGAGTCCGACGCAATTGGCCGCCCGCTCGCCGAGTTGCTCACGCCGGCGCGCGCAGCGGATCACGCGGCACGACTCGCGGCGCTACGACGCGGCGAATCGCTCACTGCGCAGGAACGCATCTGGCTTCGCCCCGACGGGTCGGAATGCGACGTATCGCTCGTCACGACGCCCATCCTCAAGGCAACCGGTCGTCTGCTCGGATACTCCACAACGGTGCGCGACATCAGCGAGGCCAAGCGCGCCGAGCGTCGCATCGTCGAGCTCAACGCCTCGCTCGAACAGAAGGTCGTCGAGCGTACGAAGCTCCTGGAGCTGGCACATCGCGACCTGCGCACGGTGATCGACGCGGTACCATCGATGATCGGCTACTGGGACGCGACGCTCGCCAACCGCATCGCCAATCGCGCGTATGCCGAGTGGTTTGGCGTCTCTCCGGAGGATGTGCGCGGGATGCGGTTGCCGGAGTTGCTCGGCCAGGAACTCTTCGAGAAGAACCGGTCGCACATCGAGGAGGTGCTGCGCGGCGTACCGCAGCGCTTCGAGCGCGACATTCCGTTGCCGGACGGCAGCGGCGTTCGGTACTCGCAGGCTCACTACATCCCGGACGTCGTGGACGGCGAAGTGCGCGGCTTCTACGTGATGGTCTTCGACATCACCGAGGAGACGCGGAGCAGACACCAACTCGCCGCAGCGCTTAGCGCAAACGAGTCGCTGTGGCGGGCGATTCGCGACCACCTGATCGTCTCGGTCGCCGATCGTCGCGGTCGCATGCTCGACGTGAGCGACGCCTTCTGCCGAGTCTCGGGGTACGCGCGCGAAGAGCTGCTCGGCCACGATCATCGTATCGTGAACTCCGGGACGATGCCGGAAGGGTTCTGGAGCGACGTATGGCGCACCATCGGCAAGGGGACGCCCTGGCACGGCGTCGTCTGCAATCGCGCGAAAGACGGATCGCTGTACTGGGTCGACAGCGTAATCGCGCCGCTCCTCGACGAGCATGGAAAGGTGGATCGCTACATCTCCATCCGCACCGACGTCACCCCGCTCAAGCACCTGGAGGAGCAACGGCGCGCGAGCGAAACGCTGCTTGATCGCGCCGGCGAGGTGGCCGGCGTCGGCGGGTGGTCGGTGGACCTGCGCAGTGGCGAGATCGCGTGGTCGCGACAGACGCGGCGTATCCACGAGGTGGACAAGGACTACCGGCCGACGCTCGAGACGGCGATTGCCTTCTACGAGCCGGTGGCGCGTCCCGTCATTACGCAGGCGATCGAGCACGCGATCGCAACCGGCGAGGGATGGGACCTGCAGCTGCAAATGCGCACCGCGCACGGCAGGCCGATCTGGGTTCGCGCGGTCGGCAAGGCCGATTTCGAGGACGGCGTCGCGGTGCGCCTGGTCGGCGCGGTGCAGGACGTCACCGCTGCGAAGGAGGCCGAGGCGACGCTCGCCTACGAGCGCCACCTCTTCAACGAGCTCCTGGACTCGGTCCCCGACCAGATCTACTTCAAGGATCTCGACGGGAAGTTTCTCCGCATCAACGCCAACCTGGCCGAGCGGTACGGTCTCGATCACCCGTCCGAGGCGATCGGGAAGTCCGACGCCGACTTCTTCACGGCGTCGCACGCGGCGGCCACGCTCGCAGTCGAGCGGGAGATCATCCGCACGGAGCAGCCGGTCGAGAATCTGGAGGAGATCGAACAATGGCCTGACCGCCCATCGACGTGGAACCTCACGACCAAGCTCCCACTGCGGGATCGCGACGGGAGGGTGATGGGGACGTTCGGCATTTCGCGCGACATCACGGCGCGCAAGGAGATCGAGCGGCAGCTGCAACGGTCGAACGAGCGATTCGAGATCGCGACCTCATCGGCGGCAATCGGCGTTTGGGAGATGGACGTTGCCAGCGGTACGCTCACCTGCGACCATCGCATGCGCGAGGCCTACGGCATACCGCCGTGGGTCCGGGCCGACGACCTCTCCGCCTGGACGGCGAGAGTGGATGCAGGTGATCGCGATCGAGTGGAGCAGGCGTTGCACGCGGCGATCGCCGGCACTGGGCCGTTCGACGAGGAATTCGCGCTACGCCACCAGAGCGATGGCGTGCACTACCAGCGCTGCACCGGTCGCCTGATCCACGATGAGGACGGTCGCCCGAGCAAGATGATCGGCGTCAGCATCGACGTGACCAAGCGGAAACGCGCCGAACTGGAGACGCTGGCCGCCTCGTCGCTGCTCAATTCGGTGCTCGACTCGGCGACAGAAGTGTCGATCATCGCCACCGATCCATCGCTCACGATCACGGTGTTCAACCAGGGCGCCGAGCGCTTGCTCGGGTATCGCGCCGAAGAACTGGTCGGGCGCGTGACACCGGTGCTCATTCACGATGCTGATGAGGTGGCGGCGCGTGCGGAACAGCTCTCGCGCGATCTCGGGAAGCGCGTGGAGGGAGGCGCCGTGTTCATCGAGCCGTCGACGCTACGCCAGCCCCGCGAGTGGACCTACGTAAGGAAAGACGGCAGCCGCGTCACCGTGTCGCTCGTCGTGACGGCGATGCACGATCATGAGGGGCGCCTGTTCGGATACTTAGGCGTTGCGCACGACGTGAGCCGGCAGAAGGAGGCCGAGCAGTCGATGCGAGAGGCGATCGTTCGGGCCCACCAGGCGTCGGCCGCCAAGAGCCAGTTCCTGGCGAACATGAGCCACGAGATCCGTACGCCGCTGAACGCGGTGATCGGGCTCTCGTACCTCCTCGGACACACGTCGCTCACTGGCGATCAGTCCGAGATGCTCGCGCGCATCAACCTGGCGAGCAAGTCGTTGCTCGGCGTCATCAACGACATCCTCGACCTTTCGAAGATCGAGGCTGGCGAGCTGGTGGTGGAGTCGGCGCCGTTCAACCTGCGACAGCTCCTGCGTGAGGTGTCGGAGCTGACCGCGGTGCAGGCGCAGGCGCGCGGAATCGACTACACACTGAATGTCGCGGACGATGTTCCGAGCGCGGTCGTCGGCGACAGCACGCGCGTGAACCAGATCCTCACCAACCTCCTGTCCAACGCGATGAAATTCACCGCGCAAGGGAGCGTGATGCTGACGGCGCGCGTCACTGACGCGACGGAAGATGCGGTCTCACTTCAATTCGCCGTGCGCGACAGTGGGATCGGCATCGCGCCCGAGGTTCAGTCCCGCCTCTTTGCCCCGTTTGCCCAAGCCGACGATTCCACCACGCGCCGGTTTGGCGGTACGGGGCTCGGACTCTCCATCGTGAAGCGACTCGCCAACATGATGGGGGGCGACGTTCGGCTGGAAAGCGCCCCGGGCTTCGGCAGCACTTTCATCGTCGACGTGTTCATGCAACGCGGGACGCCAGAGATGGTCGCCGCGGCCAACGTGCGAGACAGCGCGGCTGAAGGGTCGCGCCTGCGCGGCGTGCGCATCCTGGTGGTGGACGACAGCGACGTGAACCTCGAGGTCGCGCGTCGCATTCTCCAGCGCGAAGGTGCCGATGTGGCACTCGCGGTGGACGGATTGCAGGCGGTCACGCGAGTGACCGAATCGCCGGGCGCATTCGATGTCGTCCTCATGGACATCCAGATGCCGGTGCTCGACGGGCTCGATGCGACGCGTCGCATTCGCGAAGTCCCCGTGCTCGCCGACCTTCCGATTATCGCCCTGACTGCCGGCGCGCTGGTGAGTGAGCGCGATCGGAGCCTCGAGTCCGGCATGAACGCATTCGTCACGAAGCCGTTCAATCCGTCGGAACTCATCCAGGTCATCCAACGCTTCGCGCAACCCCTGCCGGTCGATGGCGACGGGGAGTCGGAGCGCGTCGCGCCAGTCACCGAATCGAACAGCGACGTGCGCGGCGACGTGCGCGGCGACGTGCGCGGCGAGATCGCTCCCAAGGGTAGCAGCGATGATGCGCCGCGCCTTGTGGCTGTCGGCGCGGACAAACCAACGGCAACGGGGGGATGGCCGGAGATCCCCGGGGTCGATGCCGAGGTCGTGCGCGCTGCGGTGGGCGACGATCTCCCGCTCTTCCGCATGCTCGCCGAAGCGTTGCTCGCGGAATACCCGTCGGTCATGCTCCCCGGGGATAACACCGATCCTGCCTCGTTCGAGCCGTGCGCTCGCCGCGTGCACAAGCTGCGCGGGAGCGCGGGTGCGCTCGGCATGGTCGCGATCCACCGACTCGCCGCGAAAACCGAAACCGCGTGTCGCACCGGGAATGGCGTCGAGGCCAAACAGCTCGCCCACGAGCTCGACGGTCTGCTGCGCGAGATGCGCGCGAATGTCGCGCGTGCCTTTCCCAGGGACGCGTTCGAGACAGGATCGCTGGAGACCGCGCGCTCCGCTTCGAGCTCGCCGGCGGACGGAGCGGATGCACGGGAGGCACCCGCGAGTGCGCTCGATCTTGCTCCGCTACTCGAAGCGCTTCGACGAAACGACCTCGATGCCGTGGACCGGTTCGAGTCCGCGGCGCCGCAGCTCCGCAGCCGCATGGACGACGCGACGTTCTCGCGACTCCGAAGCCGGGTCGAATCGCTCCAGTTCGCCGAGGCCGCGGCGCTCCTCGCCGAGCAGGAATAGAGGGCCGAACCGCGCGGTGCGCGCACACGGGCCCACGCTCGGCGCGTGTGTGTAACGTGGGCGTCAGGGCGAAGGATGATCCGTGGGCGACTCTTGCGTGCCGGTCTCGGAATCGGTAAAATCGCGGTCCGAAGAAAACCCGAATCCCGGGCGCGTTTCTTCGTCCTTACGCACCGCGAGGTCCGCCATGTCCGCTTCTTCCGCTGCTTCCCAGGTCGTCATCACCCCGCAGCAGTTCCTCGCCCATTGGCAGGGGCACCGCCGCGTGACGCGTCGTGTCATCGAGGCCTTCCCGGCCGACCAGCTGTTCACGCACTCCATCGGGGGGATGCGTTCGTTTGGAGCGCTGGCCAACGAGATGCTCGGGATGGCGACGCCGACGATCGCGGGCGTCATCACCGACGACTGGGGGAAGTACGAAGCCTCTGCCGCGTCGACAAAGGAGGAGGTGCTGGCGCAGTGGGACAAGGTGACCGCCGAAATCGACGCCAGGTTCCCCGAGATCCCGCCGGAGCGCTTCCAGGAGACCAAGACGGCCTTCGGCCAGTGGACGATGCCGGTCGTCGACCTCCTCCTCTACGTGGTCGACAACGAGATTCATCACCGCGGACAGGGATACGTCTATCTGCGCTCGCTGGGGATCGAGCCGCCCCCGTTCTGGGAGCGTGGTTGAGAGGAGTTGAGTCGTTCGGCGCGACGCTGTGATAGAATGACGCCGGCCCCACGTCCTGGGGCCGGCGTTCTGCTTTCTCCTCGAGTATCGTCGCATGCCACCTCTCGCCCTTCCCGAAGAGGCGCGCGCGCAGGCCGTCGCCGCGCTCCGCCATTACATCGCCGACAACCTCGACCAGGAAGTCGGCGACCTCAAGGCCACGCTCCTGCTCGACTTCGTCGTGAGCGAGTTCGGGCCAACGATCTACAACCAGGCCATCGCCGACGCCCGCGCCTTCCTCGATGAGCGCATCGCCGACATGGCGAGCGTCTGCTTCCACGCCGAATTCCCGACGACGGTGCGGCGAAAGCGGTAGTTGAGCCGCGTGCAAGACGAGGGGCACTAAACACGGCGCGCGCCGACGGCATCCAAGCGTCATGTCGTTCCGTCGCGCTCCCCGCTCGCTGTCCGTTGGCGTCGCCAGCACGATCGCCGTGAGCGTCACGGTCCTGACCGCCGCCTTCGCGCTGACGCGGGCGGCGCTCTGGCGTCCGCCGCCGTTCGCCGAGGCGGCGCGGCTGGTGATGCTCTACACCACTCATGCCGACGGCCCGACCGCTCGCCGGGAGGCGCGCTGGTCGCATGCACGCGTGACGGCGCTGGCCGACTCGGCCACCACTCTTTCGTCGGTGGCGTGGTACACCGGGACGGAGCTGTACCTCACGGGGGGCGACAACTCCGAGGAAACGCGCGGCGAATTCGCGTCGCCGTCGTACTTCTCGACACTCGGCGTTCGACCGGCAATGGGGCGTCCGATCTCCGAGCGCGACAACATGGCCGCCGAGCCGAACGCGGTCGTGCTGATCGGACACGACCTCTGGCAACGCCGCTTTGGAGCGCGCCCCGACATCGTCGGCGCGACGGTCGCGATCAATGGCGCGCAGCACGAGATCATCGGCGTCATGCCGCAGGGCTTTCGCGGGCTGACCGATCGCGCGCAGCTCTGGCTCCCGACGGCGATGGCGCCGCGGCTGACCTATCCCGAGTATCTCACCACGGATCAGGATTTCATCAGTGCAGTTGCGCGGCTCTCACCCGGGCGCTCGAGCGACGACGCGACGCGCGAATTGCAGACGCTCGTCCCGCGAGTCTATCGCGAGCATCCGAACGCCGCTCCCGCGGATGGCGACGCGCCCTCGGGGCTCGCGCGGACCATCAACGACGCGCGCGTCTATCCCGCGGCGCGCACCGCGCTCCTCCTGCTCCTCGCGGCGATGGCGATGTTGCACCTGCTGGCCGGCGCGAATGTCACGTCGCTCCTCCTCGGCGACGCGCTGGCGCGACGCGGGGAGTGGGCGGTGCGCGCCGCATTGGGGGCGACGCCGCGTGCACTCTTCGCGCAGCATGCGTGGCAGGTCTGGCGAACGGTCGCTGCGGGTGGCGTGATCGGGACGGCACTCGCCACCACACTCTCCCATCATCTCGGCTCACCCACCGAGTTCTGGGGGGCGCGCAACTTCTACGGATCGCTTGCGCCATTTGCATCGCCGGCGTTCAGCTGGAGCGTCGTGCTGTTTGGGCTCGCGGTGACCGCGATCTCTGGCGTACTGATCGCGTTCGCGCCGGCGCGGCTCGCACTCCGGGTGAATGTGCACGAAGGGCTCCACGACGGGGCGCGCGGCGTGTCGGCCCAGGGGACGTCGTTGCGTCGCATCTCCGCGCGCACGGTGATCGTGACGGCCGAAGTCGCGCTCGCAGTCATGCTCTGTGTCGCTGGTGGCCTGATGATCGCGTCGTTCGATCGGATGCGGCACGTGGCCATTGGAGTCGACAGCGATCGCATACTCACGTTCCTCATTCGCCCCGCCGACGCGCGCGTCCCGGTGGCAGCCGCGCCGGCGTACATCGATCGCATGCTGGCGTCGATCACCACGCTCCCCGGTGTGGTCTCGGCCACGGTCGACGGCGGGGCGCCGGTGAGCGGGACCGGGCGCTCGACGCTCTTTTTCGCCGGACGCGACGACCAGGACCCGGCGCGCGCCCCGGCCGTCCTGCGCCATTACGTCGCGCCGGCGCACTTCGCCACGTTAGGCATCCCGCTCCTTCGGGGGCGCGCGTTCGCCGCCACCGACGACGCGCAGCACCCTGGCGTGGCCGTCATCAGCGCGAGTGCCGCACGCGAGTTCTGGCCGGACCAGGATCCGATCGGACAGCGCGTATGGTTCGGGAGCGGCCCGTACGACGGCGCGGGGGCGAGCGTGGAGATCGTCGGGATCGTGGGCGACGTGATGTACGAGCCGCTCGACGCCGAGCCCAATCTCCGGTCGTTCTACACGCCGTATGCGCAGTTCACCTACGGCTGGCGGCGCTACTTCGTCCGCACCGCTCCCGATCCACTGTCACTCCTCCCCTCCGTTCGCGAAGTCGTGCGGGAGATCGATCCCGACACCCCGGTGACCGAGGTCGCGAGCCTGCAATCGTTGATTGGCGATTCGTGGGCGCGACAGCGCTTCGACGCCGGCTTCTACGGTGGCTTTGCCCTGCTCGCGCTGGGGCTCGCGGTCAGCGGGATATACGCCGTGGTCGCCTTTGCCGTGACGCAGCGCACCCGCGAGATGGGAATCCGCCTCGCGCTCGGGGCACCGGCGCGCAGCGTCGTCGGACTCGTGTTCCGCGATGGTCTCACCTTTCCGGTGGTAGGGCTCGTGGCCGGTGCCATGGGAGCGCTCGCCGCCGGCGGAGTCCTGCGCGCCTCGCTCTACGGCATCGCACCTGCCGACCCTCGCGTCCTCCTCACCACGCTCGCACTGATGCTCGCCGCGGCGATGACCGCCTGCCTGGTGCCCGCGCGACGCGCCACGCGGGTCGATCCGCTCGTCGCGATGCGGACAGACTAACGGCCTGGTGTCGGCGCGCCCGTGTTCGCCCGGCGTGCGTCACTCACGGCCCGCTCTTCGGTCATCCAGGCGAGCGAATCTCCGCCCTGGCTGCGCGTCAGCGTCTTCGTCCCGGGGAACTCGCGGAAGTAGCGCGTGAGCGTTGCCGAGGTGCCGCACAGGTAGACGACGTCGTTGGCCTCGAGCCGGAACGAACCGTCGAACTCCACGTGGACAATGTCGTCGCGTTCGACCGCCGCGACCGAGCACCCGGTGCGCTCGCGAATGAGACGCGTGGCGAGCGGCTGCCCGACGAGGATTCCCGGCGATGTTGCCACCAGTTTGAGCTCGGCTTCCAGCGAGACCGATTCCTGCCCCAGGAGGTGAAAGGCGAGGAGTTGGCCGGCCACCTGCCCGATGGAGAGGGCGAAGTCGGCACCGGCGCGGTGGATGCGCGCCACGTTCTCGGCGCGGCTCGCGGCCGCCACCACGAGGACTTCCTGCGCGAGGCTGCGGACCAGAGCGGCAGCGAAGAGCGTGGCGCTGTCCGACTCGAGTGCGAGGACGACGGCGCGCGCCTCGCCGGCTCCCGCGCGGGCGAGGACGTCGGGATCGAGCGGGTCGCCAACGATGTCCACCCCTTCCCCCGCCTCCTCATCGATCACGAGCACCTCCTCGTCCGCCAGCCGCAAGATCTCGGCGGCCTTCTGGCCTATCATCGTGTTCCCGATGACCATCAGCTTTCCTTCCCGATGCACCGGCATCGCGAGCGCACCGAGGCGGGCGATTCCCTCGTCACTCCCCACCGCCACGATGATCGTTCCGACCCCAAGTCGCGTGTCGAGATTGGGCTGGCTGACGAACTGTCCCTCGAGCCACAGTCCGACGATCGTGGCGCCGGTGCGCGAGCGCACGTTCGATTCGCGGATGCTGTGTCCTGCCAGCGCGCTCGAGGAGTGAATGCGCAACTCGGCGACGTCGAGATGCGCGCCGAGGTGACGCACCCCCGAAATGCGCGGACTCAGGCGATGACTCGCGCGCGCGGCGATCGCGGCGGCGAGGACGTGGGTCGGCGTGAACGC